>JAQSWS010000036.1 GCA_029266495.1 Rariglobus sp. | reverse complement strand
GTGGTTCCGAGACTGAACCGGCGGATGCACCCGCCCGCACCCTTACTCCCGCCGAACTCGGGATGATCGAGCACTGGGTCCAGCTGGCCGACACCCTCGGGTTCCCCAAGTCGCTGGCTCAAATTTACGGGCTCCTCTTCACTTCAAAACACCCCGTCAGCGCCCAAGACTGCGTCGATGCCCTCAAGATCAGCCGCAGTTCCGCCGGCCAGGGACTGAAAGCCTTGAAAGACGTCGGCGCGATCCGTTCCGCCTTCGAACTCGGCGCCCGCCGCGAAGCCTTCGTCATCGAACCCGACCTGGGCGTGGTGATCAAAAGCCTGTTCACAGGCCGTGTCGTCCCGGCCTTCGATCTTTTTTTCGACCAGATCGAATCGATTCAACCCGGCCTCACTTCACACACGGACGCCTTTCTCACCGGGCGCATCAAGAAGCTGCAGCGCTGGCGCACCAAGTTCAGCCACATCCAAAAATGGCTGACCAAATAAGCCCCGTTTTTCCAACTAACATGACCATCGGTGCAATCATTCCGGCGCGCGGGGGCTCCAAAGGAATCCCCGGTAAAAATCTCCGCCACGTCGCCGGCAAGCCTCTCGTCGTCCACACGATTCACGCGGCGCTCTTCTGCAACAAAGTCGACCGCGTCGCCGTTTCGACCGACGACCCCGCCATCGCCGCTCTCTCCAAAGCCGCCGGCGCCGAAATCATCTGGCGCCCGCCCGAACTCAGCGGCGACGCCGCCAGTTCGGAACTGGCCCTCCTCCACGGGCTCGAAACCTGGCGGGCTGCCGGCTGGGTTCCCGACTACCTGCTGTTTCTGCAGTGCACCAGCCCGCTCACCCGTGCTTCCGATCTTGAAGAAATGATCGCCCATGCGATCGCCTCCAATGCCGACACCGCCTTCACCGGGGTGGCCAATCACCGCTTTATCTGGAGAGAGGACCTGTTCGGAAACTGGGTCGGCGTAAACCATGAGAAATCCAAGCGCCCCCGCCGTCAGGATCGCGAACGCGAAATCATGGAAAACGGCGCCGCCTACCTGATTAAAACCGCCGGCTTCCTTGAGCGAAAACACCGCTTCTTCGGCAAAACCGTCTGCTGGGAACTCCCGGCCCACCATGCGATCGAGATCGATGAGGAACTCGACCTGCAACTCGTGCAAACCGTCGCCCAGGCCCGCCAGATCGAGGAACGGAAGAACTGCCTGCCCAATCCCCTGGAGGCCCTCGTCCTCGACTTCGATGGCGTGTTTACGGACAACCTCGTCCACCTCTCCCAAAGCGGAGAAGAAAGCATTGTCTGCAGTCGCGGCGACGGCCTGGCCATCAGCCGGTTCAAGAAAGTCTTTCCAGGAAAAATCCTCGTCCTTTCGACCGAGACCAACCCCGTCGTCCTGAGCCGTTGTCAGAAACTCGGGCTCCCCTGCATTCACGGCGTCTCCACCAAGGAGGAAGCCTTGAATCAATGGCTCAAGAGCGAGGGAGTGCCGCCGGAACGCACCCTCTTCCTCGGAAACGACCTGAACGATCTCGGTTGCTTTAAACTGGTGGGCTGCGGTGTCGCGGTCGGCAGCGCCCACCCCGAAGTCAAAGCCCACGCCCGCATCGTCCTTGAACGAAACGGCGGCGACGACGCCGTGCGCGAACTGCTCAACCTTATTTCAACCGAGCCCACGGATATTTTTTAACCACTATATGAATACGTCCATCGAACAGCCCAAACTCATCGCCGAAGTCGGTTGTAATCACTGCGGCGACTTCGAAACCGCCTTGGAAATGATCCGCGTCGCCGCCCAGTTCTGCCACGCCGACGTGGTGAAGTTCCAAAAACGCACCCCGCGCGAGCTCCTCACGGAGGAACAATATAATGCGCCGCATCCCAACCCCGCCAACGCCTACGGTGCCACCTATGGCCAGCATCGCGAATTTCTGGAATTCACCGCCGACCAGCACCGCAAGCTGAAGGAATGCTGCGAGGAATGGGGCACCGTTTACTCGACCAGCGTCTGGGACGTCACCTCCGCCCGCGAAATCATCGCCTTGCAGCCGGCGCTCATCAAGGTCCCCAGCGCCTGCAATCTCAACTTCGAGATGCTCGGGCTGCTCGCCGACAACTATGAGGGGGAAATTCACCTCTCGTTCGGAATGACCTCCCATGAAGAGGAGGAAAAAATCGTAAGCTTCTTTGAGAATAAAGACCGCGCGAAAGACCTCGTTATCTACAGCTGCACCTCAGGCTACCCCGTCGCCTTTGAAGACATCTGCCTCCACGAAATCGTGCGCCTCAAGGAGACGTTCAACTACCGCGTCAAATCGGTCGGCTTCAGCGGACACCACCTCGGCATCGCCGCCGACACCGCCGCTCTCGCGCTCGGTGCGATCTGGTTTGAGCGCCACTTCACCTTGGATCGCACCAACAAAGGCACCGATCATGCCGCAAGCCTGGAGCCGGACGGCCTGCGCAAGCTCGTCCGCGATCTTCGCAACGTGCACAAGAGCCTCGGCTATAAAAAAGAAGAGATTCTGCCTGTCGAAGCCGTGCAGCGCCAGAAGCTCAAGCGCGTTTAACCGCTCCCGTATTTTCCTGGATTTGGCCACGCGCCCTTCTGACCAACATGATTATAAAAGAAGAAAAAATCATTTTTATACATATTCCCAAAAATGCCGGACAGAGCGTGGAGGCGTTCTTCGGCCGGAAATGGACGCCATCGTATAAACGGCGGAGCGAGAATCCCGGGCTGTGGCCGGAGTCCTTTCCCCGCCACGCCCCGTGGTCCCGGTATAAAAGGAAATATAACACCACAAAATACCGGGCCTTCGCGATTGTGCGGAATCCTTGGGCGCGGATGGTCAGCAGCTATATTTACGAGCTAAAAATGGCCCAAAAAGGCATCGTTCGCGGAAGGCCCAATCGCGAGCTTCTCGCCGCCGGCGGCTCTTTCGAGGACTACGTGAGGAACGCCAACCGGAAGGCCGTTTTTCTCCGTCCCCAAGTGATCTGGCTGCGGGATGTCGATGGGCGGATCGGCGTCTCCGATATCATTCGCTTCGAATCGTTGTCGGATGATTTCAAACAACTGGCCCGAACCTATAATCTAAAAAACGACAGCCTCCCCCATGTGAATAGCAGCAGTCACAAACACTATTCGGAGTATTATAACGAGGAAACCATCCGCCTCGTCGCCGAAATATATAAAGAGGATATCGAAACCTTTGGCTACACGTTCGACGGACTGGCCGCCAAGGCAGGCATCTCCACTTCGCTCGCGCCTGCTCCCGTGGTTCAATCAGCCGGTCCCGACCGGTTGATGGCCGTCGCCCCCCCTTCGCCAAAGAAAGCACCGAAGCCGCGTATCGAAACCAGACAGCCACCGGCCATGCCACTGGAATTCACCTGCCGGCTGCCCAACTTTCTCATCATCGGTGGAATGAAATGCGGCACCAGTTCCATTGGACACAATCTTCATGAACACCCCCAAATCCACATGGCGAGGGGCGGCTATGAAGTCCACTTCTTCGACAAGGCCCGTAATTACAAGCAAGGGATGGATTGGTATCGCAGCCACTTCCCTGAACAAGACGGCATAATCGCTTACGGCGACAAAACACCCACGTATGCCGACCTGCCGAACCTGCCGCGCATTCGCGCCGCTTTGCCGGATGCCAAGCTTATCATGATATTGCGGGATCCCGTCAGTCGCTTCCAATCCCACTATAATTACATCCAACGCCCAAAGGTAAAGGAAGAGGTCCGGCTGCTTCATGCACGGGAATTCAAAATAGAACACCTGGAAGAACCCTCCTTCGACAAACGCATTCTCGACCGGGGATTCTACGACGAGCAGCTCGAAAAGATTTTCGCCCTCTACCCGCGCTCACAAGTCCACGTCGCGTTTCTTGACGATTTCAAGAAAGACGAGCGGCAGGCCTATGGGCAGATTCTGGACTTTATAGGCGTTCACCGCGTTCCCTTGGAAATCAAACGCTTCAACGAACAAGACGCCTATCAATATCCCTTTTCCGACCAGGCCAAAAAGGATCTTTTCCGTATATATGAACCGCATAACAAGCGGTTATTCGCACTCCTTGGCCGGGACCAGTCCTCGTGGATGACCTACGGCAGTGCCTGATCGACCCCGTGATGCCTTTTCGCCTCCAGTGTATACTTCTCGTCTGCGTTTGCTGCACCGGATTACTGACCGGCACCGCACACGCCGTCCGGCTTTCCGATCCCGCGCAGATCGTCGAAGACAATGACACCGTCGTCCGCCTCCGGCGCGCCGACGGCCTCTTGGAAAACCGCCCCGCCCAGCAGTTGGGAACACAGGAAGCCGAGATTCTTCAAAAGTATCGGGCCGATCACCCCCCATCCCCCTACATGACCCGGCGGAAGCTTCGTCAGAAGCCCAGGCCCCTCCTCGTCAATAAAGATGGCATTCGCATATTCCCCTCCGTCACGGATGTGCATGCCGCCATCCTGACAGGAACGGTGGTCGGCTACGAAGAAGCATCCGCGCTATCCACGGTTGTATTAAGCGCAGGCTCCCGTTTTTGGGAACCACAGTTCAAAGATGATAGCGGCGAAACCGATTCTTTTTGGCCCAAAATAATTGCCAAACTGGAGGCCCAAAATCCCGGAAATGCGGTCCGTCAGGATCCTTTCGTTACATGCATGGAGTATCTCAAAAATCATGGCAAGGAGGTGTTCTGGACGATCCGGGTCAATGATACGCACGATCACAATCTCCCGGTCAAGTCGCTGCACGGATGGAAGCAACGAATGGCCTCCACAACCGACAAAAAGGGTAATCCGTTTCTGGTCGGCACCACGTCCCGACCACCTCGATTCGCACGCCCGAATGCCCTGAACTATGATAACTTTGAGGTCAGGAAAAAGTTTATTCGGGCCATCAAAGCCGGTGTGGACAAACTGGCCGGCCAGCACCGACTTGATGGCATCGAACTCGATTTCACCCGGCATACCATCCTGTTCAAGTCTGTCGCCGATGGCGGAAAAGCCTCGGACCGCCAGCTGGCGCTGATCACGGATCTCGTCCGGCTCATTCGCAAGGACCTTGATCAAACCGCCCTGGACCGGGGCCGGCCAATCTTGTTGATGGTGCGCATTCCCGACTCCGTCGAATTTTGCCGTGCCATCGGCATTGATATAGAAGAATGGCTAAAGGAGGACCTCGTCGACATGGTAGTAAATAGCGATTACTATATGTTAAGCTCATGGAGCAGCTTCGCCGATTTCTGCCATCGCTATGACGTCCCTTATTACGCGTGCCTGGAGCGCCGCAGAATAGAACAGAACGTTCCCGACGCGTCTTCGTCCGCAAGCATGTCGGTCCCGATCAGGCCGGAGCTATGGCGGGGCGAAGCATTGAATGCATGGTCGTCCGGGGTCGACGGCATCTATATTTTCAACCGCCCCATGGCGCGCGCGGAAGTCTTCTCCCTGAATCTCCACGATCCATCCGCGCTGAAGCGCATGCATTTCCCCGAGATTATCCGGCAAACTGAAAGACGATCCCACTCGCCGTGGGCCGACCCCAACCGCTGGGCCCGTGAATGGAATTCGAAACCGTGAACCAACCACTATGAAGCGAAATATCTTTATTTACGTCGGTGCCCACAAAACCGGCACGACCTTCCTGCACCGGGAACTCGTAAAACTTGAAGCGCAACTGTCCGCGCTCGACTGCCGCTACGATCCGGAAGGCGTGAAATACGCAAAGGCGCTGCTCGCCCGCGGCCACCCGATTGATCCGCTCACCGTCGCGAAACTCGATCATGAAATCAAACTGGCCCACTCCAGCTGGAAAGAACGCAATATCATTTTGATATCAGAACATTTCATGGGGAATCCCTATACGGGGTATAAAGACGTGGAAACAATTGCGGAGGCGCTGCCCGGGCTCTTCACCGACTGCAAGGTGCATATACTTTTATCCACAAGGCGTCAGGATGTGTTCCTCGAGTCGTGGTATAATCAATCCATCAAGGAGGGAGGATTTTGGACATTCGATGAATTCATCGCGAATACTCCCTATGAAAACCTGGATTGGAACCGCGTTGCCGCCTGCTATGAAGATCGGTTCGGCCGGGAATGCGTCCGGGTGATCTCCTACGAACGGGCGTATAAGGATCCCCGGTTGATCTTGGATGCCCATTTCAAGAACTGGGCCTATCAAGGCACGCTCGCGCTTCCCCCTAAACAGCCGGTCAATCCCAGTGTCTCACGACAGGCCATCGAAATGTTACGGCAGGCCAACCGGTTCCTTGATGCGTCTTCGAAGTCGGAGCTTAGAAAAATTTTCGAGACGTGCTCGCCGAAACCGCCGGAAGAACCCTTGGGTCTTTGGAGCGCCAGCGAGCGTTCGCGCATTCTCGGCTTGTTCGCCCCGTCCAACGAAGCCTTGGCCAGACGCCATCCGGAAGCCGGCACCGAGCTCTATATAAATCCAAAGATCGATCAAGGCGCCGACGACCGGCGACCGGCGGCACAGGAGGCGGTAATTGAGTCCCTCGGGGTTCAGGTCCTTCAGAAGGTGTTTCAATACAGTCGGAACTCGCTCGATGAAGCCACGGCCCGGGTCGCAACTTATAAGCAGCTTGAAGAGGACCAGCGCTCCACCAAGTCGGAGCTGGAGGTGAAAGCAAAAGAGATTGCGGCCTTGAAAAATGAGATCGAAACAAAGGCGCGGCACCTGGGCGAAACAGAAGCCCGGCTAAAGAAGCTTTCGGAGGATGCCAAACAGGCGGCGGACGCCATCTACAGCCGGTCCAGAAGCGCGGCTGCCATTCTGGTGCGCAAGGATCTTCGCGTGGTCCGCAACCAGCTCCGGATAAGCCTGGCCGAAGCCAACCCGGTTAAAAAAAAACCGAAGTCGGCCAGGGAAGGCCGGCCCGAACCCAAAAAACATCAAGCCATCGACAAGCGGCACTCCAACCCGGCGGTTGACATGGCCCAGCCCGTCATGCGCGCCCAGGTCAGGGAATGGAAGCATCTGCCCGCCAATCAACGAACAAAGCAGTGGCGGGCGAGCCGCCGGGAAGTGTATGTCGCCTCGGGGGAATACGACAGGATCCATGCGCTGAAGAACAAACATGCGGGGCGTCGTTGTTTTATCATAGGCAACGGCCCGTCGCTCAACAGCCAGGACCTCTCCAAGCTAAAGGACGAAATCACCTTCGTCTCAAACTGGTTTGTAAACGCCGAGCAGTATTCGATTTTGTGCCCGAAATACTACTGCGTCTCCTCCCACGAAATGTTTGGCGGCTGGAACAAGCCGGATCCTCAGCTGAACCCCGATTATTATGCCGCAATGCAGGCCAAGGCGCGCGGTGCCACCAAATTCTTTTCGTTCGCTTTTCGAGACTATATAAAAGAGGCGGGACTGTTTCCCGGCGAGGACGTGAAATATCTCCTCTTCGAACGTCCAAAGCGGCTCGTGGACGAAGCGGGCAAGATCAATCTGGATCTCAGCAGGCATCTGGACGACGGCTATACCGTCATCCAAACCATGTGTATACCACTGGCCGTGCACATGGGCTGCACGGAGATCTATTTGCTCGGATGCGACTGTGACTATGGCATCGAGAGCCCGGACGATTCCAAGCGCTATTGTTACGACGCCAAGCTCCACAAGACGTCCACCTCAAAATTCGAAAGCCTGCAGCGAATCTGGGCCGACAACGGACCGGTCTTCAAAAGCTACGAGATCCTGCGCGACACCTTGGCGGCAAAGGGCGTGAAACTCGTCAACGCCACGAATGGAGGCCGCCTGACCGTCCTGCCCTCCGCCCGTTATGAGAACCTTGTGACATGAGCGCCTCCCCTCCTGCTCCCTGCAGCCCGTCCACTCCTGGTCGCACCGCACTGTGCACCGTCCTCAACGACGACTTCGTGCCGGGCTTCGCAGTGCTTGTCCATTCGCTGAAACAAAGGCACCCCGGGCTCAACCTGCCTTTTATAATCATTCACAATCGCAAGCTGGCCCCGTTGTCCAAGGAAAGCCGCGAGCTGGTGAGCCGTCTCTATTCTAATGTTCGCTATCACGAGGCGGACGATTCGCGATACGGCACGGTCTGGGCCAACCGCGACGAACACCTCCACACTCCGGAACGCCTGAAGCCGGCCTTTTTTATACTCGAGGCGTTTGCCTTGGACGAATTCGACCGCGTGGTGACCTTGGACAGCGACATGATCTGCACCGGTTCGCTCACCGCCTTGTTTGAGCACGCGGCGCCGTTCGCAGCGACCCGCAGCCTCAATTATAAAACAGGCAAGCCCCTCGATTATTTCAATACAGGCGTCATGGTCATCGGGCGCCTCCACCTCACGGGCGAAACATACCAGGCTCTGCTCAATCACCGCATCTCGCCGGATTATAATGCCCGCAAAGGGAAGGCGGATCAGGCGATTCTCAATGACTATTTCCCCATCGAACAGGTCTGCGCCCTGGATGAGGCCTTCAATGTCACCAAGCGGAAATACCCGGATACCGCGTTCAATCAGATCAATGAACTCCTGACAGAAAACCTGCGGATCCTCCATTTTGTAGGCGAGAAACCATGGCAGCTTCACCTGACCCCGGAGGAATCGAACTACGCCAAGCTCGAAAATTTATGGGCTTCAATTTTGCAGGAGGCGCTGACGCCGGGTGAGATTCTGCACCATCTGCGACTTCAGCAGCTAAAGCTGAGTATTCTGCAGGAGCGCCAGTCGAGGCTCGCGGATTTGCGACGTTACGCGGGGAATGCCGACACCGTCATCAGCCGGCTTCTAGACGACTTGGATGGCATTCTTCCTGAGCGAAAAACATCCCTCTGGGGCCGGTTGACCGGCGTCTTCCGTCACATCCGGGCCGGCACATTGCGGAGAAATATTTCCAAGGCCCGGAAGAAGTGGTCGCGCCAGCAAACCAGGATGGCGCGACAGCTTTCGGCCATGACCGAGAATCCCTAAGCCCGTGCAAAAGACCTCTTCTATCCTTCAATCCAGGCGCGCGTGCTGGCTCATTGCCTACGGTCTTCCGCTGCTACTGTTATGGCTCTGGCTCTCGCTCGGCTATACACATCGCTACGCGACGACCACGCAGTTCGTTCTTCGCAATCAGCACGACACCGCGAGCATGTCCTTGGGCGCGGCATCCCTGCTCGGTGCTGGAGGTGGCGAGCAACAGGACCTGCACATGATCCGGGAGTATATACTCTCACCCAATCTTCTCGAGGTCCTCAATCGGGAGCTTGATCTGCGGACTCATTATTCGGCCCGTTCCATTCTGCCTCCGCAGCGCCTGCCGGCGGACGCCAGTTTCGATGTTTTTCTAGCGAAGTATCAGTCCTTGATCGACGTGTCGATCGACACGACCTCCAGCATCCTGACCCTTACGGTCGAGGGATACTCGCCCGAGCAGACCCTCCGCCAATCCCAGCTCACCCTTAAAGCGGCCGAGGATTATGTGAACGAGGTCTCCCGCAAGATCGCCGAGCGTCAGACGTCGGCCGCACGCGAGCACCTCGACAAGACAAAGGCCGAGCATGCCGCGAAAAGCCGCCACGTGCTGGCGTTTCAACAGGAGAACAACACGTTCATGCCGGACAAGGACGGCTCGGCCGCCTTGTCGATCATCGCCGGCCTTGAGTCCGCCCTCGCCACGGAAAAGGCCCACCTCGCGAGCACGCTGGCATACCTGGCGCCCACCGCACCCGCGGCAAGCGAGAGCCAGGCCAAGATCAGGGCGATCGAGGAGCAAATCGCCCTTGAACGGGCCCGGCTCACCCGTTCCGCCAGCGCCACGGACGAAGGTGCCACGCCGTTCAACCAGCTCCTTGCATCCTACCAAATCGTTCAACTGGAGCTGGACCTCGCCACGCAGAGCTACGCGGGCTCCCTGACGGCGTTGCAAAGCGCGCAGATCGCCGCGTCTGAAAACCTCAAGTCCCTCGTCCTGGTCTCCTCACCCATGTTGCCGCAAGACCACTCCTACCCGCGCATCTGGGTGTGGATGCTTGCCGCCGGCACGTTGCACCTGTTCACGGCCGCGCCGATTGCCGGCCGGCTCCTCCGCCCCGCCCCAGGCCCGAAAGGCAAACGATGAACCCGAACTCCACCGGCCTGCCCCGGCGCAAGCCCCCCCAAGTCCAATGGGCGGTCATCCACGCGTTGTTCGTTCGCAACCTGAGCGCACAATTCGGCCAGCTTCGCGGCGGCATCGCGTGGGCGTTTGTGGAGCCCCTCATGCAGGTGCTCTTGTTTACTTTCCTGTTTTACCTGCGGGGCCGGCATGAACTGGGAAACATCCCCATTCCCATGCTGGTGATCACCGGGGTCGCGCCGTTCATTCTTTTCCGGCAGGTCGCCCACGGAGGCGCCAGGGCATTTCGCCAGGCGGACGCCCTGTTCAACTACCGGCTGGTCCAGCCCGTCGATCCCGTCCTGTCGAACGGGCTCCATCATTTCGTTTTTTTTATCTTCACCCTCACGGTCTTCACCTCGGTCTGCCACATCCTCCATTTTAGAATCGAGCAGGTCCGGTTCCTTGAACTGCTGGTCAACATCGGCCTGTTGCTGATCCTCGCCCTGGGACTGAGCATGCTCTTCACGGTCCTTCTCACGGTTCTGCCCGAAGCGCGCCGCTTCGTGCCGTTTTTCATCCGTCCGCTGTTTTTTATCTCGGGTATTTTTTTCACGGCGGAGTCGCTGCCGTCCGACATTCGCCCCTATTTTCTGCTCAACCCGCTGCTGCACGCGACCGAGATCACCCGCAGCTGCTTCTACTACAGCTACACGTCGCACGGGCGGCTCGACTTCATCGCCGTGTGCGCGGCCGCCTCTCTCACCGCGGGGATGCTGGCGATGCGCCTGAACCACAAACGCCTGCTCCAGGATGATTAAAATCTCCCATTTGGACAAAGCCTACCGGCTCGGAAACGGCCGCCTCCACCCCGTGTTCCAAGATGCCTCCGTGACGATCCCGCCGGACGTCAACGTCGCCATCCTCGGTGCCAACGGCGCCGGCAAATCCACCTTGCTCCGTCTTCTCGCCGGCGTCGACCAGCCCGACGGCGGCCGGATCGCCTCCACCGGCAGCCTGTCGTGGCCCGTCACGTTGCGCGGCGGCTTTCTGCCCGTCATGTCGGGCCGGGAAAACTGCTGGGTGGTATTCTCCATCCACGGTTATTCACGCGAGGCGATCCGCGAGAAACTCGCAAAAGTTCATGAGATCTCGGGCATCGGCGAATACTTCGACGAGCCCGTCAAAAACTACTCCGCCGGCATGCGCGTGCGCCTCGGCTTCGCCCTCTGCATGGCTTTTGACTACGACTACTTCCTCCTCGACGAAATCACCAGCGTCGGCGACGCGGGTTTTCGCGACACCTGCAAGACCTGGCTCCGGGCCCGGAATCAAAAACACAACATCATCCTCGTGTCCCACCAGATGAACACGATCCGCCAGTTCTGCCAGGTGGCCGTCGTCGTTCAGGACCATAAACTCACCCTCGTGGAGGACATCGAGGAAGCGATCGCCCCCTTTGCCGACGACTGATCCCGCCATGCAACACTCCTCCCCGAGTCCTCCATCGGCCCTCAAGCGGCTGCTCCTCCTCGTGATCGCCCCGACGCTGCTGCTCGCCGCGTATTGGGTTTTCCTATACACGCCCGTTTACGAGGCCGCGGTCGTTGTCCTGCCCCGCAGCAGCGACATTCCCTCCGGCGCGGACCCCGCCGGCGCGATGCTCGGCGCAGCCCTGCGCAGCAAGGACGTCGATTCGCACATGATCGAGCAATACATCCTCTCGCCCGACATGCTCAAACGCCTCGATGCGGATCTCCGGCTGCGCGACCACTACTCGTCGCCTTCGATCAACCGCTGGCAACGCCTTCCCAAGGACGCGTCATTCGACGAGTTCCTGGATTATTATCGCGGGATGGTCCGCGTGATCGTGGACAGCAGCTCGATCCTCCATGTCGAAGCCCGCGGATTTTCACCCGGGCAGACCCTCGCCCTCGCGGACCACATCGTCTCCGAGTCCGAGGCCATGCTCAACGCCGTCTCCAGGCAGCTCGCCGACAAGCAGGTCGGGTTCATCCGCCTCGAAGTCGCCAAAGCCGAGTCCCTGTTCAAGGACCGCACGCAAAAGCTGACCCTCTATCAAAACACCGCGGGCCAGCTGGACCCCGCCCGCTACTCCGAAGCCCTGATGGAGGTGATCGCCCGCATGGAACGCGAACTCGCGGAGCAAAACACCCGGATCGCCGGCCGCAGGACCTTCATCGCCGCCGGCGCCCCGCAGTTGGTTGAAACGCAGTCCCGCATCGACGCGCTCACCACCGAAATTTCCACCCTTCGCGCCCGCCTCGCCGGGCAGGCCCCGGGCGGCACCCCGCTGGCCAGTGAGATCATGAAGTTCAATGACGCCGCAATCGAAACCGAGTTCGCCGCCAAAACCTACGCCTCGGCGTTGCTGGCCCTTCAATCCGCCCATGCCCAAGCCGCACTCAATATCCGATCCCTCATCGTGATCGCCCATCCGTCGAGCCTGGAAGACGCCACCTATCCCCGCGTGGGCTACTGGACTCTTACGGCCCTCGCCCTCCTCGGCTTGGTCACCGTGCTCGGCCGGCTGATCTACGATTCCGTCATGTGTCATATCGACCGCTGAACCCTCCCCTATGAAACCACGTCCGTTCCTCCGCTTCATTCTTGCAGCTTGGGTGCTCGCAGCCCCGGCAATGCTTCCCGCACAGCTGGCGATCCAGACCAATACCCCGTCGGTGGCCCAGGAAATGACCAGCATGGAGGTCCTCCAGCCCAAGGTCTCCCCCGTCGTCGTGGAAGAAGCGCCCGCCACCCCGACACCTTTCGGCGCCCATCTTTTCAAGGGTGATTTCACGTCGGTTTCCTTTTCAGGCTTCAACCCCGACTACGAAATAGCGGTCGGAGATCAGCTAAAGGTCATGCTCTGGGGTTCCGTTCAGTCATCCCTCGCGCTCACCGTCGATGCGCAAGGCAACATCTTCATTCCGGAAGTCGGCCCGATCACCGTCGCCGGCGTCCGCAATCAAGAACTCGACCGCTTCGTCCGTGATCGTGTCCAGCAAGTCTACATCAAGGGCGTAAGCGTCTATACAAACCTCGCCTCCGCCCAACCGGTGAAGGTCTTCGTCACCGGCTACGTTCAAAAACCGGGCCTATACGGCGGAAATTCGTCGGACATCATGCTGTATTTTCTCTCCAAGGCCGGGGGCATCGACCCTGACCGCGGCAGTTATATAGATATCTCGCTCATCCGTAACCGCGAAGTCGTCGAGTCCATCAATCTCTATGATTTCCTCGCCACCGGAAAAACCCATCGCAGCCAGTTTCGCGATGGCGACACGCTGCTCGTCAATGCCCGCCATCATTACGTGCAGTTAAACGGAGAGGTCCTCAATGCCTCCCGCTTTGAATTTAAATCCGGCGAAATCCCGCTCGCGGATCTTCTCAAGCTGGCCCAGGTCAACCCCAACAGCACGCACGTCAGCATCCTGCGCTCCACCCCCGGTCGCTCCGACGCGGAGGTTCATGCAATCGACGCGGTGAACGGGCTCGTCGTTAAGCCCAACGATTTGATCACCGTCCTGCGTCGCAGCCGCCCCCATTCCCTGATGGTTTCCGTCATGGGCGAACAGGACGGCGAAATCCGTCTGGTCCTTCCGTATGGCTCCACGTTGGGAGACGCGCTCGGAAGAATCACCCCCGCCGCGCGCTCCAGTCTCGAAAACGTCCAGCTCTTCCGCAAATCGGTCGCCGCCCGCCAGAAGGCGATGCTTGACCAGTCCTTGGACAACCTTGCGCGCAGTGTCACCAGCACACCCTCGGATTCACTGGAGGAGGCTCAACTCCGCCAGGTCGAAACCCAGACCATCCTGGCATTCATCGAACGCGCCCGCAAAGTGGAGCCCAAGGGTCAGATCCTCCTCGGCCCCCGCCCGGAGAGCGACTCGATCCACCTCGAGAACGGCGACATCCTCTACGTCCCCGCACACACCCGGCTCGTCAGTGTTTACGGCGAAATCCGTTTCCCCAATACGCAGACCTATCAGCGCAAGTTCAAAGCCACCGATTATATTCGTAATGCCGGAGGCTATACCGACACCGCCGACGAAAAGAACGTCATTATCATCCAGAATAATGGCGCCACCATGAATCTCGCGCTGACGGGCAAATCCGCGCGTTCCTACCGCCCCGAGCCCGGCGATGAGATCATTGTCCTGCCCGAGCCCGACACCAAGAACCTCCAGTTTGCGAAGGACATCACCGGCATCCTGTATCAAATCGCGATCGGCGCCCGGGTCGTTCTGGACCCCTGATCGATTAACTCTCGCGTAATCCCGATTCCACCCCCGGAGGCCCGCCCATGGTCACTTCGCAAACAGTCCTGATTGCGGTCAAGTCCCCCCTTCAAGCCTTTAACGCGATTGAATATCACCACTATTTAAAAACCCAGGGCGTCTCCCTGAAGGTTTACGCGATCGTATTCTGCTCGGCGCGGAAGCCGCAGTTAGCAGACCTGCTGAGCCGCCTGCTCGCAGGGATCGACTCCGTCACCCTCCGGGTCGCCCCGGTCGTCCCGGGGGAAAAGGGCTGGTGGTATTCACTCAGCGAGCGCAAGCCTGCCCGGCGCTTTAGTCATACACTCGCGAGCATTCTGTCCTCGATGCCCGCTCCCGACGAAATTGTCATCGGTGACTACCGCAGTCGTGAATGCCGCCATCTGGCCGCCCAGTTTCCGGCAGCACGGATCGTCCTGCTCGACGACGGCTCCGCCACCCACCAGATCGCACGCTTCAGACGCAATCCGCGGGATCCAAAGCTGGCGCCCATGTTTCCGCATAACGACCTGCGTTCGCTCCGGCTGAAAATGTGGGCGGGGATAACCCTTCCTCCCATTCGCCACCTTACGTTTTTCAGCCATTACGCCATCAACCTCTCCCCCCACGATCATCTCATCCCCCATCATTATGAATTCTGGCGCTCCCGCCTGGCCGGCAGACAACACGCCACCGGGGATGAAATTCTATTTCTCGGGATGTCCCATGTGGAAAAAAAACTCACCACCCGGGAGTGTTACTTGGAAAGCCTTCAGAAAATAAAAGAGTTTTATCAAGAACGCCGCGTCGTCTACCGCCCGCACCGGGACGAGTCGGCGGAAAAATTAGCAGATGTCGCCGGCTTGGGATTTATCGTGTCCAGGCCCGACCTCCTTCCGGTGGAATTGTCGTTGATCGAATCCTCCGCCCTGCCCGCCGAAGTCGCCTCCATTGCGTCGTCCGCACTCGACAATCTCGCAATCATTTTCTCCAACTCGCTCACGTTGCGCTGCTTTACACCCGGCGCCAAGTATTGCGACGGAGTCATGAACGGCCATTTTTCGGATATCATCCACTATCATATTGAAAACAGGCATAACAACCTGAAGGTGGTCGGCTTGGAACTCCAAGCCACCCGATGATACAAGCCCGGCAGCACCCTTTTATTTATGCCACCCGGTCCATCATCCCCTCCGGCTCCGCCAACGCCATCCAGTCCGCCAATATGGCCTGTGCGTTTTCGAATCTCTTCGAATCGTTTTCCACTGTTTTTAGAAGCCCCTGCCGTCTCGAAGATCTGCCAGCTGTCTTCGCAGGATTCGAACTGCCCCCGCCCCGCAACCCGCACTTGATAGCCGTCCGCCCCGCGACGGATTGGAGCAATCTATATTTAACGGGCTATGCAGCCTGGCTGCGCCGGCAACCGGCGACTTCGGTGGTTTATACACGCAGCGGAAAAGTCGGCTGGGTGGCCGCTTCACTGGGCTTCAAAACGATCGTCGAGCTCCACGACCCGTTGATTATACCGTATGCCTTGTGGCTGCGCCGGCGCCGACGCCTCGAACCCGGGCTCAAAGTTGTCGCAACGACCGAACGCCTGAAGGCCGATGTCATCGAAAAAACCGGCTTGTCCGCAGCCGGCATTTTAGTCGCCGGCGGGGCCGCCAACCCCGCCCTCCTCACCGTGCCTGCGTTGGAACCGCAGCGCCGATTCGCGTTTAATGCGGGCTATGCCGGCAGCGCCTTTAAAGGCAAGGGGCTGGAAATCCTCGCCGCCTGTGCGTCCCGAATGCCGGATGTCGGTTTTCATGTCATCGGACCGTCCGGGGAAGATTGCCGGCCTTATGGATTGGCTGGTGCCAATGTCCTCGTCTACGGCCGCAAAACCAATCGCGAAGCCATCGGTCTGCTCAAAAGCATGGACTGCCTTTTATTGCCGAACCAGCGCTCGGTCATCATTCGTAGCGGGGCCGACATCGGCCGGCATACCTCGCCGTTGAAAATGTTTGAATACATGGCGACCGGCCGGCCCGTGATTGCGTCCGATCTACCGGTGTTGAGCGGCACCCTTCAGAATAACGTGAACGCCCTGCTTTGTCCGCCGGAGGACGTCGACGGGTTTTGCGCCCATATCAGCGCCCTGCGGCAGAACCCCGACCTCGGCCGGCGGCTCGGTGCCCGGGCCCGGGTCGATTTCGAGGCCCGCTACACGTGGCCCGTGCGTGCAAAAGCGATCCACGACTTTATTTACTCCTGAGCCTCATGCGCTAAACCGGTTTCCATCGTGCCCTTCCGCTCCCGATTCCTCGACAACCTGCGCAAGCAAGCGTGGTCGCTTCTTCCGCTGCCCAAGCCTGATTTTACAACGGCCATCCATCATGTTCGGATCGATGAAGCGCCACTGCGTGCGAGTTACGCGAGTTCACCCCTCTCGCAACAATCCAACACCTTCGTCCTCTACCGGATCATCGGCAACGATCTGCCGCCGCGCCATCGCGAAGGACAGTCACTCGCCAACCTTCGCTTCATCCTCGAAAACGAGCCCGCCCTCGCTCATTGCGAGAAACGTTGGGTCGTCAACCGCATCACCGATTCCGCCCAGGAAGCCGCCGTCCTTGCGCTGCTGGCACAGCACAACCAACCGGTGCTCCACCTGCCTTTCGTCGCCGACGAATACATCCGCCTGGGTCTTGATCTGACCTGCCTGCCAAGCCCCGATTATTTTTCCAGCCAGCGCTTCTCCCAGCTCAGTCAGAAGAAAAAAAACCGTCTGCTCGGCGCCGCCCATCGCCTGAAGAATCTCTACGTGATGAACAACAATGGTGCGCGCAACGCCGCGCTTGCCGACGGTCGCCCCCGCGCCAAGTGGGTGCTTCCCTTCGACGGCAATTGCTTTTTTACGACCACCGCATGGGGCCGCTTGGTTGCCGATGTCACTGCCCGCCCTTGGTTGAAATATTTCGCCGTTCCCATGGCACGGCTTCTCGATAATCAGCGGCTTTTCGATCCCAACTTCGTCCCGCCCGCCAAGGAAGAGCCCCAGCTGCTTTTTCGCCGCGACGCCGCTGAATCATTCCATCCGGACTTTCCTTATGGCCGCCGCCCCAAAGTAGAACTGTTCTGGCGTCTCGGTATTCCAGGTCCATGGGATCTCTGGACCGAATCGGCTTGGGATATCCCCCGCCGTCCCCTCTCCCCCGAAGCCTATCAGTTCGGTGCTGCCGGCTGGGTCGCACGGCTGTTTTCAGGAGTGCCTCACTTGGAAATCGAGGGCCGGGGCATTCCCAGCCAGCGGGGCGTCGCCCGCCAGGAAGCCATTCTCACCCTGTTCCAGACGCTCGATCAAACCTACGGCAGCCCTTCGTCTTCAGCCTCGCAACCCGCCTCAACGCCTCCCTAGGGCACCCGTTGCCCTTTAGTCTGTCCGTTGAGGCAATCCGACTCCCATGTCTCCTGCTCAACTCATCCTTCGGACCGTCGTGCTCGTCCTGGCCCTCGTCCACGCGGGCATCCTGGTTGCGAACCTGGCCCAAACCTGGGATACCTTTAATCCCAGCTACAAGGGGCACTACATCCGGCAGCAGCTCCTTCGCCCTCTTGTCGGGCTGGCGTTCGCGAGCCTGCTTCTCCTCTGCGAAACACCCATCGTGAGCTGGCTCACCGCGAGTCCCGCTCCCTGATGATCCACCTCGTCCGGCCCCACCGTGCCCACTGTCACGTCTCACGCCGCCGCCGCCGACGCGCTCGAGGACTCCTTCACCCTGCAAGGTCTCCGCGCGCGCCAGCCGCGCGGCCCGGACGGGGGTTTCGACTGGCGCTGGACCGGTCCGAATCGCGATCCGGAATGGGCGTGGTTCTTTAACCGCCACGGCTGGTTCCCCGATTTGTGGCACGCCTGGGAAACCACAGCAGATCCCCGCTATCGCGACGCGCTTTTCACCACGCTCGGCGACTGGATTGCCGCCAATCCACCTCCGCGCCATTTCTCATTTTCACACGCCTGGCGCCCCTTGGAAGCCGCCCGTCGTCTCCTCGGTTCATGGCTCCCGCTCCGCGGCGCGATCCTCGAAGATCCCGCGGCCGGTTCCGTCCTCACGACGCAGTTTCAAGCCAGCCTTCAAGACCATGGGCGCCACCTCCGCGCCCACCATGCGCTCGGGGGCAACCATCTGGTGACCGAAATGCTGGCCTTGGTGCGCCTCGCCCTGTCATTGCCGGGCCACCCACCCGCCCCGGACTGGCTCGCCTACGGCCTCGACCGCCTCGACCGCTCCTATCGTGAACAGGTGTATCCGGATGGCGCATACAAGGAGCTCTCCAGCCATTATCAACGCATCGTCACCCTGAACTACCAGCAGCTCCTCGACACCTTGCGGGAAGCCCGGCGCGACGATCTCACGGCGGCCTGGACTCCACGCGTCGAACGGCTCTGGGCCTATGTGCGGGATGTCACCACGCCCGCCGGTTTCAACCCCCTCAACAACGACTCCGACCGCGAGCCCTACGCCCGCCTCCTTCGCAGCCAAGCCCCCGCGCTCGCCGAACGCCCTCCGTGTCACGCGGTGCATTTCGCCTGGGCCGGCCAGACCGTTTTTCGCGACACGGCCAACCGCCTCTGGGGATTTTTCGATGCGGGCCCCCGGGGCACCGACCACGACCACGCCGACTTTCTTTCATTCACCCTCGCCCTCGGGACCCGTGAGTTTCTCGTGGACAATGGCCGTCACACCTACGCCCCCGGGCCCTGGCGTGATTATTTCGCCGGACCCGCCGCCCATAACATCCTTCTGCTCGATCACCGCGCGTGCGACCAGGGACCCCGCGCCGTCTCCTCCGCACCACGACGCGCAACGTTTCAACGCGCCAGCCGCCATACCCTCGCCTGGGGGGATGGCGTGTTCGCCCTGGATGGGAATCCACGTGCGGCCGACTGGCGGCGCATCGTGGTTCACCTCGATGACCTCGGATGGATCGTCCTCGACCGCGTCGTCACCTTCGCCCCCCACCGTCTCTCGACGCAGTGGCACTGGCACCCGGGGTGCGCCCTGCCGGCGGATCCGGATCCGGCCGGCGGTCTTCGGATCAGGCACGCGGAATCCCGGCTTCGTCTGCGTCTCCTTACAAACGCCTCCCGCGGCCTCGCCGAACTCGCCGTTGGCCGCACCCTCCCCGCGCCGCAAGGATGGTTCAGTGCACGTTTCAACCACCGTGAACCGGCGCCCGCCCTTCTCCATCATCAAGACGTCACCGGCACCGTGATCAACGCCTGGTTGTTCCAACCCGGCGATGCCCCGGAAATCCGGGCCGCTCTCCTCCAGGACGGACGGCTCCGCCTCGCCTTCGAAAACGAAGCCTCCTTCATCCTCGACCCCGCTCAACCGGAGTTGCGACCCTGCCCCGGATCGGAACCGGAGCCCGTCCCCGCTTCCGCCACGGCAAAGTAGGCACTTGAGCCTGTCCCGCTCCATCCCCACAACTCCCTGCACAATCCTCACCGATGGCGTTCTCACTTTTTTCCCGCAGCCCCTCCACGATCGCAGACCGCTGCAAGTCCGACTCCGCCACGAAGCTCCGCCTGCGCTACGCGCCTTATTATCACGCGATGGAGGCGCAACAGGGCACCACCGTGCGCCTGCAGGGCCGCGATTTGATCATGCTCGCGAGCAACGACTACCTGGGGCTCTCCTTCCACCCAAAGGTTATCGAGGCCGCTCGCGAAGCCCTGCTCAAGTGGGGCTCCAGCCCCACCGGCGCCCGCGTGTCCAACGGTTCGCGCGCCTACCATGTCGAGCTTGAGGAAAAACTCGCGGCCTTCCTCGGCAAGCAAGCCTGCCACATTCACGCCGCCGGCTACCTGTCCTGCCTCTCCGGCATCGCCGCCTTCGCCCAAAAAGGCGACGTCATCCTCGCCGACAAAAACATCCATTCCTGCCTTTGGGACGGCATCCGCCTTTCCTCCGCCACGGTCGAACGCTTTTCGCACAACAACGCCGAGGACCTGCGCACCGTCGCCGC
This sequence comes from Rariglobus sp., assembly GCA_029266495.1. Classification (GTDB taxonomy): domain Bacteria; phylum Verrucomicrobiota; class Verrucomicrobiia; order Opitutales; family Opitutaceae; genus Rariglobus. Next base: position 12,473 of record JAQSWS010000036.1, on the reverse strand, counting down.
CAGCGTGCCCGCCGGCACTCCCAAGATGATGGTCATCGAAGGCGTCTACTCGATGGAAGGCCACATCGCCGACCTCCCGTCCCTGCTCTCGGTTGCCGGCGATTACGGTTGCTTCAATGTTCTCGACGACGCGCATGGCTTCGGCGTGCTCGGTCGTCAGGGCCGCGGCACCGCCGATCATTTCGGCCTCACCGACAAGGTCGACATCCTCTGCGGCAGCATGTCGAAATCCCTCGCAAGCACCGGCGGCTTCGTCGCCGGGGATCGCGATTTTATCGAATACCTGCGCACGCATGGCAAACACACCATCTTCAGCGCCTCGCTCAGTCCATCGCAGGCAGCCGCCGCCTCGGCGGCGCTCGACATCATTCAAAACGAGCCCGAGCACCTCGATCGCCTCTGGCGCAACACCCGCCGCTACATTGCCATGCTCCAGTCGCTCGGCCTCGACACCTGGGGCAGCGAAACCCCTGCCGTGCCCATCGTCCTCGGCGACAAACAACGCGCCTATGCGTTCTGGCAGGCGCTCCTGGAAAAAGGCGTCTTCACCGTCATCTCGATCGCCCCCGCCGTGCCCCCCGGCAAGGACCTCATCCGCACGGCCATCTCCGCCGGCCACACCGACGAGCAACTCGACCGCATCGGCGAGGCGATGGCCTACGCCCTTAAAAAAAGCTGAACCCCGTCACCGCAACCCGGTCCCGGCCGCCGCATCCGCGCGACGATACCCGGCCACCCGTTTGAACCAGGTGTCCACATCCACGCCGTAAACGGATGCCAGACGCTCCACATCCGGCTTGAGCAGCTCGTAAGCCCGGCGCCGCGTCGCCTCGTCGAGGCTCCAATCCTGACCGTCGACCTGCAGTTTTCTCACGTTCCGCGGCTCATACTTCGATGTGGATTTGCCCCGCACCAGGGCAAGCAACCGCTCTCGAAGCCGCTTGAACAACGGTTCCGCTTTGCGCACGTCAAAAGGCGACAATTCCAAAAACGCCAGCACCCGGTTCGTCACTTGCTGGGGCTCGGCGATAAACTCGTTGAACGACAGCAGCAGGACCGACTCCCTCGGATAATACCTCGTCAACTCATCCAGTTGCTGTGCGTAGGACGACGTCGCCACATGCAGCCGGGTCAGCGGATCGCTCCCCAACCGGAACCGTCCATTGGCGATGGAATGCTTCACATGCGACTCCAGCCGGTCCAGCGGATCACGCAAAATGTAGATGAACTTAAACTCCACTCCCGACTCCCGCATGCGTGAATACACATCACTGAACGCCGGGGTCTTGCTGTAGGAGGTCGACCCATCCAAGGCATACCGATGACGGCGCGACTTGAATGGATATTGCGCGAAATACGCCGCAAGTTCCGGCAGCTTTCTTTCGTCCTGGTTCCACCTGGCAAAAAACTCCGGCTCCTTGACCAAGGCGTTGCGCACGATCTCGGGATGGCTGGCCAGGATGCGATGCAGGCCCGTGGTGCCTGATTTCATCGCCCCGACGATCGCCACCATCCGCGTGAACGTCCGGCACCGGGCCAGGGCTCCCGGATCGGCCGCAACCGCGGCATACGCCTTCCGCATGCGCTTCAGCGTTCTTTGTTTTCTCGGACTTTTCAGCCCCTTGTCGGCCGCCTTCCCCGTTTCGATAATCGTGAGGTTGTTCCTCCAGGGACTCCCTTCGAGCGGCTGCCCATTATCCCTGAACCGGGCCTCCACCACGTCACCTGTGTTCAGCGCGCCGGCCGGCGCGCTCAAGATAAACCCGCGGCGACCAGACGCTCCGGTTTTAGGAAGCATCCCGGCATTCTCCTGTTCTTCGATACAGGTGATCGGCAGGCCATTCACCAGGATCTCCACCTCCGACGCCCCCGCATCATCACGCACCCAGCCGGTGATTCGATTGCCCTGCACCAAGGTCAGGCAACCGCTTCGCTTCAGATCGGTCCCTCCCTGGATGGATGTGTTCGTCATAGGGATGTTGCTGATATCAATCGCTCATAAAGTCCGGCCAGCTTCGAGGCATTTTTCACCGCGTCGAAATTTGCCTCCACCCAGGCCCGGGCCGCCGCGCGCAGCCGCTCCGCCTGGGCATCGTCGTCGCGCAATTCGCGCAAAATCGCGACCCACTCGCCAGCATTCTCCGGCAAGGCCACGCGTCCGGTCTCACCGTCGGCGATCGCCTCGGTCGTGGCCGCCGCCGGAGACGTCACCACCAGCACTCCCGCGCTCATCGCCTCTGGAATCACGTTGGGCAACCCGTCACGATCGCCATCCGCCGCGACCACACCGGTGTGCAGCAACACGTCGGCCCATCCGAGATGCTCCATGATTTCCGTCTGCGGACGGTGGCCCAGCAGGGCCACCGCATTTGCCACGCCCAGCTCCGTGGCGAGTTTCCCCAATGACGCGTGCAGCGGTCCTTCTCCTGCGATCCGCGCCTCGAACTCCACCCCCGCCGCCTTCAACGCCGCATAGATTCGCATCTGATGGTCGAGCCCCTTCTTCGGCACGAGTCGCGCCACGCACAACAACCGCAATGGCCGGCGCGGCGTGCGCAAGGGCTTGAGTCGGGGCAGCGTCCCCAATCCCCGCCGGATGACGTGGATTTTTTCGTCCGCGACCCCCTTCTCCACCAGCGTGCGGCGCCCCATCTCCGTCGAGGTGTGAATAAAAAGCGCGGGCTCCAGTTTCTCCTTCAACCACCAGTCTCCGCCGTCCTGATACAGATCATAGGCATGCCCCGCACCGCTGTAAGGATGCCCGTCAAGCCGCCACAAGAGCCAGGCCGCGGTCGCAGGCCCGCCCCCCCACACCGCATGCACATGCGCCGGCCGGAACCGCCGGAAATGCCTCGCGTAAACCAGCCCGAAACCCAGCCCGAGCAGATTCTCGAAAAAGTTCAGCCGTGACGGAGCCTTCCGCGAACAAACGCCGCGTATCAGTTCCATCACTACATGGGGATGACAAACCGCCAGCCAGGGGATCCGGACGACGAGCGTCGCCAGTCTCCACTTGGGAAATCGCGTGACCGGCAGACCCTCGAATTCGCCCCCCCCTCCCCACATGGAATAGAGACGCAACTCGACCCCCAGCGACCGCAGCCCCGCCACTTCGCGCTGGAGAAACGTCTCGGTGGCTTTCGGAAACGTCGTGAAAATATACGCAACCGCCCCGGACCCGCGCCGCACTCGCCCCCCCACCTTTTCCCCGCCTCCCCCATCCGGCTCCACCGACAAGTCCGAAACCAACCCGGTTTGTAACCTATTAAGTGACAAACCTGTATTTGACGTTTTCAATGAGCGATTTGCGGCTTTAAAATCAACGCGATTTAACGGGCTCCGGATACGGCTTTAAACACGACGCAAACGTTCGCTCCGCCAAAACCGCTGCTGTTGTTCAGCACCACGCGAGGCTGCACCGATTCGGTGGTGCGCACGATGTTGAGTCCATCGCAGGCCGGATCGAGTTCGGTGATGTGCGCCGAACCGGGGATGAAGCCGCGCTTGAGGGCGAGGGCGCAGAATCCCGCCTCCATCGCCCCGGCCAGCGAGAGTCCGTGGCCGGTCAGCGCCTTCGTGCTGCTCACCGCGACGCGCGATGCATGCTCGCCCAGCACCGCGCGCAACGCCTTGCATTCGGAAGCGTCGCCGATGGGAGTCGATGTGGCGTGGGCGTTGATGTAATCCACGTCCGCCGCAGTGATGCCGGTCGCTTTGAACGCGTGCCGCATCGCCAGCGCCAAGCCCGCACCCTCCGGGTGGGAAATCGCCACGTTGTGCCCGTCCGAAGCCTGCCCCCAACCCAGCACTTCGGCATACGGCGTCGCGCCGCGGCGCATCACTTCCTCCTCGCTTTCGAGCACCAGCACGGTCGCGCCGCCGGTGCCCACAAAGCCGTCGTGCTTCTTGTCAAACGGGCGGGAAGCCATCGCGGGGTCGGTGTTGAGCGAGAGCGCCCGCATCGCCGCAAACGGCAGGATGGTCTCGATGTTGCCGTCCTCGGCACCCACGACAAACATCCGCTTTTGACGTCCGAGTTTGATTTCATCGAAGGCAAAGCCCAGTGCGTGCGCCGAGGCGGCGCACGCGGAGGTGAACCCGGTGGAGGCTCCCTTGATCTTAAAATAGGCGACCAGGTTGAACTGCACCGTGCCGGCGATGCTCGCAACGATGCCCAGTGGCGGGCAGCGCATGACGCCCTGCTGGTGCATGCGATTCACCATGCGCGTCATGATCGCGGGGGAGCCCGCCGAGGCCGCGTAGAGTCCGGTGTCCTCATTCGATACCTCTTCGGGCGACAGCTTCGCGTCGGCGATCGCCTGCTGCAGTCCGCACATCGCATAAAGCGCGCTGGGACTCAGGCTCCGCAATTGCTCGCGCTTGATCGCATAAGGCGCGGGGATCACCCAATCCTCGGGGTCCTCCGAATCAGTCTGGAAATCACGCACCGGCGCGGTGACCTTCACCGGAATATTCTCCGCCTCGAGCCCGGGATGGCGCGCCATGCCATGGCGCAGTTCGCGCAAGCTTTGCTCAACGGCATCCGCCGTGTTTCCGATGCTGGTGATAAATCCTAATCCGGTGATGAAAACGCGCGGCATGGGAGATGGGGACGTTACAGGCGTCATGCTCGACGCGAAGAGCGTCGCTGATAAAGCCCAAAAGTGTCCTCAGCCTGTTACGAGGCGCTCGCCGGCGCCTCAGCCACGGAAGCCGCCGCCGGTTCGGCAACAACGGGAGCCGGTGCGTCGACCAGGCCGAAGGTCAGGGTGATCTCCTCCGCGACCACGGCTTTTTCCTGTCCCACGCGAATGTTGCCCATGTAGACCGCCAGCGGCGCTTTGACGCGCTTCGGCTTGAGCGTGAGCATGAGCACATCGCCGGGTTTGCAAACGCGCGAGCATCGCACGCCGTCGGTCGAGGCAAAGAAGATCGTCGAGGTGCCCACGACCTTGCCTTCCTCCACGGGAAGGCCGGCGAGCAGGTGCAGCACGCCAAGCTGCCCCAGCGCCTCCAGCATGATGGAGGCCGGCATCACCGGGTTGTCCTTGAAATGACCTGCGAGAAAAAATTCCTGGCCGGTGATGCGATAGCTCGCCGTCGCTTGGGCGGGTCCCACACGAGCATCATTCAAAAACAAAAACGGAGCCTGGATCGGCATGATCGCACGCACCTCGTCACCTGAAATCATCCGCGCCGGGGCGGGAGGCTGCACGCCACGGGCCCGGCAATCGACAAACGTCTTGATGTCCCCGATGGTGACCAGCCCGCGCAATTCCTCGTTCTCAATGCGAGTCTGGGTGACCTCCTCGACCAGCATGACGATTTCCATCATGGTGAGGGAATCGAGTCCCAGATCCTCGATCACGCGGAGATCATCACTATCCGGGGCCTGCAAACGGGGCCTCAGGTCCGGTTCCACAAAACGCTCGAAAATACCAAGAATGATCGGGGCGAGGTGCGTCGTGTCGCCGGTTCGCCGATAGGCGAGCGCCGCATCAATGGTCGCAGGCGAACAGCGGCGAAGGCTGTCTCGCAAAACCGCTTCTCCATCCAAGGCGGGTGATTTAGCAGGGGCAACGGGCGGTGCGACGCAGGCCGGTGATAGGATGTCTGCCATAGTTCAATAGGACGCTGTAAGCGGGGCGTTGATTTTAAAGCTTTTTTGCAAGAAATGATCAATCAGGTCGGCATGGACTCCAGCAGGTTTCCCGCCAGCGAACATCGTTTCCCCTTAAGATAGGTTCCGCCTGTTCTGGTTCCCTCCACCATCGAAATCTCCCCTTGGGCGGCTTGATAGGAACGCCCCGTTCGCTGGCATCCGAATCGGATGCGATGGGGTGCACCGCCCGGGTCGGATTCATCTTTCCTTCGGCCGCTTCTTGCTATCGCACTATCCGCATGCCGCCCGCCCCCGCCGCCCGATCATCCACCGTTCGCGAAATCCTCCAGCCCGCCGTCATCGTCGGCGCGCTCGGCTACTTCGTCGACATCTACGACCTCACCCTGGTCTCCATCCTTCGAAGGCCCAGCCTGCTCGAACTCGGCGTGCCGGAGGCGGAGCTGGTGAACAGCGGCGTCAGCCTCCTCAACTGGCAGATGATCGGAATGCTCCTGGGCGGAATCGTCTTCGGAGTGATCGGTGATCGCATCGGCCGCCTCACCGTGCTTTTCGGTTCCATCCTGCTTTATTCGCTCGCGAACATCGCGAATGGCTTTGTCACCTCGTTCGAGAGCTACCTCGTGCTGCGTTTTATCGCGGGCTTCGGTCTCGCCGGCGAACTCGGCGGCAGCATCACCCTCGTTTCCGAAGTGCTGTCCAAGGAACGTCGCGCCTACGGCACCGCCCTGGTCGCGACGATCGGCGTGATGGGCGCGGTCGTGGGCGGCTTCGTCGCGGAACTCGTGCACTGGCGCACGTCCTACTTCATCGGCGGCGGCCTCGGCCTGGCGTTGCTGTTTCTTCGCGTGAGCGTCGCCGAGTCAGGCATGTTCAAACAACTGAAGGCGGCGGCGCCACACGTGAAACGCGGGGACTTCCTTTCCCTCTTCACGAAGTGGTCGCGGTTTTCGAAATATGCACGCTGCATCCTGATCGGCCTGCCAAGCTGGTTTGTCGTCGGGGTGCTCGTGACGTTTTCCCCCGAGTTCGCCAGGGCGCTCAACATTTCCGGCGAGGTGAAGGCGGCCTATGCGGTGTCCATCCTCTACCTCGGCCTCACCTTCGGCGATCTTGCCAGCGGCCTGCTCACGCAATGGATGGGCTCCCGTCGCAAGGTCGTGCTCGGCTTCATCCTGCTCACCGTGGCCTGGACGATCGCCTACTTCCTCTCCGCCGACGCGGGGTCACGCTGGTTCTACACCGTGATCTTCGGACTCGGTGTCGGCATCGGCTACTGGGCGGTGTTCGTGACGATCGGTGCCGAGCAATTCGGCACCAACCTGCGATCCACCGTGGCCACCACGGTGCCCAATTTCGTGCGCGGCGCGGTCGTGCCGATCACGCTCGGCTTCACCTTCTGCAAAGACCGTTTCGGCCTTCTCCCCGGCGCCATGATCGTCGGCGGCGCATGCATCGCGCTCGCCCTCTGGGCGCTCCACGGACTGGAGGAAACCCACGGGAAGGACCTCGATTACTTCGAGCCGGTGTAGCTCTTTCCGGCACTACATCTGCATCTTCAGGTCCATGTCGCGGGGCTGATCCCGTCCCGTTTTCCATGCGTTTTTTCCTTCCCTGTCTTGCTTCCGTGCTGCTGCCCGTGGTGCACGCGTCCCCGCCCGATCGCGACGCTGCCACGCTCTACGCACACCTCTGCGCCAATTGCCACGGCACCGATCTCCAGGGAAACAAAGCCTCCAGTCTCATCGATCCCACCTGGCGTCATGCCCGGGACGACGCCGGTCTCGCCCGGATCATTCGACAAGGGGATCGCAAATCGGGCATGCCCGCTTTTGCCGCGGCCTTGAACGACGCCGAAACACGCGCTCTCGTCGTTTTCATCCGCGAAACCGCCAAACGCCGCATCGATCCCGCCGTGCACCAGGCCCGCGCGCTCCCCTCCGGAGTCCAGGCAAGCGAGCACCACGCCTATCGCATCGAAAAGGTCGTCGACGATCTCGACGTGCCCTGGTCCCTCGCCTTCCTCCCGGACGGACACCTCCTGTTCACCCAACGCACCGGGGGGATTTTCGTGGCGAGGCAGCAGGACGGCCTCTGGACCACCCGGCCCGTCGCCGGAGCGCCGCCCGTCTGGGTGCGTGACGAAGGAGGACTCTTCTCCGTGGCCGTTCCTCCCGATTACGCAACGAACGGCTGGCTCTACCTGACGCTGAGCGATCCCGGTCCCGAGGACACCGGCAACACCAAGCTCGTCCGCGGACGGCTGCGCGACGGTCGCTGGACCGACCAGGAAACCCTCCTCGAAGCACCCCGCGACAGCTACACCAGCCTCGGGGTGAACTTCGGCAGCCGTGTTGTATTCAGCGACGGATACGTATTTTTTTCCTTCGGTGAACGCGGCCAGGTCGGCCAGGCACAGGACCTCGCCCTCCCCAATGGCAAAATCCACCGCCTCCTGCCCGATGGCGGCATTCCGCCGGACAATCCCTTCGTCAAAACCCCGGGCGCGCTCCCGTCGGTCTGGAGCTACGGCCATCGCAACCCGCAGGGGCTCGCCGTTCACCCGAAAACCGGCGAACTCTGGGAAACCGAGCACGGCCCGCGCGGAGGCGACGAACTCAACTACCTCCGCCGCGGCGGGAACTACGGATGGCCCCTCGTCACGCATGGGATGAACTACGATGGCACGCCCGTTTCGCCCCTCACGGAAAAAAAAGGACTGGAGCCACCCGTGCTCCACTGGACCCCGTCCATCGCGGTGAGCCCGATCCGTTTCTACACCGGGGATGCATTCCCCCGGTGGAAAAACCACCTCTTCCTCGGAACACTCGGGCAGCAGGAACTCCGCCGCCTCGAGGTAAAAGGCGACCGCGTCATTCACGAGGAACTGATCCTCAAAAGCCTCGGTCGTGTCCGTGACATGATCACCGGCCCCGATGGCTGTCTTTATGTTGCCCTGGAGATCCCGGGGCCGGACACCCCCGATTACATTGTCCGGCTCGTTCCGGCCCCGTAGCCTGTCCCCTCTCGCATGGCCTCGCGGTTTCTCAAACCGCCCGCGAAGATCGCAAACCCGCCACCCCTTGATATCCATAGCCAGTCAAACGTCCCATGAAGCCCGAAGCCGTCCTGCGTGAATATCGTCCCGAAGACCTGCCGGCGGTCGTCGATGTGTATCGCGAAGCCGTAAGACAAATCGCGCCGACGCTCTACACGCCGGCGCAAGTGGAAGCCTGGGCCGCGTTCGCCGAAAAAGGCGACGGCCTCGCCGCGATGCTCGCGCAAGGCTACCGCCTCGTCATCGAAACCAATGACGACATCGAAGCCTTCGCCGTGCTGGACCCGCCCGATTACATATCGTTGCTCTATTGTCGCGCCCGCGCCTCACGCCGGGGGCGCGCAAGCCGCCTGCTGGATGCGCTGGAAAGCGAGGCGCTCCGGCGCGGTATCGCCCGCGTGCACACGGCCGCAAGCCTGATCAGCCACCCCTTTTTCCTGCGTCATGGTTACACCGTCGACACGCCGGAACGCGTTGAACGCAACGGCGTCGACTTCGACCGCTACCGCATGAGCAAGCGGTTGTGAAACGGTTGCGGATTCCGAACGTCTTCACGGGCTTGCCCCCACTCGTAAATGATCAGACCAGCGGCTTCTAGTCAGAATCAGATCATAAATCCGCCCTTCTCCGACGATCTGGCTGCTCAAAAGCTTATGCACGAAAGCCTCGTGGTCCTTGGCCCGTTCCGCCCAGAGGGCACCGTGAACAAAGCCCGCCAGCGGCAGATTATCCAGTTGGACCGGCGTGGCTAGGCCCCCGCGGTTCACCGGCGGCAAACGATCAAAAACTCGCGGACGAATATCCAACGCGAGCGCCTGCCATTCACGCTCGAACAGTTTCCGTGCCTCCGTCCGCAACCGAATCAAATGCGGATCACCCTTACCGTTTTGCCCGCCCATTGAATAATACGCAGTCCAAAGGATACGGGCCGCGTTGCACAAGAGAGCGGCTGCGTCGCGTTCAGCTGGGGTCACGATTCCGCGAACCAGAGGAGATTGCGCCGCATAATGCGTCCATTCAGCGGGCGCTTTGGGCGACAGTTCAGATCCCTCCGGAGTAAGCCGAAGATCATTGAAGAGGGTAAGCGCCCTGATCGAACCCTTGATGCGTGAGATGTCCGGCATAGGCCCGCCAGTCCGGGCCCGACCTTTTTCAGGTCCTCGGCCGACAGTCCCTCGGTGTCCACCAACGCGCATAACGCCGGCAGGTCGCGGGCCATCAGTGCCGCGTCGATCGCCGCCGCCAGCGCGGCGGGATCGGGCGGTGCCGCAGGCAACGGCGCCGCAAACGGAGAAAAAAGAAGCGCAATGAAGAGTAGACGGAAACGCATGGGCCTGGATGTGGCAGTGGCAGCCTTGGCGGTAATGACCGCACAAACTGTGAACATCGTGACGGACGATTTATCTACTCCAGCGGATCAGAAACTCGATGTCTCTGGCCACGGTGAGGGTGATCCACTCTTTGCTCGTTTTTAGGAATCAAAAACATCGACTTTTTGAACTGAGTGAGGGGTGAAACAGACGGACGTCTACTTCACCAGCTGCGGCACGATGCGGTCGAGCAGCTTGAGCGCGGCGTTCTCCAGCGATTTCTTTGCCGCGATGTGCTCGGCGATGTCGATGGCCACGTCCATCTGACGATCCACATGGAGCAGCTTCTTCGTCGCGGCTTGTGTCACGGTGATCTCCACCCGGGCGCGACACGACACAAGGTTGCCGCGGCGCATACCGAGTTCGCTGAAGGCCTCGCCGGAAATCACCACGACATCCGTGAGCTTCGCGGCTTCCTCGACGGTCACCACTGGAAATCCGATTTCCTTGAGCACGATCATCATCTCCGTCTGCACCGCCGGATCAATCACCGCACGCGTCAGATGTTGCTCGACAACGCTCACGTAAACCGCCGGCAGCGTTTTGCCTTCGGTGAGTTTCTTGAGGCGTTCGATGCGTGCGGCGGGATCCTCGACCTTGGCCACCAGCGTCAGAGCCTGCTTTTTCGTGAGCTGCGCGATCTTGCCCGCAAGCTCCTCGACCGCCGGATCAATGGCGTTGAAATCCTTCGCGGTCGCCAGTTCGCCGTAAACGCGGCCGGTCTCCGCGCTCATGATCTTGGCAACAACGTAAACCTTGCCGCCCGATTCAAACACTCGGCCGGTGACAAGAACCTTGGCACCGACAAGCGCGCCGATTTTCGCCGCGTTATCGGCGCTGATCGCCCCGGAAATGCCGGCTTCTTGTTCACCGAGGATTTTTTCGATCTCCTGACGCTCGACGAGGAACACATCGGGCAAAATCGAGAGCCGGGCATTGAGCAGCGTCGCTACCTCGCCGCCTTTTTTCTCAAGTGCACGGTCTGTGGTCTGGAAGTCGAACACGGCCATCGGCAGCGGCGCGGCTTCGACCGGTGTTTGCGCAAACACGATGGAGGGCAGACAGCCCGCGCCGACAAGGCCGAGCACGAAAAAGATGCGAGTGATGAGTAGGGTTTTCATGTGATTTTCAGGGATTCGCGGCGGGCGCGGAATGGAGGTGCTGTTCGATGAGTTGAAAGAGAAGGTCTTCGCCGCGTGGATCGTTCGCCAGCATCGCGAGCACAGGCAGCGTGATCTTGGTGATAGCGCCCTCACCGGCCGGACTCCTGTGGACGCCGGGCAGCGCATCTGAATCGGAAACGAACACCAGCAGGCTCCCGCCATCGGTTGAAATCCGGTCTTTGCGCTCCTCCCAGTCTTTTGTCGAAATCGATCCGAGCGTGAGCGTATCGCGATCCAGTTGCCCGGGCGGGTTCTCTCCATTGTCCGCACACTCGATTTCACGAGCCTTAAGAAAGTCGAGAAGAGTGGCGTTCCTGCCGAAGACGAGCAGCCGCGGGCCCTCTTTCTTCACCTTGCGAGCGATCGGAGTCCAATCGAGTGGCGGATGCACCTGCACCTGTGCCAGTCCGAGAATCGTGCGAGGCTCGTCCTTGGTGGTAAATTTCACAAGCACCCGGGTCTTTCGCTCCAACTCGGGAAACTCCAGTCGAACCGGAGTGATGCCGTGGACATCGGACGGCTCCGTCACCGCAACCGGATCGCCAAGCGGCAAAGTCAGACTGCCAGAGATCTGCCACAACCCGACCGCGATCATGGAGCGATCTAACGAGGCCGGAATCAAAACCTCGAATGTGAGCACGCCCCCCGCCGTGACCGCGAATTGAGGCACGGGATCACGGACGTCCTGCGCGCCCAGCAAAATGACTTCGCGAGCCGGCATGGACGCGATCGCCATCAATCCCATGCACAAGAGGACGGCGGTTTTCATAGACCGGTGTTGAGTGGTTGTGCGTTGACCCGGTAACCCGCGAGCACTCCGGGCCGCGTGGAACTCCAGACGAAATCCTCGCCCGACAGCACCACGTCGCCACCGCTGGTCACCAACGCCTCGAAGGTCAAACGCCCCTCCTTCAACTCAAGCGTGATGCTGCGCCCGCTGTAGCTGAGCACGCGCAACCGGTGACCGCCGCGCTCGAGTTGCACAACCAAGGGCTGCTCGCTGGCAGCAGTCGAAGATCCGCCCGCCAGATCCAGCTGCACGTTCCCGTCGCGTTCTATCACCGCATTGAGCTGTCCGGGAAACAGCGTCTGCATTTGCGCGAGCGTCAACACGTCGGCGCTCGCGGTTTCCAAGACGGGCGCCAGGTCGTTTTTCATCCCGTGAAAAAAGACAAAGCCGGCGATCAACACCGTGACACAGGCGGTCAGCGCCATCCTCCTGACCGGTCTCGACGCGAACGGGTGCGCCGGCATCTCGACTG
>JAQSWS010000133.1 GCA_029266495.1 Rariglobus sp. | reverse complement strand
GTCGGCCCCATTTTTGGCAATCATGTGGACGACTGGCCGGCGCATTTGGAAAAGATCGCCGATTTCTGGTCCGGTGCGCTTGGAGGCCCCGCGCTCTACAGCGGTGCGATGCCGTGGAAACACGCCGCCCTCGGTTTGGAGGAAAAACACTTCCAGGCCTGGCTTGGCCTCTGGCACCGGCATTGCCAGGCCCGCCTGCCGGCGCGCGAAGCCGGTGAAATGATCGCCCGCGCCGAGGCCATCGGGCAGCGCTTGCGGCAGATCGTCGCGCTGCACGCGGAGGACCGTCACGGCTGACACTTCACCTCCGCCTGTCGCCGTAACCGGTTTTCAACTACGAACAGCGCCGGCCGGAACCCCTCAGGTCACCCGGAGGCATCCGCTCCGGACGAGTCGACCGGCAATTTCTCCGTCAGGGGAGAAGGCAGCCGGGAGAGCACCGCCTGCAAATCGGCAAGCCGCACCGGCTTGCTGACGTAGTCGTCCATGCCCACGGAAAGACACAATTCCCGATCACCCTGCATGGCGTTTGCTGTCATCGCGATGATGTGGACCGGGCTTTTCCATGGACAGGGTCGCTCCGGGTCATTCTCCAACCGGCGGATCTCCCGCGTGGTTTCATAACCGTCCATGTCGGGCATGAGGCAGTCCATGAGGATCACGTCATAATGCAGGCGGGGAAGCGCGGAGAGGACTTCATGGCCGTTCGCCGCCACGTCGGCGATGTAACCCAGCTTGTTGAGCTGACCAAGCGCGACCTTTTGGTTAACCTGGTTGTCCTCGGCCACCAGGACGCGCATGGGCGGCAAGGAAGGCGGGTTCTGCACAACAGCCGCGGGTTGGGATGATTCCTCGGTGAGCGCCCGTCCCATCACCTCCATCACGCAATTGTAGAGATGCGACTGCTTGATCGGCTTGACCAGGTGGGCCTCGATGCCGATGTCGCCCAGATCCTCGCGGGACATGTAGCCCAGGGACGTCAACATGATGAGCCGGGTCGAAGCAATCATGGGGTCCTCCTTGATCGCGCGGGCCAGGGCGAGGCCGTCCATCCCGGGCATTTGCATGTCCAGCAGCACGAGGTCGAACGGATGACCGGCGGCCGCCTCCTCCTGCAGCATGCGCAAGGCTTCCTCGCCGCCCGGGGCACTCGCACGCTGCATTCTCCAGCTCTGAAGTTGCAGGCGAAGAATTTCCCGGTTGGTCGCGTTGTCGTCCACAATCAACGTGCGAATGCTGCTCAGGTCGGGCGAGGGCAACGCCGGCTTGGGCGCACCCGTTTGTTTTTCAAAGCAGGCGGTGAACCAGAAGGTCGTCCCTTTGCCCGGCTCGCTTTGCACGCCAATCTTGCCATGCATGATCGACACCAGCTGGCGTGAAATCGCGAGACCCAGACCGGTGCCGCCATACTTTCTCGTCGTGGAGTTGTCGGCCTGGGTGAAGGCGTTGAACAACCGGGACTGCGCCTCGGCGGAGATGCCGATGCCCGTGTCCTCCACCGTGAATCGCAACATCGTATGCGTGTCCGTTTCCTCTTCGTGGGAAACACGCACGACCGCCTCGCCGTGTTCGGTGAACTTGACGGCGTTGCCAATGAGATTGAGGAGTATCTGCCGCAGGCGTCCGGCGTCGCCCCGCAGGCGCACGGGGACCTCGGGCTTGATGAAGCTGACCAGTTCGATGTCCTTGCCTTGAATCCGCTCGGCGAGCATGTCCAGCGAACCCTCGACCACGTCGAGCAAGTCGAAGTCCACCGCTTCAAAGGTGAGCTTGCCCGCCTCGATCTTGGAGAAATCGAGGATGTCGTTGATGATCGTAAGCAGGTTCTCCGCACTGTGCCTCACCGTCTCGGCAAACTCCCGCTGCGCCGGCTCCAGTTTGGTGCCGATGAGCAGGCCGGTCATCCCGATCACCGCGTTCATCGGCGTGCGAATCTCGTGGCTCATGTTGGCGAGGAACTCGCTTTTTGCCTGGTTCGCGATCTCCGCCTGCTCCTTGGCCGCGCGCAGTTCGCCCGTGCGCTCCTCGACCAGTTTTTCAAGATTGGCCAGCTGGTAGCGCGCTTGCTGCGCCAGGTGCCACTTCTCCGTCAATGCGACGGCGAGTTGCAGCGCCTCCACGTTATCAAAGGGTTTTTTGAGGATAAGCAGTTTGTCCGAATGGCCCAGCTTTCGGATCATCGCATCCCAGGAGTAATCGGAGTAGGCGGTGCAGATGACAATCTGCATGTCGGGATCGATCGCCCAGACGGCCGCGGTGGTCTCTATGCCATCGAGTCCGGGCGGCATTCTTACATCCATGAACGCGAGGGCGTAGGGCCGCTGCTGTTCGCAGGCCTTGCGAACCATCTCCACCGCCTCGCCTCCCTGATAGGCCGAGTCGACCTCGAAATGGATCGCCTGGTGCTCGCCGGCGGTTTCACCGAAAAGCGACGCTTCCATGGAATCCGCCTCGGCGGCTTCGGCCGGGGCGGTGAGCACCTTGTGGAAGTCCGTGTGGATCGAGCGGTTGTCGTCAACCACCAGGATTCGGAGATTTTTTTCGGAGCGTATGGCGTTCATGGCTTTGACGGTTCCGGCTTGAAGGGCAGTTCCAAGGTGAAGGTGGCGCCGGTGGCCGGCCCGTCACTGTGCACGGTGAGGGAGCCACCGAGCTCTTTCGCGGCCAGAGCGCCGCTGTGCAGCCCGAAGCCGTGGCCGTCCTTGCGGGTCGTGAAGCCGTGGGCGAAAATCCGCGTGAGGTTTTCGGACGGGATGCCGACGCCGTTGTCGACGATGGCAATGCGGACACAATGGTCGTCCGCCGTGGTGCGTATGGTGAGCAGCTTGTCGATCCGGCCGGACTCGTCACAGGCGTATTTGGCGTTGCGCACAAGATTGACGAGGATCTGAAGCGCCTTGTTTTTCTCCAAGGTGATCACCGGGCGGGCGTGATATTCGCGGGCGACGTCCACATCGTGGCGGGCAAGCGAGCCGGCGTTCATGCGCAAGGCGTCCTCGATCAAGTCGGGAATGGAGACGGTTTCAACCACGCCCGAGGTCTTCGCGTAGCTTTGCTGCATCGAAACGATGTCCTTTATGTGGTCGATGTTCTTACGCAGGCTCTCGAGTTCCGCGATGATCGACTTCTGTTCCTTGTCCAGCCCGTCGGCCAGCGTGGCCAGATAGTCCGGGATGAGTTTACCCTTGGGATCTTCGGACAGGTAATGCCCCAGACCGGCGCGATGCTCGTTGAGGAGATCGCGGAGCTTGCCGACGTTAGGCGCCTTGGAACGGCGGACCTGGTCGGCCACGAGAGTGGCGGAGACGTTCACACTGTTGAGCACGTTGCCCACGTTGTGCAGCACCCCGGTGGCGACCTCGGCCATGCCGGCCTGACGCGAGGTTTCCAACAACTGCCGGTGGATGATTTCCAACTCCTGCTGGGCTTTCTCCCTGGAGGCTATCTCCGCGTTCAAACCCGTGTTGGCCTCCTTGAGCTCACGAGTCCGGTCGGCGACCCGCTGCTCCAGCTCCTCGTGGGTGCTGCGAAGCTCCGCCTCGACCCGCTGCCGTTCGATGATCTCGAGTTTGAGCTTCGCGGTCCTCCCCGCCAGATCCTGCTCCACCCGCGTGAGGAAAAGATAAAACAACCCGGCAAGCGCCGCGCCGACGGTCACGCAAATCAGGATGACGAACCGAATGGACGAACGCGCCTGCGCCACAGAACTCGTGACATCCCGCAACACGATGAGCTCGCCCAGCATCTGGCCGCTCATATCGGCGAGCGGTAAAAAAACCAGCTGCAGATCGAGCTCGTTCCAGGAGGTGACGTGATTGATCCCGCGGCCTTCAGTCCGGATATCCGCCAGATACTCCACGACAGGCAGCGGAATCGTCTCCACGGTCTTGTCCATCACCATCGTCGTCGGAAATTCATCCCATGAGGCCTGGCGGCCATAGGTTTTCAGCGCGCGGTTCCACTGCTCGTGATCGAGAAACTGCTTATAAACCGCGACCACGAAATCGACATTCAACAGGCCATGGATGCGACGGACGACATCCTCGAATTCCACGCCGAGTTCAACGTAGCCCAGCAACCGTCCTTCGTGCCGCCAGGGCAGCACGGTCCGCAGGACGAAGGTGCCGATCGGCCCGCGCTCAATACCCGAGGCCATCTCCCCCGTCCGCTCGGCCTCGCGGAGCGTCAGACGATTGATCGTGTCGCCCCGCTGCCCGGGCCGGTGCACACGCAGCAGGTTCACCCGCTCAGGAGTGTGGAAATAAAAGTGAGTGATCCGGTGCTCGCGACTGAGCGCTTCAAACAACGGTTGGGCGCGCCGGAGCAGGGCATCGGGATCGCGGGCGATAAATGCCTCCGCAAGCTGCCCGTCATTCGTGATTGCCTGGAGCGTAGTCGCCATCACCGCGACCTTTTGCGCCTGCTCCACCCGGAGCAGGCCCTGCACCTCCTGGGCGGAACGTTCCATCGACCGGGAGGACTGCTTCTGTTGCTCGCGATGGAAGGCAAAAATAAACGAGCCGAGGAGTATCGCCATTGCCAGCACCAGGAAGGCAAGGATGCGAAACGTGATGTGTTCGCTGCCGCGCCGGCTGGGACCGGGGATCACGGGGGTGCGTGGCAGGGGGCCGCCCGGCTCCTCTTCGCCGGGTAAATTTTCCGCATCCGGAACCTGCCGGTCGTTTTCAACGGGTGCGATGTTCATCGGAGAGACCATTCCACCTTGAGGCGCCATTCTGGCGTGAAGACACCGGCCCGGCACGAACGCAGTCGTTTAAATTGGAATTGGCGCGTGCTCATGTCTGATCGGCTCCCGGACTAAAAGGAAGTTTGAGGGTAAAGCGGGCGCCCTTGCCCGGCCCGTCACTGTGGACGGCCAGGGTGCCTCCGAGCTCCTTGGCGGCCAGGGCGCCGCTGTGAAGACCGAACCCGTGTCCTTCTTTGCGCGTGGTAAAACCATGGGCAAAAATACGCGTGAGGTTCTCCGGAGGAATGCCGACCCCGTTGTCGATGACCGAGATGGTGACACCGGATTCCTCCACCCCCGTGCGAAGCGTGATGAGCTTGTCGATGCGCCCGGATTCGTCGCAGGCATATTTGGCGTTGCGGACGAGATTCACGATAATCTGCAGCACCTTGTTTTTCTCAACCGTGATCACGGGACGTCCGTCGTATTCGCGGGAGATGTCCACATCGTGGCGGGCAAGCGAACCTGCGTTCATGCGCAAGGCGTCCTCCACCAGGTCGGGCACGGAAACGGTCTCAACCACGCCGGAGGTCTTCGCGTAGCTTTGTTGCATGGCCACGATGTCTTTGATATGGCCGATGTTTTTGTGCAGGTTTTCGAGTTCGGTGATGATGGTCTTTTGCTCGGTGGCGAGCGCGTCAGCCAGCGTGCCCAGGTAGGTCGGGATGATTTTACCCTTGGGATCCTCGGTCAGGTAACGGCCGAGGTCGTCGCGGTGTTGATCGAGAAGATCGCGAAGTTTTCCGACGTTCGGCGCCTTGGAACGGCGCACCTGGTCGGCGACAAGGGTCGCCGAGACATTCACGCTGTTGAGCACGTTGCCCACGTTGTGAAGGACTCCGGTGGCCACCTCCGCCATGCCGGCCTGCCGGGAGGTGTCCAGCAACTGCCGGTGGATCTGCCGCAACTCGGCCTCGGCGCGCTTGGCCTCGGTGATGTCGCGGATAAACGCGCTGAAGAGAATGGTCCCGTCGACCTCGACGGGGGACAACGCGAATTCGACGGGCAATTCGCGCCCCTCTTTATGAAGTGCGGTGAGTTCGAGGCGTTTGTTGAGCGCTTCCTTGTCCTTCGAATCGAGGAAGCGCCGCACGCGATGCCGGGAGGCGTCCCGATCGATGGGAGCGATGATCATCTCGTAAAAATCGCGCCCGATCGCCTCGTCCTGGGTCCAGCCAAAAGTGGTTTCCGCCTGGTGATTCCAGGCAATGATCCGGTTGTCGGCATCGGTCGTGACGATGGCGTCGAACGCCGTGTCCACGATCAGCCGGATGCGCTCCTCGCTGGCGCGGAGATCCTGGGTGCGAGCCTCGACGCGTTGCTCAAGATCCTTGTGGGCGGCGTTGAGCTCGGCATCCCGGGCCTGGATCTGCGCGAGCATGTCGTTGAACCCGTCGATGAGGCGGCCGATCTCGTCGTCGCCACCCTTGATCGCGCGCAAGGCGTAGTTTTTTTGTGCTCCGACCATCCCGGCAATGGCCGCGAGTCGCGCGATGGGCTCGGAGATAATCCGCTGCAACCGCGTGGAGATGACCCAGGTGAGAAGCAGGGCGGCAAGCAGAACTCCTCCGGTAATGATTATGTAGGTCCACCAGCGCTCATGCAGTTCACCCAGGTCGGACTCGATATAAACCGTCCCGATCGTTTCACCGGAGAACTGGATGGAGTGAAAGAGCTCCAATGAATCACGATTCAATGTCGCATTGGTTCCCCTCACCGCAGGCCAGGTCACCGAGGGCCGCGGGTTGCGGAGATAAGTGGCAAAGACCTTGCCCTCGGTGTCGTAAATGCAGCCGCGAATGACGTGCGGCTGCGTGGCCAGGCTTTTCAACGTCAGCACGGCCGAATCGTCGTCCCGGAAAGAAAGCGAGGAGGCGCTGTTGAAGCCGATCATCTCGGCGGTCGTCTTCAAGTCGTCGATGATATGCCTGCGCACCGTGAACTGCTCGTAGACCATGAACGTGGCGCAGGTCAGCAACAGCGCGACACCGCTCGTGACCATGCTGATCACGGTCAGCTTGCGCTTGATTGGAAGGTTTTGGAGACGTTGCATGGTCTTGAAACCCGGTCAGGGCGCTTTGCGGATGACCGTGGCGAGCTTGAGCAGCTGGCCGCTGAGCTTGAGGCCCGCCTTTTCACTGGAGGCCTGGTTGATCTCGAAGCGGACTTTTTCGTCAACCAGCGTGAAACGAATGATGCCGCCGCGATCGGCGAACTCGGCCGATTCTCCGACAGTCAAGACGCCCGCCTCTCCGAAGGTGGAAGCGTCCAGGCGGGCCTCCTCCCCCGCGGCGACAAACACGATATGGGCGGCCGGGATGTCGGCGGCGGACTCGATGAAGCGCACGTTGATGGCGCGGCCGTTCACCAAGCGGCCGTTCACAAGTTTCTCCAACTCCCCCTCGAAGGGATTCTTTCCAAATACAGCGATGACAATGGGACTCGTTTCGCTGGAGAACCGCTGGGGCGGCCAGTCGATGAACTTGGTGAAGTTGTAGAGGAAGGCGGCCTTGAGTTGATACTCCTTGGAGATCGCAGGGGCGGCGAACACGGTGTGGCCGCCGAAGATCAACAGGCCGAGCAAGACCAGGAGCATGCTCCGGCGGCCGAACACCGGACGCAGTTCTCCCCCTCCCGCGGGTTCCGTGGCGACTTGGGCTCTTTTGGGCATGGGCGTGCTCATCACGGTTAGAAGGTCCAGGTGATCTTGCCGTAGAAACCGCGAGGAACTTCCGAGGTGGTGACAAACGCCGCAGTGGCCTGCTCGGGATGCTGGGGGTCGAAGAGGTTTTGTCCCACGAGGGCAAACTCGAGGTGATCATTGGGCCGGTAGGAAAGCCGGAGATCGGCGGTCAGGTAGGCAGGGACACCAAGGATCGGATCCACATAGCGAAGTTGCCCATCCAGGCTGATTCGCCGGCTGAAATCGTAGGCAGACCGAAGGCTGATCTGGTTTTTGGGAGCACTGCGTTCGCTGTTTTCGGCGAAGGGCTCGAGTCCTTCGACGTGGGCGATGAGGAGACTGTAGGCCGCGGTCAGCCGCCAGTTGTCGGTGGGCGACACCGTCACGGAGGCTTCCCCTCCGTAGGTCCAGCCCGAGCTGTCGTTGGACCAGGGAATTTCGGCGGAACCGACCGGCACGCCCGGCACAAAGTTAGAGACGTCTCCGACCGTGATCAGGTCCTGGTAGTTGTTGTAAAACAGAGCCACATCCACGCTCACACGCGCGGTGGGCTGGACACGCCAGCCGGCTTCATAGGCCCACAGTCGCTCGGAGGCCACGTCCGGATTGCCCACCAAGGTGGGCACATAGAGGCCACCGCCGGGTCCGACAATCGGCGCTCCATAAAAGATGTTAAAGGCCGACCCGGCTTCGAGGACGCTGGGCATGCGCACTGCGCGGGAAACGGATGCCCACAGGGTGTGCTTTTCCGCCGGCTTGAACACGAGCTGGAGGCTCGGCTGAATCTCGAACCCGGTATAGTCGTTGTGTTCGAGCTTGGTGCCCACGGTCAGCGTAAGCTTGTCCGGCACGAGTTGGATCTCGTCCTGCACGAATGCGCTGAACAACTGCTGGTCGAACGTGGAATCCGGGATCAAAATAAAGGCACTGGTCGGCGCGACCTTGCCGTTGATAAATCGATAGCCGAGCCCCCAGATCACGTCGTTGCGTTCACCGATGCCAAAGCGGTGCTGCAGGGTGAAATCCAGGGTATCG
>JAQSWS010000171.1:2538-3446 GCA_029266495.1 Rariglobus sp. | reverse complement strand
AATTGTCGTCGCTGGGTTCGAGCTGTTTGCCGCTGGTGGCGATGTGCAGGATGGTTTCGTCGCCGGCGGGCGCGCTTTCCTGAGGCAGGTAGCCGAAGTCGGCGCCGCGTTCCCATTCGATGGTGCCGGTGTCGGGTTTTTCCTCACCGAGAATGAGGCCGAAGAGGGTGGATTTGCCTGCGCCATTGGGCCCGATCAGTCCGAGACGGTCGGTGCGCGCGATGAACAGCGAGACGTCGGAAAACAGTTCGCGGGTGCCGTAGGACTTAGAAACATCTGCAATAGTCAGCATGAGAACGGGACACCAAAACCGCCCGAGGTGGCCGGGTCAACCCCTCGTACCGGGGTGTTTAAATTGTACCGGACGCTCGTGCGGATGCGTTGTTGGCAAGGGAGGACCGAGAGGTGGATGGTTCGTGGGGCAACGATCTGGAAGCAGGTATCTTATCTCATCGAGAGCCCGTGCAGGTCTTAATCGTGTGTGCGTGCGAGGCGACGGCGACGCTTGGGTTGTAATTCAGGCGGTCGCGAGCTTCAGGAGGCTGGTGGCTGTTGCTCGAGCCGAGGCGCACGACGCAGATGTCCCGCTTGCATGTGCGGCGACGATCGCGCCGTCGATGAGCATGCTGAGGCTTTCGGCAAGCGCGACGGGGTTTTTGGCCCCGGTGGCAGTGACGAGCTCGGTGAGGATGCCGATCACGGCCTGCTTGTGCCTCCACGCCATCTGATGGATGGGGTGGTCGGGCTCGGGGTATTCGCTAAGCGCGCGGATGAATGCGCAGCCTTTGAACTCATCGCTGTTAAACCAGGCTTCGAGCCAATCAAACACCGCGAACAGCCGCCGTGACGGTGAGCGGCCCGCCGCCTCCACCGTGGCGATCATGGACTCGCGTAACTCTCGATCCCGT
>JAQSWS010000171.1:0-2508 GCA_029266495.1 Rariglobus sp. | reverse complement strand
ACCGCGACGATGAGATCTTCCTTCGAGGCAAAGTGATTGTAGAGGGTCATCTTTGCCACGCCCGCCTCGGCGAGAATCGTGTCGATGCCAACCACGCGGTAGCCGTCGCGGTAAAAAAGCCGCCACGCCGTGGCCATGAGGTGGTCGCGTTTGGGAGAAGATGAACCGGTGGCCGACATGCGGCTACGCTGGGTTCGCAAGAGGAAAGCGCAAGAAAATAGACAGATCTGTATATTTTATGCTTGCGCGATGTAGACAGGTCTGTCTTGTTTTTGGCGTTATCTCCGCCCCATTGGTCGGAGGCGCACACAACCCTCATTCAGACACCCTCATGAAACTCGCAGTCATTATCCTGTCCGATCCGAAGTCCGGTTCCGAAGAAGCCTTGGGTCGCGTGTTCAACGCGTTAGCGGTTGCTCATGCCGGCGTGCATGCCGGTGATGAGGTGGAGGTGGTTTTCAACGGCGCGGGCACGCGTTGGCCGGCGGAGTTGAGCAAGGTCTCGCATCCAGCCAACGCGGTTTACAACGCCGTGCGCGAAGTCGTGAAGGGCGTGTCGTGCGGCTGCGCGGCCGTGTTTGGAGCGACGAAGGACGTCGAGTCATGCGGCCTGCCCTTGCTCAAGTCCAATCAACTGCCCGGCACACCGGGGCTTTCGGACATCCGCGGATACCTCGCGGCGGGCTGGCAGACGCTGGTGTTCTAGCATTCCGCACGACGTACACGCTCACCCTTGTCCGCTCCCCATGGCACAAGAATATCTCAACAGGCTTGTCACGCCGGCGGTCGCGGAGGCTCAGGCTCATTATTATGGTCGCGCGATGGCGATGGGCGGGGCGGTTTCGACAGATCCGCTCGGTGAGGATGAGCGCGGGTTCATCGCTTCGCGCGACAGTTTTTATATGGCGACGGTGAGCGAGAACGGCTGGCCCTACATCCAGCATCGCGGCGGGCGGCGCGGATTTTTGCGGGTGGTCAGCCCGACCTCGCTCGCATTTGCCGACTACAAGGGCAACCGACAGATGCTCTCGACGGGCAACCTCGCGAAGGCGGACCGCGTGTCGCTCTTTTTGATGGATTATCCGCAGCGCGCGCGGTTGAAAATCCTCGGCCACGCGCGCGTGGAGGACGCCCGTGAACACCCGGAACTCGTCGCGCGATTCGCCGAGTCCGCCGATCAACGTCTCGTCGAGCGCATGTTTTTCATCGACGTGGTTTCGTTCGATTGGAACTGCCCCAAATACATCACGCCCCGTTTTACCGCCGAAGAAGTCGCCGAGGCGGTTGCGCCGCTCCGCGTCCGCATTGCCGAACTCGAAGCTCAGCTCAACGCACGCACCTGAATTCAACATCCACGCTCCACCATGACCACACGTCCGCCGCTGCCGCCTTTCACCGAGGAGACTGCCCGCCTGAAAATTCAAGCTGCCGAGGATGCTTGGAACAGCCGTGATCCCGAGCGCGTATCGCTTGCCTACACGGTCGACACCGAATGGCGCAACCGCACTGACTTCATCCATGGTCGCGTCGAGGTCGTGGAGTTCTTGCGCCGCAAGTGGGCGCGCGAACTCGACTACCGCCTGCGCAAAGAGCTCTGGACGTTTCAAGGCAACCGCATCGCGGTGCGTTTCGAGTACGAATTTCATGATGCGGACGGCCAGTGGTGGCGCGCCTACGGCAACGAAAATTGGGAGTTCGATGAGTGCGGGCTCATGCGTCGCCGCTTCGCCAGCATCAACGACCTCAAAATCACGGAGGCCGACAGGAAATTTCGCTGGATCCGCCCCGAGTAAACTCCGGCACACGCCCGACCTTCCCCGTTTTTTTCTCCGTCGGATTTCCGGCAAATCATCAACCTAGGAATCAAAATGAAACCCATGTCGTCCTCTCTCTTTTTCCGCGCCGCCAAGGCGCTCGCCTTCATGTTTGTTTTCGCGGTCTCGATGGTCGCGGCCACGCCGGACGTTTCCCATCGCACCGTGAAGGTGGAAGGACTCGATATTTTTTACCGCGAAGCCGGCCCTGTTGATGGGCCTGTGGTGTTGTTGCTTCACGGGTTTCCCACCTCGTCGCACATGTTCCGCAATCTGATCCCGCAACTCGCGACGCGTTACCGCGTCATTGCGCCCGACTATCCCGGCTTCGGCCAGAGCGCGGCGCCGACGGTGGATAAGTTCGCCTACACCTTTGAGCACCTCACGGATATCGTCGAGGGCATCACGCGTGAGCTGAAGCTGGAGAAATACAGTATTTATGTGCAGGACTATGGAGCCCCGGTGGGCTTCCGGCTTGCGGTCAGACATCCGGAGAAGATCCAGGCCATCATCACGCAAAACGGGAACGCCTACGAGGAGGGGTTGACGGCGTTCTGGGACGTTTTTCGCGACGCCTATTGGAAAAATCCCTCGCCGGAGAACGAGAAGCCGTTGCGAGGCTCCTTCAAGATCGAGGCGACGCGCTCCCAATTCCTGACGGGGACGCGCCAGCCCGAGCGTATCAGTCCCGATG
>JAQSWS010000035.1 GCA_029266495.1 Rariglobus sp. | reverse complement strand
GGGCCACCGTAGGCGAAGCCATTGCCGCTGAAACCGAGATAGACGCGACCGAAGAGATCAGGGTCGCCGGCGAGGGTGGTGATGTGGTCGAGCAAGCCGAGCGGGTAGGTGGCGAGAAGGTCCCAGGTCACGGCTTCGTCGGTGGAGCGGTAGAGGCCCCAGGCGCCGTTGTATTTGCCGTAAACGTAGATCGTGGGGTAGCCGCCGGTTTGGAGCGCGCGGCCAAAGCCGATGTGCCAGGTGGCGGTGAAACCGGTGAGCTTGGTCCAGGTCGTGCCTCCGTTGATGGAACGGTAAAAGCCTTCGTTGCTGAGGGTGCGATGATCGCGACCGGTGACGAACCAGAGATGGCCGGCGCGGGCGGGGGCGGCGCGAAGGACATTGGCGTAGCAATAGGACGGAAGCGTGCCGCCGGCGCTGGCCCAGCTGGCTCCGTTGTTGGTGGAGACGAAGAGGCGGCCCAGGCGGTCGTAGGCGTAGAATTTGCCGCCGGTGACGGTGTCGGCGACCAGGGAGCGTTTCACGACCATGTATTCGCGGCGGAAGTCCTGGTAGTCGCCGATGGAGGCGGCCTGCCAGGAGGCGCCGCCATTGGTGGACGAATAGATGAACTGGTCGTTGGCGGTGCCGTCGCCATCGGGAACGACCGCACCGTTGCGGATAAACCAGGTGGGCAGGCGCGGGAGCCAGACGAGATTACTGGTGTTGGTGGCGCTGACGACGATCTCGCCGAACATGAGGGTCTCGGGCGTGTTGGCCTCGGTGGTCGGGTTGACGGAGCCGAAGAGACTCCAGTCCGTGCCGCCGTTGGTGGAACTGCCGCTCATGACACCGAAGCCATCGTAACCGCCGTGGATCGTGGGCATGCGAATGTCGGTGACGGCGGCGACGACGAAGTTCGGGTTGAGGCCGGAGGTGGCGAGGGAGATGCCCATGTTGAAGGTCTGGGAGAGGCCGATCTGGGTGATCGGGGAAGTGTCGAGGGTGGCGTGGGTGCGGTTGAAGCCGACGCGATCCCAGACGAGGAAGGTGACCTTGCCTCCGGGGGTGGCGAGGACGTCGGAGGCGACGAGTTCCTCGATGCCGTGGGAAATGTTATCGAAGGCGGGCGAGTTGTTCGTGTCGGTGGCGTCGACGGAACGCCACACGCCCATGCCCTCGGCGAACCAGAGGCGGGAGGGGGTGTTCGGATCGACGGCGAGTTCGCCGGCGGAGAGCCAGGTGCGAGAATCGTTGTTCTCCATCCAGGGGATGGTGGTGGAGCGGAAGAGCGCGCGGCCGGGCAGATCGCTGGAGGTGACGAGCTTGGTCCAAGCGGTGCCGCCGTTGATGCTCCGGTAGATCTTTTTCGAACCCTGATGCATGGCGAAAACGCGGTTCGAATTGGCGGGGTCTACCGCGAGGTTGTTGACCTGCGTATCGCTGAGTGGGTTCACCGCAGTCCAGCCGGAGGCGGGGAGATAACGCCGGACGCCGAGGCCTTCACGGCAGATGTAAATGGTGCCTTGGGATATGACGAGGTCCTGGGCCCAGTCGGTGCCGATCTGGCTCCAGGTGGCGCCGGAGTCGTTGGAGCGGTAGGTGCCGGTGTTGGCGACGGAGAGGTAGGCGCGGCCGGGATTAGCGGCGTCGAAGACAACGGGGCCGACGCCGACAGGTTTTCCGCCGACGAGCGTGCCGACAGGCACGGCGGTGACCTGGGTCCAATCGACTCCGCCGTTGACGCTGCGCCAGAGGCCCTGGGTGCGTGAGCCGTAGAGGACGATGCTGGAGTTGGTGGGGTGCACGGCGAGTCGTTCGCCGTGCACGCGCGCTTCGTAGGGGGAGTTGCCGGCCATCGGAACGGTGAGGTTCATCGCCTGGAAGGTCTGGCCGCCGTTGGTGCTCTTGAGGAGAGTGCCGGCCTGATCGAGGACGCTGCCGGAGGCGACGAAGAGAACGGCGGGATTGCTGGGATCGATGGCGATGCTTTCGACGTGATAGAGCCGGGTGCGGTGCGATCCGGAACCGGGGAGGCCGTCGCCGGTGTTGACCGCCTCGGCGGCGATGACGGCGGCGGGCAGGGCGGAGGCGACCATCAGCTGACTCCAGGAGGCGGAGGTCTCATTCCAGCGATAGACACCGCCGACATCCGTGCGGCAATAGACGGGACCGCCGGCCGTCGGGTGTAGTTGAAGTCCGGTGACAAAACCGCCACCGCCGATTTTGACGGGTTTGAATTCGTAGTGGGCGGAAAGGTCCGCGGCAACAAGGGTGGACGGGGCGAGCATCCCGAGGGACGCGAGGAGGGCAGCGGAGACGAATCCGCGCAGACGGTTGAGGTGATACATGGGGGTAGGGGTTGAACTCCAACAAGGGTGAACCAACACGGTGAGCTTGGAGCGTGGCCGGAGCGCACGGCGAGGCGGGGCCGGGCAGGAGAAGCCCGGGTGGCATGGCGGAGGACGGCGTTTGTGCGGACAGCGGGCGTCGCGTTGCCGCAGACCGCCGCTCCGGAATCGAGCCGGCGTGCCGCAAGCGGCAGCCCTACACGGAGGGCGGGCTTTACTCGATGGCGTCGAGGTAGAGGGCGCCCTTAAAACCCGGCTTGACGATGAGCTGGATACCCAGGCTGCCGATGGTCCCGATCTCCTGCGGTATATCCAGGCTGACAGTGCCCCAGTGGCCGGTGACCGGATTGATCTGGTTGTCCTTCCACTTGACGCCGGTGCCCATGACGAACGGGGAGAGATAAGTGATGCCTTCGCCCTCGGTCAGCCAGTAGTTGAATTTAACTACATCCCCGGGGTTGATGACGGTGGGGGACTGAATGAGGATGTTCACCGTTTCCACGGTAGCCATGCTGTTGTTGATCTCCACGCGGAGGGAGTGTTTGCCGGTGACGGCACGATCGGCGGAGATGGCGACGGCACTGATCACGGGGTCATTCCAGGCGTTGTCCCAGCCCTGGGTGTCGGTCTCGAAATCGTAGCGGGGAGTGACTGCCACCTTGGCGGACTTAACAGTGGTTGCGGCTGCGGCGGAGACCTTGGCTGCGGGAGCCGGCGCGGCCGGTTTCACGGTGACGGGAGGTGGTGTCGAACGGATGACGGGCGTGGCGGGAGCGACGGCGGGTGCGGGTTTGGCGGTGCGGGAGACTGCGCCGCGCGGGGTGCCGTAAGCGAAGCCGTTGCCGGAGTAGCCGAGATAGACGCGACCGAAGAGGTCGGGGTCGCCGTTGAGTGTGGTGACATGGTCGACCAGGCCGAGCGGGTAGGTCGCGAGCAGGTCCCAAGTTTGGGCTTCGTCGGTGGAGCGGTAAAGACCCCAGGAGCCCTCGTATTTGCCGTAAACGTAGATTGCGGGATAACCCTTATCGCGCTCCGCACGACCGAAACCGATGTGCCAGGTGTCGGAAAATCCATCGACCTTCAGCCAGTTCGCACCGCCATCGATCGAGCGGTAGAGACCTTCGGAATTGCCGCCGCGGTAATCCCAGCCGGAGACGAACCAGAGATGGCCGGCGCGGCCGGGAGAGGCGCGGAGAACGTTGGTGTAGCCGTAGACGGGGAGCGGACTGGCTGGATTGACGACGGTCCAGGTGGCGCCTTTGTCGGTGGAGACGAAGATGCGTCCCTGCTGATCGTAGGCGTAGAACTTTCCTCCGACGACCGGGTCGGCGACGAGGGAGCGTTTTACAACCATGTATTCCCGGCGGAAGTCCTTGTAGTCGCCGATGGCGGCGGGTTGCCAGGACGCGCCACCGTCAGTCGACGAATAGATGAACTGATCGTTGTCGCCGCCATTGGGAACGACCTTGCCGGCGCGGATGAACCAGGTGGGCCAGCGCGGAAGCCACACAAGATTCCGGGTGTCGGTGGCGCTGACGACGATCTCGCCGAACATAAGCGTCTCGGGTGTGTTGGCCTCGGTCTTGGGATCGACCGATCCGAAAAGGCTCCAGGTTTCGCCGCCATCGGCGGACGTGCCGCTGGTGACTCCGAAGCCATCGTAACCGCCATTGAGCGGGGGCAGGCGCATGTCGGCGACGGAGGCGACGACGAACTGGGGATTGAGGCCGGACGTGGCGAGGGCGATGCCGGTGCCGAATTTGTGAGAGAGGCCGAGCTGGTGTTCGGGGGCGTTGTCGAGGGTGGCGTGAGTGCGGTTGAAGCCAACGCGATCCCAGACGAGGAAGGTGACCTTGCCGCCGGGAGTGGCGAGGACGTCGGAAGCCACGAATTCCTCCATGCCGTTGGCGATATTGTCGAAGGACGGGGCATCGTTGTCGTCCGTCGCATCATTGGAACGGTAAAGGCCCATGCCCTCGGCGAACCACAGGCGCGCCGGGTTGTGTGGATCGATCACGAACTCGCCGACGGAAAGCCAGGTGCGGGAGTCGCCGTTCTCCAGCCAGGGAATGTCGCGCGAGCGAAAGAGCACGCGGCCTTTTTCGGTGCTGCCGGAGACGAGCCTGGTCCAGGTGTCGCCTCCATCGAGGGTGCGGTAGATGTTTTTCCCGCCGCCATGCAGGGCGAAGACGCGTTTGGGGTTGGCGGGGTCGACGGCGAGGTTGTTGACCTGCTTGTCGCCGGCGGGGTTCACCGCCAGCCAGCCGGAGGCCGGGAGGTAGCGCTGCACGCCGAGACCGGCGCGACAAAGATAGACCGCGCCCTTGGAGATGACCAGGTCGTCGGCCCACTCGGAGCCGATCTGACTCCAGGTTGCGCCGGAGTCGTCGGAACGGAATGAACCGACCTTGAAGACGGAGAGATAGGCGCGACCCGGGTTGGCAGCATCGAAGACGACCGGTCCGACACCGACGGGAACGCCTTTAGGGGGTGCAAGGCCGGCGGGCACGGAGTCGACGCGAGCCCAGTCGAGACCGCCGTTGACGCTGCGCCAGAGGCCTTCGCTGCGGGAGCCGAAGAGGACGACCTTGGAATTGGCGGGGTGCACGGCGAGACGCTCGCCATGCACCCGAAGGTGATAAAGGGCATTGCCGACCATGGGCACGGTGAGATTCATCAACTGGAATGACCGGCCGCCGTCGGTGCTTTTGAGAAGAGTCCCCGGTTGATCGAGGACGGCGCCCGCGGCAACGAAGAGGACGGCGGGGTTGCTGGGGTCGATGGCGATGCTTTCAACGTGATAGAGCCGTTTGCGGTGGGAACCGGAGCCCGGAAGGCCATCACCGGAGTTTGCCGCCTCGGTGGCGATGACCCCGGATGGAAGGGCGGAGGCGACCATGAGCTGTCTCCAGGAGGCGGAGGCTTCGTTCCAGCGGTAGAGGCCGCCGACATCGGTGCGGCAGTAGACAGGACCGCCGGCCATCGGATGTATCTGTATCCCGGATACGAATCCGCCGCCACCCAGCTTGACGGGCTTGAACTCATAGTTCGCCGACAGGTCGGCAGCCCGGGTGACGAGAGTGAAGGAGGCGATTGCCGGAAGAATGACGGCGGCAAAACAACGGCTGAGGAGATGCATGGAGGAGGTAAGGGATCGGGTAGGGTTGATCCTGCGATCGTGGGGCGAGGCGGGGGCGGGCGGCGAGACGTGGCAAAGAAGGGGCGGCGGGCGGCGAGGACGGAGGCGGGCGTTTGTGCCGACAGAACGCGAGCCGTTGTATCGCCGGGCGGTGGCAGGGGGAGGGTGGAGCTGGATTACGGATCGCGCCGGGCGTAGAAACAAGGCATGAAACCAGTTCGCATCACCATGCGCACCCCCTCCCGCCTGCATGCCTTTACGTTGGTTGAGCTTTTGACGGTGATTGCCATCGTCGGCATTCTGGTGGCAATTCTCATCCCGGTGATTGGCAAGATGCGCGATGCCGGCCGGCAGACCCAAGGGTTGTCCAATCTGCGTCAGCTCGCGACGGCGGCACTGTCCTATACAACCGACAACAAGGGATTGTTGCCGGCGTGCTCATGGTATGAGAACACGACGAATCCGGATCTGCCGGAATTCGGAACCTATACGCAGCTGCTTTCGCCGTATATCCTGGCCAGGGACACCAGTGGTGGAAACATGTCGCGCGTGCTCAATGTCTATCGGGATCCGCAGGCACGCGTGCCTGCGCCCAATGCGTTGTATGAGGCCAACTACATTCATTTTTCGGCGAATGTGACGTTGATGCCGGGGGCCAAAGGCGACCCGACCACGTCCTCCCGCCGGGTGTCGCTCAACCGCATTACGGTGGGTCCGAGCGTGGCGCTCCTCTTTGGCGACGGCATTCAGGACATCAACGACAGCACGGCCACCCCGGGCAGTGACAAGGTGGATTCGGCTCTGGGCAGCGGTGGCGACCCCGCGCAGTCGTTTCAAGCAGCGGGTGCGGCGGGCACGAATCAGGATGTGCTGTCGAACAAGGGTTATTTTGCCTTTCGGTCCGCGGGGAATACGAAAGGGAAATTCGTCTTCGTGGACGGCCATGTGGCGATCCTGGCGCCGACGGAAATCTTCCGGCGCAATTACCGGGCGACGACGAATTGAGGTGGACTCAGGGAAACTGCAGCCACGGCTGTGTCGGCCGTGTGGATCGATTCCCGCCATTTCCCGTCGAACACACGCCCGACACGCGTGGCCACACGCAGAAGGACTGCTCGATCAGGGCGCTTTGACCACGTGTCGCACCATGTTCAGCGGGCTCTCTCCGTGGGTTGCGCCTTGCTGGTATTCGAGCCGCTTGGTGACTCCCGCCGGGATGTTGTTGTAGAGAACGGTGATGCCCGAGGGCGGGCAGACATAGTCGCCGAGGCCGCTTGAGATCACGGTATCGCAGCGGATGCGTTTGGCATGGTTGACCGGATCGAAGTAATCCATCACCGGCGTGTAGTCCGGCCGCCAGCCTTTGAGCCGGCCCAGCGTCACTCCTCCGAGGTCGCAGCACCAGGGTTTATAAGCGAGGCACTGGCTCACGTCGGAATCGAGGCCGGCGGCGATCAATGCCTGCCATCCGCCCTGGCTGCCGCCCGAGACGATCAGGGTCTTCCCGTCCCACTCGGGTTGCGCCTTCAGGAATTCCAGCGCCCGGAGAACGCGAAGCACCATGCCGTTGAAGTAGGCCGTTTCCGGGCGGGCGTTTTCTTCGCGGCTGAACGCGTAATTCTTGAGCGAGGTTTTCTGGAGATTCGTATAATATTCCGGAGGCTGGCCGTTCTCGATGCCGTGGGCGTTGATGTCCAGGACGAGCATGGGTTTTTTAGGATCGGCGGCCTGCTGGTCGTTGCGGCTGGCGGAACGCACGCCGTAGCCGTGAAACGTGATCCTCGCACCGGCGGAGCGCGGAGCGGCATTCTTGGTTTTGCTGAAGTAACCCGAGACGGGCGCGCCGCCGGCGCAGGCAATCTTGACATCGAAAGCGGCGGCGGCGGGCACGTTTTCGGGCAGCGGTTTCATCTCGAGGACGGCGAGCGGAGTCTTGGCGAGCGTTGCTTTTTGGGCGGCCCAGTAGGCGTCAAAATCAGCGGGTTCCGGGACGCTGCGGAGTGTTTCGGGGTGCACGCCGCCGCCGCCGTCGAATACCACTTTCTTTTTGCTTTCGTTGACCACGGGTTTGCCCTCGGCATCGAGTGCGGTGGCGAGGATGCGCACGAAGCCGGGTTTGGCGGTCGAAGTGGTGACGACGAGCGGTTCGGCGGAGGAGACGGATTCGCCTTTTTCAGTGAGGCCATCGTCGCCGGTGCGCGTCCAGGTCAGACGCGTGCCGGTGACGGGCTGTCCGTCTTTTTCCAGACGGAGCGTGAACACCATTTTTTCTCCGGGTTCGTAGAGCGCGGAGGGTTTGTCCGATGTGCCGAGGAGCACCAGATCGCCGGCCAGGCACAGGGCGCCGGTGAATATGAAGAGAGGAAACAATGACAGGGTTTTGTAGGTCATGGGGCGGATTGAAACTCAGCGAAGGAGAGCGACCGGAGCGAAGGACGGCAACGCCTGATCGGCGGAATCGACGGCATTGACGAAGGGGTTTCGCCCCCAGCCATAGCCGAGCGCGCAATCGTTGTCCACCCGCCCGGTCAGCCGCACGCGCAAGGTGGGTGAGTCCGGGGCAAGCGGGGCCACGTTCACGATTGCGAGCGAGGGATGGGGCGTGCCGTCGCGGCGATGAAGGCTGAAACCGGCGAGGTGGTCGCGTGGTATCCATCCGCCGGTTACGCCGGAAAACTCCAGGTCGACGGCATCGAGCTGGGGGTATCCGGGGATTGCCGCCAGCCGGACGGCCCGCAGCGAGGGAACCGGAACGGCGCCGGTTTCTCGAGCAAGGAACGCGTGCGCAAGACGACGGCCGACCCTGACGAGCGAAGGGGTGTTGAGATGCACGAAATCCTCCATCCCGAGATCAAGCGCGGTGACGGTGAAAACGCCCGGCATCTGCCAGGGGAGCGCGGCCTGGGCGTGGCGCACGTTGTTCCAGCCGAGCGCTGCGCGGCGTGCGGTGTCGTCGTCGGGAACAGCGGGTGGTTCGAGGCCGACGAAACGCCCGATCTGGACCATGCCCACCGGCAGATCGGGTTGCGAGAGGTCCCGGCGCACGGCTGAAATCCAGGCGGCAAGGCGTTCGCCATAGTCAAGGGAGAGTTCGTAAGGGGCATCGGACTCCCCCTGATACCAGAGAAGGCCGCGCACGGGGCGGCCGGCGCGAGCGACCCGCTCCAGCATCGCGCCGTAAAGGCTATGGCCGCCCTCGGAACGGCGCGAGGGACTCCATTCCTCGAGGGTGGTGCCGCCCAGTGCACACGGGATGAGTCCGACAGGACGTCCGGTCGCGGCGTGGAGAGTCTGGGCGAAGGCGGGACCGGGGCCGGCTCCGCGAAGGTTTGTCCGGTCGCGGCTGGCCAGTTCTTCGCGCGGCAGCTCGCGATCAGCAGGCGGGAGCCAGCGGCGGGCGAGTGCCTGATGGACCGGCGCGGAGCTTTCCCACGGACGGTGAAGCGGCTCGAGGGCGGGTCCCCAGGTGTCGTCGGGCGCGAAGGACCAGACCGCGGGGTGAGGGCGCAAGCTTTCGGCGAGGAGACCGCAACCATGCATGTTGGACTGGCCGGCAAGGATCCAGACGTCGAGATCGGGTGGAGGTGGGCAGGCGGAGGGCATGGTCGAAAACGGTTTCACCGCCCGCGGAATCGAGGCGACACCGCGCGAAAGATTTAGAGCACGGCATCGACCGGGACATCGGCGGGGAGCGGGATGGGGCGGCGCGAGTGACCTGCGAGAACGCTAAACGCGGCGGCGAAGGTCAGGCCGGCGAGGAGGAGAAAGCCGCCCGGCGCCCACGTGGCAAAATCGTGCAAGGCGTAGGCGGGCGAGGCGGGGTCCGATCCGGTGGTGACGAGCACGGTATCGCCCACTCCATACGCGGCACGAAGACGATGGCGCAACGCGAGCGGAACGATGCGCGGAGGTTCTCCGTCGCGAGCCGGAAGGCGCACGGCGTAGCCAAAGGCGGAGCGTCGCGAGGCCTCCGGTGGAACGGGGCGTGCGTCGGCACGGATCTCGTCGATCTGCCCGGGGCGGGTGATGATCACGCGCACGACTTCGGCAGAGGCATGTCCACGGCCGAGAGCGGCATGAAGCGGGGCCGCGAGTTGCGCGTAGCCGAGAACGGCAATGGCCACGCCGGCGGCGGCGAATGCAAGCTTGATGGCGGTGTAACCAGGAACGTAGGCGCGCATGGGTTCTCAGGGAATGGGGACGTGACCGGACGCAGCCTGCTCTTCCTCCACGCCGAGCTTGCGAATGACTCCGCGACGCTCGAGGCGTGCCACGATAAGCGTGATGAGGATGCCCAGAATGCCGCCGGCGATCGTGATGAGATAGGCACTGAAATAATCGTATTGGCGCGGGGCGAAGTCGGAGCGCGTCACGGACTGTGGCACGACGAGTCCGCGCGTCGCTGCGGCGATGCGCATTTCAGCATAGAGCGACAGGGCGGAGGAAAGAGGAACGGACTCCGATGACGCCGCGGCGAGTGCGGTGTGCAGGCCGGCATCGATCGGGGGAGGCGTTCCACCGCCGGCCGGCGAAGGAAGTTCCCAGTAGGCGGCGTGAACGAGGATTCCGGAGGCCGTTTCAAGCGGATCGAGACGGAGGGCGCGGCGACCGGTTGAACGGAGGGCGGCTTGAAGCGATTCGAGATCGGCGGACGAGGCGGGCGACAGGGTGGCGAGTTCGAGACGAAGTGCCGGCACGGACGCGGCCGGGGCAAGGCCGGCGAGATCGAATGCGCCGGCGAGTTCGGCACGAAGTGTCGCGGGCGGGGGCTCAGCGCCCAGCGTGAAGAAACGTTTGAGGCGTGCCCATCGACCCAGGTGCTCGGAAGGACGTTGGGCCTCGGCGGGGAGGGCGGCGAGTGCGCTGCGCAGTCGCGGAATGAAGACGGCGAAGTCGGTGCCGGGGGAGAGGACGATGCGCGCGCTTTGCGCGGCGGGATCGGATCCAGGAAGGACCGAGGTAGATTCGACTTGGATTACTTCCTGCCAAGCGGCGCGGAGTTCGCGATCAAGCGTGGCGATCTGGCGGCGGGAGAGGCGGTCGGTGGCCGGCAATATAAGGGTGGGCGACTCGGCCCAACGAGCGGCGATAATCTGACCACCATCGGTCACAAGACGGTTGTCGAGGGCCGCAACGATCGTTTGGCGAAAGGTCTCGGCGCGGGCCGTCAGGCCGGTTTCCAAGGTGGTGAGTTCCGCGCGCAGGGCTTCGAGCCGGACGGAGTCGACGGGTTTGGCGCGCTGGGCGGAGGTGAGTTCGAGTTCCAGTTCCTTTTTCTTTTTAAGAAGAGCAGACGCATCGGCGGACCCAGCTCGCATGCTCCAACGGACTGCGGGCGCAGAACGATCCTGACCGGGGGCGGGAAGCGGATCGAGATGAAGGTCGCCGAGGTTGGCGGGTGCGAGCGAGGCGGTGATCTCGTTGTGAGTGGCCGGGGTGGCGAGGACGAATTCGACACGGGGACCGGCCGGAGCAAGGAATGCGACGGCGTAGCCCGCAACCCAGAGACCGACCAACGGAGGAAGAGCGGCGCCGAAAACAGAATGCATCATTTCCATGCCGGCGGAGGCGGTCCCCATGCTTTTCCGCGGAATGTATTCAAAAATGAGAGGCCAGCTGACGATGCTGATGACCTGGCCGCAGATCGCGATGAGTTCGCCGAAGAGGAGGATTTGCCAGAGAGCAGGACGGCGATCGGGAAGCACGAAGGTGACGAAGAGAAAATAGACGAGGTTGAGAACGGTGGCGGCCCCCATGGCGACGAGGTAGACGCGCAGCTTGGAGTAGCGGTCTGCGATCCAGCCGCAGGCGGCCACGAGCGGCATCATGATGAGGGTGCCCAAGGCGACATTGGTGCCCATGTCCTGGAGCGAGTATCCCCACTGCTCGGTGTAGAGGAGTGCCTGAAGGGGGCCGAGTCCGAGGCCGTAGAGGGCGCCTCCAAAGAGCAGAAGATACAGGACGGCCCACTGGCGGTCGAAGACATCGACGATGAATTTACGAAGAAACCCAATGAGTCCGAGGCGTGCGCCGGTGCGGTCTTTGCGAAAGCCGGGGGTGTCGGGAAGAGGGATTTCCTTGATTCCGAACGCGACGAGAAGGAGTGGCAGGAGCATCAGGAGGGCGCAGATCCAGTAGGTGAAGCGCTCCCCATCCAGCGGCCCCAAAATGCTGAGCGGGCCGTGGGCGTAGACATCGTCGAACCGGCCGAGCATGCATGAATAGTAGAGAACGATCCCCGCCTGGAACATGACAGTGTGAATGGCGGAGCCGCGACCGCGTTGGTGGACGGGGATGACTTCCTGCGAGAGCGGGAAGAATGTCTTGCCGAACGCATTGGCGGCTTGGAACGCCCAGAGGAGCGCGGTGAGCGTCCAGTAATCGGGCGCAAGGGGCATGAGAGCCATGCAGCCGGCGCCGATGGAGTTGGAGACAACGTAAAAGGGTTTGCGGCGACCGAAGCGGGTCCAAATACGATCGGAGCAATAGTTCACCAGCGGTGCGATGACGAGGACGGGGAGACTGGCGAGGCTGACGGTGGCGGCGATGACCGCCGGGTTGTCCACGAACTTTCGCAGGGAAAGCGTAAAGGTGGTGTTCTGGAGGCAGGTCGTGAACATCCAGAAGGCAAACGGGAGCTGCGAGAGCCAGACCCAGGACCAGGGGACGCGGCCTTGGCGGGTAACGATCATGTAGGTAGTAAGAAAGCGGATACGAAATGCGTTCCGCTGGAGAAACAAGGTGCCCCGGGCGAAGAGGCGGGAGCGAGCGATCAATCAGCACGCACAAGGGCCGGCATGCGAATGACGGATGTTTGTGCCGACAAACAGCGTGATGCTCCGGATGCAGGTTGGGTTCTCCGCAGGGCCAGGAGGGCGGGCCGGGGACGCCCTCCAAGGCACGGATCAACACCATTCGTTCCAGTCGTAGGTTACCTCTTCGCCTTGCAGTTTCCAACGGCCGGGGATGGCCGTGTCCAGCCAGTCGAGGGGTTCGGCCGGGGGCGCGTTCTTCACGGCGGCGGCAAGGGCGTTGCGGATCGCTTGATCGGTCTCCGCATCGCACGCCGCCGGGTCGATCGACAAAAACAGCGGGGTGCCGCTGCGGGCGACCAGATCAAGCCATTGAAGGCTCAGCCGTGCCGGGATCCGCGGACTGATCGGGACGCAGTCGGCGTCGGTGGCATACAGCGTGTTGTGATGAACACTGCGGAATGCGAGGGTGTTCACGCCCATGCGCCGGGTGCGGTCCCAGTCGGATGCCGAGGTGTCATCGCCGGTGCGCTGGATGTCTACAAGTCCGGCGGCGAGGTGGCCGACGGTGTTGCAACCGATCAGGAGCACATCGGGGCCGGCGGCCTCCCGGATGACGCGATAGAAGTCCGTGAGAATTTCCGCGGTGGTGCGGGTGGAGTCGGCATAGGCCCAGCCGTTGGGCGAGAAACCGTCGGGAGAATTCATTTCAAAGCCCCAGCGACCGGTCACGTCGTAGGTGGAGAAATCGTGTTTGATCATCTCCTAGCCCCAGTCACGGATGCGGGCGATATCGGTGCGGATCAAGTCGATGACCTCGGGCACGGTGGGGTCCATGACGAAGCCGCCCTCGGTGGAGTTTGGCTTCGGGCAGCGAATCTTCCATGCGTCGGGAATCGCGGCCTTGGTTTGCAACGGACGCATCCAGATGCCGGGGCGGGCGCCAAGGGCTTTGATTTTGGAGGCCAGCCCGGGCATGTCAGGGAAGAGGTGGTTGCCCTGGTTCCACGGACCGCCGTTGCACCAGGGATCCCCGGGGGCGGCGGGAACCTGCCACCCGTCGTCGATCACCGACCACGGGCGGACGTCGGTGTTTTTTGGATACAGATCGACGAAGCGGCGGGTCGCTTCGAGGATAAGCGCCTCGGAATTTTTCCCATAGAGCCAATACCAGTCATTGTGGCCGACAACCGGAAGGCGGGGCGTGAGGTGGACGGGACTGAGCGCGGCGCAGAAGGCGCGGGCGGCGGCGAAGGGTGATTCGCCGGAGTGTGCCGCGCGCTGCACCAGCACCGCCGCGGAAAGCGGGCGCGTGCCGGGCGAAACACCGACACCGCCCGAGCGCAGGTCGAGATTGAGGGTAAGCCCGCTGGAATCGGCCTGCCAGCCGGCGAAGGCGGCGCCACCGGTCTGAACCCCGTAGCCGGTCGTCCGGTCGCCATGATGCGCGAGGAAATACCACGGCATAAGCCGGTGCGGGGTGGCGCCCCGCCATTCGAGGTCGCCGTAGGAGCGTTCCCACGCGTCGCCCAAGAGGCGCGTGCCTGGGGGAAAATGGCCGTTCCAGCGGAGCACCACCCGGAGGAGCGGCACCACGGTCGTGACCGTAACCGCCGCGCAGCGATCGTCGAGTGGAGTGATGTCCACCCGGACGGAGCCATGCTCCCAGCCAGTCTGCCCACGTTGGGCGCGTTGAGGACGGCTGTCGTTTTGAGTGAGGATGTAGACCGCGTCGGGCGGGGTCAAAATGTCGGGCATGGGAGAGGGAAGGAAGGGGAGGGGGCGAGCCTTGCAGTGAGTTGAAGGGTGAAGTCGACGCCAGGTGCCATCAAGGCGAACTCGATGCGTTTGAGCCCGGGAATTGGCGTGTCGTGCGGCTTGAGCAGCGTGGACGGGTCGATCACGCCGATGGTGACCGCCTGGTTGCAATCCACATCAATGCGCAGCTGGCGGCCGTTTTGCGCGAGCAGCACGCACCTGTCCCCGATAATGACATCGGCAATCGTGATCCAGGTGAAGCGATAGATGCGGCCGGCGGCCAGCCCGCCAACCTCGTCCAGCCAGCAGGTCCGCCCGCCGGCGCCGTCCGAGATTGTGCGGTGAAGACGGTCGACCACGCCTGGATAAAGCGCGCCAAGATCGAAGGAAACCCGGGGTGCCGGAGTATCGGTCCAATGGATACGCGGACACCGGCCGTCGGGGTCCGGCGTCACGCCATCGATGCGTGGGATCGAGTGTCCCTCGGACCCAAGCCGGAAGATGCTCCATCGATCCCGGGCCCAGAGATCGATGCCCATGGATTCCAGGCGATGATAGTCCTCCGAGCCGGGGTCGACCGCCCAGCGAACACCACCGGCCTCGAAGACGAACGAGCCGGCATCCAGATGTCCGTGGCTGACACGGGCCTTGCCGCCCTTGGCGCCGACCCACGTGGCGTCGGGCGTCCAAGCCGAACGCCAGAAGGCGACGGGATTGGGGCCGGCACCGCTCCACGCGAGGGCTTTGGGTGGCGCCGCATCGGCGAAATGTTCGGGCTTCAGCCACAGCAAGGACAGGGCAATGTAACGCGAGTTCGCGCCAAGGGCCGACCCGGTGGGAGCGGCGAGGATCTGACGAAGGTTGTCGGCTTCGGCACGGGTGAAGCGCGGAATATTGTAGTGGCGGCCAAACCAGAGCAGTGCGGTCAAAGGAAGCCGGGAGGGACCCGAGTCGAAATAAGAATAGAACTCCCCGGTGGGCCCGATGACGTGCACCATGTAATCGGCGCTCTGGCGAAAACCCGGCAAGGCATCTAGACCGTGGGTCGAGCCGGTTGCGCGCAACAGGCTTTCGATGGCCAGCACATGGAAGGTGGTGCCGTAGTCCCAATACATGGGGCCTTCGGTGTAGGCGCCTTCCGGTGCGTAGTTTTCCCCGTGCAAGGGGAGTTGTTCGATGCAGCGCGCGATGAGGGCTTGAGCGAGATCGGGACGGCGGTGGCGCACAGTAATCGCGCCCATGGCGAGACCACCGTTGCACACGGCGTTCCAGTTGTTGGTAGCCGAGAAATACCATGCGGAAGGATCGGCGAGGCCGGGTTCGAGTCCGAGACGGATCAACGCGTCCTCGATGGTGCGGCGCTCGTCGGGGGTGAACGCGTCGCCAAGCCAGTCGAGCCCGAGAGCGAACGCGGCGCACCTTTCGGCAACGTCGAGGACGTGCGACGGGTTCCAATCGGAGAAAGCGGCGGCGGCCTGGAGGTCGAGCATGACGCGGCGCGCATGACGCGGGTCGCGATCGAGTTGATAGGCCAGCCCGCAATTGATGACGCGACGGAGCAGGCGGCGGGATACGTGCAACAGCCGGCGGCCCTGGATGTCGCGGGTGACGACGGGTTCGTTGAGTTCGTGATCGGCCAGATGACGCACGAAGGCGGCTAGATCGCGAAGCAAGCCCGGGTGATTCGCGGCCTCGCGGATGCGGTCGAAATCGGCGGGGCTGGCGAGCAGGGCGGGCGGAGCAGTGGTTGTCGAGTCGAGTGTATTCACCGGCCTGCTACGGAAGGACCGGGGGGGGGCGGGAGGGGCGGGATGTCATTGAAGGCGAGGCATTCGACGGGCTCCTTGGGGCCATAGGGATTTTCGCGCCCGTCGCGGATGATCACGAGGGTGCGGAGACCCCGCCGGACGGGTTGGGAAGAACTGATGACCATCTCCCAGCCGTTTTGCGTGCGCGCGGCCACCTTGAGGGCGAGCCGATAGACGTCGGGATTGGTGGGGCGGGTAAGCTTGGCGTCGGGTTCGAGGGCCAGCTCCTCCTGGCCGAGCTTGATCGCGACGGGGAGACTGGAGAGGTTTTCGTAGGTGATGGTTTGCGATTTGCGCACTTCGGGGGAGTCGTTGATCCAGCGGGCGGTGTAGGCCGTGCCCGCGGTATCAGTTGCCGCCAGCATCAGGATGGCGTGGGTGAAGCCGACGGGCGGCGTGAGGGATGCCACGGGTTCACGCACGGTTTTGCCGTCCCGCTGAATTTCGCGGAACAGGACGAGGGGGCCGGCTCCGGTGAACTGATATTTCGGAGAGAGGGATCCTTCCCTCGCGACGACGGCGACGGGTTTTTGGCCGTTGGCGTAGTTGAGGTCCTCGATGGTGCCGGCCCAGCTGAGGAGGCGGAATTCCAAGGCACGCGCGGCGGGTGAGAGAAAGGCGACGGCGATGAGGGTGAGGAGGACGCGGGTGTTCATGGGCGAGGCGGGGGGGTCAGATGTCGTCGGCGGAAAGCCACTGGAAGGAGACGATTTTGAAGCGTCGGCCAAAGGTCTGGTTGGTGGCGGTGGCGGAACCGGGCGCGACGGCAGGGAGGTTGGTGGGGTCCGTGTATTCCGGCAGTCTCTGGACGATGGCTTCGCACCAAGCGCGGGCCTCGGGCGTGGCGGAGCCGGTGGCGGGGTTGATCACATCGCCGTAGGCGCGGATGCGGAAGGTGTCGGAGCGGGCGGTGAGGACGGGGCCGAGGGCGTTGAGGAGGTCGGCCTGGCTCAGGAAGCCGGGAATAAAGGCGGCCATGGTCGAGTAGATCCCGCTCGTGTCGGGGCCACCGCGGTAGCGCTCCTTTTGCGCGTCGGTCGAGCCAGTGGGGTAGTTATTGATGCGATAA
Source organism: Rariglobus sp. (assembly GCA_029266495.1). Taxonomy (GTDB): domain Bacteria; phylum Verrucomicrobiota; class Verrucomicrobiia; order Opitutales; family Opitutaceae; genus Rariglobus. Next base: position 17,679 of record JAQSWS010000035.1, on the reverse strand, counting down.
GTGAAACCGTTGCTATTGCTGCTACTATCCGACACGCGGAAAGGGAAGACGGCGTTGACGTTGTCGTTGACCGGCGCGTCCAAGGCGGCCTGCAGGGTGCCCTTGAAGCGTTCATCCTCGGTGGTGTCCGGGTTGTCGACGAGGCTGCGGTTGACGAAGTCGGCAAGGGAGAGGAACGGTCCGCGGGCCTTGACCTGCTGCACGATGTTGGCCGCCAGCGTGTCGAGCTGGGGCTCGGTGAGCACGCGCCAGCCGTGCCAAGGTGAGTTGGCGGTAGCTCCCGACCCCGGACGGGCAAAGCGGGAAAAGGCGGCGGCAACGGGCTGGGCGGTGTCGGTGTTGTGGCTGTAGAGCAGAGCGCGCCAGGCCTGGACAGAGGTGGAGTTGACGTTGAAGCCACCGTCGACAAGGAGGTGCGCGGCGGCGCCGGTGGTGGTCTTGAGTTCGGCGAACTCGGCCACGGGATCGGAGCGCCAGTGAAGTGCGTGCCGGGAATTGGGCAGACGGTAGTCGGCAGTGAGCTGCCCGGCCGACGTCAGGGAGGTGGGAACGGTGGAGAAGAAATAGCGATCCCAGAGGGTCTGGTTGAGCAGGAAGGACAGATCGTAAATTCGGCGTATCGAATCGGGGTTGGCGCTGTCGGGGCCGACATAGATGGAGGTCTGGTCGAGCGGGGTGTAGTAGTCGGCGACGGAGTTGCCGACGGCGTAGGCTGGATTGACCGGCAGCAGCGACAGGCTGGCGTGCTGAAGCTGCGCGAGAGAAAACAACGGCACGCCGGGAGGCTGGAATTCAAACAGGGTCGACCTCACGACCGTGTTGTCGATCACGCGGGGATCATCGGCCTGAACGGCGGAGTTCTCGTTACCCAGGACGTTGGGCACCGCGACGTAAGTGATGGTCGCGGTGGTGATCGTGTAGTGGGATCTCCGTCGCGAAAACTCTTCGGCACGAGGATTCAGGTTGGCGAGCCAGCGGGGCGTTTCGTTGGTGCCGTTTTTCCTCCGGGATCCCCTCAGTCCAACCACGTAGCGAAGGGTCGGGATCAGAACGGTGTCCGCAGGCTGCGGCGTTGACGCGTCGGGAGTAGCGCCGGGAGCTCCAAAACCGTTGGCGATGCGACTGCCTTGATAGGCACTGGCGAGCGATTCAGCCGGGGTGGGGTTGGGATTGGACGGATCGGGAAGCGGGCACAACAGCATGCTCATTTCCCCGTATTCTCCGTAGCGGGTGAGGAGGTGGATGGTTTGCGTGAGCTCCGCGGCGGACACGGTGGGGCCGTCAATGGTCACGGAATTATCCGGAGCGATAGGATCGTTGGCCCGCATCACGTTGTTTGGATCTGCCGGCACATAGGGATGATGCCCGTCCCTGCTCAGGGTAAAGGCGAGGCTTTGCCCTGGCGCAATGCCTCCCGCGGGGGTCTCGACCCGAAAGCGGAAATACGCGGTCGGAAGGTAGCGGCTGGGCGGAGCGACACGATCGGTCGTCGAAATTTCACTCATGTTGGCCCGCAGCTGGACCGGGGCGGCCGCATCGGTCGAACCGCGTTTGAAGAACGCTTGGATGTTGCCGGTGAAGCCAAAGCAAAATTCATAAGAGCCCCCGATGGGCACGTTGGTGGGATTCCATAGCACCAAATGAGGGAAGAAGTGCAGTTTGGCCGGCTGGCCCGCCCCCTCGCAGGACATGGCGATGCCGAGGCTGCCATGCGTTGCCAGAGGATAGAGGCCCTGCTCTTCGTCCGTCTGGGGAACGGCAGCCTTGACCGTGCCATCGGCCTGCATGCCGGCGTAGGAGCGGATGATGCCCCACTTGGGCAGGCCGTAACGTTCGGTCGAGTCGGAGGGAGGCGTATAGGAAGGGGGCAGGACGTAGTCCGTGTCGCGCGGCAGATTGCCCGGCCCTTCCGGCATCGCGGCCCAAGCGGTGAGGTCACGCTTTAAGCCGCCGGCGGTGACATCCGCGAGGACCGACCGGGAGGAAGCGGTGAGATCGTGGAAACGCGTTTTGGTGGCCGCGGCAAGCGTGACTTCTCCGGAGGCGTTGGCCAGAGGCAGTTGATGAAGTGAAAGCACCCGCGGCAGCCTCGCGAGAAACGTCAGATCCGTGGCCGCGGGATACGCCGCGCCGATTTTGTCGACGGTCGCCGCGTTCGCGCCGACAGAGGAGACGCCCTCGATGCCGGTGCGCTGAAGGCCGAAAAAGCTGAACGTCTGGGCTTCGGTCGGGGCGGTTCCCGTCGCCGAGAGCGTCGCTGTGTTTTTCCACGGGTCGGACACCGAGACCTTGGCCTTCACGCCTTCATCTCCGACCCAGTATCCGAAACGGCCGACCAGGTGCCCGCCGTTTACCGAGGCGAGGCCGGAAATCGCATCGCTGCGGATTTCCTGCAGGGGCACGTCCACCCGGTTCGCATCCGACGCGGCGAGGCTGCTGAGATCAGCGCTATTGACTCCAACGAGACGGACGGCGGTTGCGGAGACGCCGGTGGGGCCGGGGTCGGGAACGGCGGCGGCGGCGTTGGGCGTGGCGCCGGACACGAGCCAGGTGAGGCGTTGACGATGGGTTGCGGAAGCGGGGTTGGAATCCCAGACGCCGGTCCAGCGGCGGTTCGTGGTCACGGCGGCAGAATCAAACTCGGCGGTGGCGGTCACCCGCTGATCGGGTCCGGCGGCGGTCTGCAACTTGCCGAGGGCGATGTTGAGCGCCATGAGCGCGTTCTGGCGTGCGTGCGAAAGCTGTTGGGTGTTGGACGCGACTTGTGTTTCAACGCGCGTCAGGGAAGCGAGTGAAACCAGGAGAAGCACCAGAAACGCCAGCAGCGTGATCGTGATGAGCAGCGCAAAACCAGATCGTCGGCCTTCGGGGAAGTGACGCGGAAGCGGCATGGGGTAAGGAGTGTTTGGCCGGGGTGACCGGAGGGGACGGGCTATGGCATCAGGCGGATGAACATAGCGGCATGGTGCATGATTTTACCCGGGGCGGTGCGGATCCCGCAGGGCTGAAGCCGGTGGTGTCACCGGCCCGCCCGGGCTACTTGGTTACGGGTGTTGCCGACTCCAGGTGCAAGGAGGCCAGAACCGGTGCGAGGAGTGTTCCCCATTGAACATAGCCGGCGGGGGCCGGATGCAGCAGGTCGGCGTTGAAGTATTCGGGTTTGGGCGCCCCTTCAGGCGTGGCCAGCGCGGCAAAGAGATCGAACACGACGACATTTTTCCGGCCTTCGGGGAATTTGCGGATCAGCGTGTTCAGCTCGGTGACGGCGTTCGCCCGCTGCAGGGGGGCCTTGGGATTGGCGCGAGGAGGAACCGTGCACACGACCACCGGCATCGCGGGATTGTGATCGCGGGCCTGATCGAGCAGGAGGGAAATATTTTGAGCGACCACCGCCGGCTCGGCATGCGTGCTCAGATCATTGGTTCCAACGCAGATCACGACCGCGCGCGGATTGAGGTCCAGCACGTCTTCCTTGAATCGGAAAAGCACCCCGCGCGTGACATCTCCGCCGATGCCGCGGTTGGCCACCTTGAGCTTGGGGAAAGCCGTGGACATGAGCGGCCCCTTCCAGTTGCCGACGAGCGAATCGCCCACAAAAACGACGGCGTTTTGCGCCTTGTCGCGCTGGGTCCAGAAAAAGGCGCGATTATCAACCATCCAGTTGAAGGTCCGAATGGGCCCCCGGCCAGGCCAGGCCGCATCGTCCTTGGAATCGGGGTAGGGCGTGGGACCGTTCTGCGCGTGCAGAACGCCGCCGGCCATCATAACGAGGCAAAACAGGGCATGATTTCTAAAGCTATTCATGAATCGGGGCAAATAATCGATTGAGGGGTTAGACGGGGCGAAGGACGCCCGAGCGCCTAAGTTACAAGACCACTCTGCACGGTTTTTTTTACATGCCCATCCCGCCTGTTCTGAACACGTTCAGAGCAGCTGATGTCCCATCCCGAAAAGATTCAGGAAGGCTGCGATACTCCCAATGTCAGCGACGTGCGGCGGCCCGTTCTTTTTTGCCGGATACGGGGCGTGCGGGCGGAGGTTCGACCCAGACCCCGTCGACCATCGAGAGGATGGGTGTTTGCGGAATCCCGCGCTCGTTATGCCGGATCTGGGCGGAGAGCAGATCGACGAGCATTTTGCCTGAAAGATTGAATTGCTGGTCGATCCCGGCGCAGGGGTCATCCGGCTCGCGGTCCAGCACCGCACAGCCGACTTTGAACGGCATGCCTTTCAAAATATTCTGGATTCCGGGAAAATATCCGAGCGCGTGAACGATGAGGACGTCGGGCTTTTCCTTCAGAAGCCATTTCTCGAGTTCCTCGGGCCCCCATTGTTCGTTGGACGTCAGCAGCAGATTCACCCGTTCGGATTTGGGCAGCAGGTGTTGCACGCCCAGATAGCCGGAGGACCAAAGGCGGTTCGAGCGCAGGTCGGACTCGGTGGAGAGGGCAAATCCAATTCGCCGGAAACCTTTTTGCCGGCACATCCGGAAGGCGGTCCGGATTCCCTGGCAGTGATGATGGACGACCCGGTGGATGGCGGGATGATCCATGCTGTATCCGTAGGTGGCGCAGGCGAATTTGCTCCAGTCGAGATCAAGGTGCCCCATGACGTTCGACATGGGACCGATGATCACGCCGAGGATGCCGCGCGCGATCAGCATCTTGGTCAGCCGGGCCGAGCCGTGTTCTTTCTCGTAGGGAATGATGTCCATTCCGTAGCCCAGTTCGTGCGCACGCTCCTGCGCGCCTTCCTGGAGGCTGTCCAGGTGATTGTAGCGAACTTTGGGCGGGATGAGAAAAGCGAGATTGGCCTGGTAGGGGTTGGATCCTTGAGTCCGGATCTGCTGCAGAAAAGCCGAGGCGACGGGATTCGGCGAATAACCGAGTTCGGCGGCGCGCTTCTGAACCCATGCCTGGGTTTTTGCGCTCACCATCGGACTGTTGCGCAGGGCATAGCTCACGGTCGCTTTGCTCAGCCCCAAAATTTCGGCCAGTTTTCCCAGGGTCATGGATGAGAGGATGGACTCGGTCCTGAACGTGTTCAGGGGCGGTGGTATTGGGGTTGAGGTCAACTGCAATAGTTCATTTGGCGGGCGCTGTTGCCCAATACCCCAACCCCAAAAAAGGAAGTTACATGAATGCCACGAGCATGAGTTGTAGTTTGTTGAAAAGAGTTCTGTGCGTCGCATCGGTCGCCCTCTGCCTGCCGTGTGTCCACACGCGGGCCGAGTTGCTGGTCGATGAAACGTTTTCGGATGGCGGGCGCACCAACGGAGCGGACTCCAAGGACGCCGACTGGTTCACCATCGGAGCCCCCGGAACCGCGCTGGCGGTGGTCGACGATTCCGCCGGCATCGGTGCGGGCAATGCACTGAGGCTCTCGCCGACGACCACGTCGCAAGGTCTCGTCGCCATGCTGCCGAATCTCGTCACGTTGGCCGAAGGCGAAACGCTGCGGCTGTCGTTCACCTATCGGTTCACCGGCACGACGAATCTGAACATGGCCGCGCGCCTCCGCTTCGGCCTCTACAATTCGTGGGGAACGCCCACGACGTCGGATGCGAACACGGTGGTTCGCAAGAATGACGAGGGCTACTACGCGAGCACCAATCCCGGTTCCACCAACGCGGCCGGGACGTCCTTGGGCCGTGAGAGCAACGGCAGCGAGGTGACGATGTCGGGCGGCGGGACCACCGTCGGCGGCACTGGTGCGTCGGTTAATGGTGGCACCACCGCGCACGACGCAGTGCTGACGATCACCCGCAGCGGCGCCACCATCGTTGTGTCCGCGAGCATCGACGGACAAACCGCGGCAACGGGCACCGATACCGAGCCGGTGACGACGAGTTTTGACGAACTCGCGATCACCTTCGGCATCGGCGCGACACCTTCCCCGATGTTGATCGATGACATCACGGTGGAATACCTGCGCCCCGGATTGAGCGACGGGTTTGACGACGGCAGTCGCACGGACAATGGAACGAATCCAGATGACGCCGCCTGGTATAGCACGGGTGTCGCGGGCACCGCTGTCACCGTGGTCAGCGACACTGTGATCGGTTCAGGAAATGCGATCAAGCTGACGCCCACCAGCTTCGGCCAGGGGTTCGTCGCGCGTCTGCCAGGCGCGATCACCTTGAGCGACGGCGAGAGCATCCAGCTCGTCTTCGATTGGCGCTTCACCGGCACCACGAATCTCAACCAGTCCGGCCGCCTGCGTTTCGGGCTCCACAACGCCGGAGGAACCTACACGACGGCAGACGCAAACACCACGACGCGCGCCAACGATGTGGGCTACTACGGTCAAACGAATCCCGGCCTTGCCAGCGCCACCAGCACCACGCTGATGCGCGAGACAACGGGTGACGAGATTCTCGGTGGCGTGGGGACCTCGACAATCGGCACCGCCGGCGCCTCGGTAAACGCCGGCACGACTGCGCGCACCGGTTATCTCACAATCACCCGTGCGGGCTCGACGTTGGTGTTGTCCGCCCGGATCGACGGCCAGGCGGCCGCCACCGCGACCGACAGTTCGCCGCTGACCTACACGTTTGACCAGGTGGCGTTCTCCATCGGCCTTGGCAACTACACGACCTCCTCTCCGCTCGTCGTGGACAACGTCGAAGTGACGCGCACCTCCGCAAACGCCATCGGTGGCGGCACGATCGACAACCCTGCGCAAGGTCCGGCCCCCGCCTACGGCATCGGCGGAGCGGGCACGGTGCTCGTGAAGAACTGGGACTTCGGCACCGGCGGCAACATCAAGAACATGGTCCAGCTCAGCGAGCACTTCCAGTATCACGACCAGTTCAACACGTTCAACGTGGGCGGCCAGTATGGCGCGTCGGCTGTCGCGCCCAACGCGCTCAACGCCATCGCTGGCCAGCCGGTCGAAGGAACGAACACCGGCGGGCTGCCTGTGCGCGAGTTTTTCGCGAGTTCGTTGCGCACGTATCTGGTGCCGTTGAACGGAGCGACGACGATGGTGCCCAGTTCGCACAACACCGGAAGCGGTTCCATCCAGGCCAAGTGGAAACTGCCGAACGGCGGTTCGCTGCTCGGGCGCGACATCGTCTGGGAGACGCGCGTGCGTTACGTGACGCCGCGGTATTTCTGGTTCGCGTTGTGGACCGCGGGCAACCTTTGGAACAACGGCGCCGAAATGGACGTGATTGAAAGCTTCGGCTACGACAATGGCGGCACGTTCACCAACTTCGACGGACGTTACTGGCACTCCAACGTCGTTGGCGGCACGGAAGTCAGCACCTACCGGGATTGGCGGGCCACGATGGTTTCGTATGGCATCACCGCCTACGACGCCACGCAGTATCACACCTGGACCTGGCATTATCGCGCCGACAACACGTTCACCGTGTATGTGGATGGCATCCAGGTGCAGAGCGGCTCTGTGAACTGGACGAACGGCGCCACCGCCGGAGGCACGCCGATCGACATGAGCTTCATCTTCGACGCCGGTTGGGGGCACACCCTGGTGTCAGGCGTAAATCACACGCTGGCCGCGTCGGAGCTCGTTGGAAAGTATTACGAATTCGACTACAGCCGCGTGTATCTGAAGTAAGCGCAGCGCAAAAGACCCCGGGACCGCTTGGTCCCGGGGTCTTTTTTTTGATGGGAACCCGGGAATCGCGGTGTTCGGCGGACTATGCCATCCGGGCCACACCGGTTGGATTACCAGCTTTCAAGTTCAACTTCCTGAAGTTGATGTTTCCGTCTCCTTGGGAGTGGGGCGCAAGACGGATGATCAACCCACACCCCATCGACCATCGACAAGATCGGCGTTTGTGGAATCCCGCGTTCGTTATGCCGGATCTGGGTGGAAAGCAGGTCGACGAGCAGCCGGCCCGAAAGGCTGGATTGCTGATCAATTCCGGCGCAAGGGTCCCCCGGTTCGTGCCCCAGCACGGCATGGGACACCCTGAAGGGAAGACGCTTCAGCACATTTCCCATTTCGGGAAAAGATCCCAAGGCATGGAAAAGGATGATATCCGGTTTTTCCCGCAGGATCCATTTCTCGATTATTTCGGGAGACCATTTTGAATAAGATGTCAGCAGCAGGTTCACCTGCTCGGATTTGGGCAGCATGTGCTGCATGCCCAGATAGCCGGCGGACCACAGGCGATTGGACCGCAGATCGGATTCCGCGGACAGGGCGAACCCGATCCGCTTGAAACCCTTGCGCCGGCACATCCGGAAGGCGGTGCGGATTCCGTGGCAGTGATGGTGGACCACGCGATGGATGGCGGGACGCTCCATGCTATAGCCGTAAGTGGCGGAGGCGAATTTGCTCCAATCCAGGTCCAGGCGACTCAACACCTTGGAAAGAGGGCCGATCACAATGCCCAGAATGCCACGTGCAAGCAGCAGCTTGGTCAGGCGGGCCGAGCCATATTCTTTTTCGCATGGAATGACGTCCAGTCCATAGCCCAGTTCGACGGCGCGCTCATGGGCTCCCTTTATGATGCCGCTCAGGTGGGGATAATGAACATTGGGGGGAATCAGGAAGGCGAGATTGGCCTGGTAGCGGTTGAAGCTTTGAGACCGGACCTGCTGCAAAAAAGCCGAGGCGACGGGATTGGGCGAATAACCCAGTTCAGCGGCCCGCTTCTGAACCCACGCCTGGGTTTTCGTGCTCACCATCGGGCTGTTCCGCAGCGCATAACTGACGGTTGCTTTGCTCAGCACTAGAATTTCGGCCAGTTTTCCCAAGGTCATAGAGAAGATTATATCGAATCATGCCCGGCATTTGGCGGCGGGGCGGTCGCTTTTCCTGTCGGTTGCCGTCGAACACCCTTTCCGTGGATCATTCGTTAGTCCACCGTTCCGGCTCTGAACGCGTTCAGAAAATATCCCGTTCATTCCGCCCTGATCCGGCACCGGCAAGATTGTGCTTATGCCCGTGATAAACACCCTTGAGCGGGCCCATGCACTGCATTCCTTTCGCCCACGCCTGCCATCGCACCGACTTCCAGGATGCCTCCAGGTGGCTCGTCAATCAGGCGGTCGCGCAGGCGGCCAACCCCGGTGCGATATGTCCGGAAGCGCATTCCCAGCATTATCCGGGGCAGGGTGCCGGGATGGAGGGATTCTGCCGGCTGTTGTGGGGCTGGGCTCCTTTGGTCGCCGGCGGTGTTGCGCCGGAGCAGAGCGTTTTTTTTCGCGAAGGACTCATCGCCGGAACGGATCCGTGCCATGCCGGATTCTGGGGGGAGCCGGTGGATTACGACCAGCGGTTCGTCGAGCACGCCTCGATCGCCACGGCGCTGCTGCTCGCCCGGGAACGGCTTTTCGACCCGCTTGATGATGGAGCGAGGAAGAACGTAATCGCGTGGCTCCGGCGCATCAACGGGGCCGAGGTCGTTCCCAACAATTGGCGCATGTTCCGAGTGCTCGCGAACGCCGCGATCAGGCACGTGGGAGAATCACCCGACTTCGAGCGGTTGGAGAGCGACCTCGCGGCGATCGACGGTTATTTCCTTGGAAACGGCTGGTATGGAGACGGGGCCAACGGTGCGCGCGATTACTATAATCCCATGGCGTTTCATTTCTATGGTCTGCTGCTCACCCGGCTTGCGCCGGATCTGCTGGGCGGACGGGCTCCTGTTTTCATCGAGCGGGCGAGGCGGTTTGCCCAGGACTTCCGCCATTGGTTCGCCGATGACGGCGCGGCGCTTCCTTACGGGCGGAGCCTCACCTATCGCTTTGCCCAAGGGGCGTTCTGGGGAGCGCTGGCCTATGCCGGTGTCGAGGCTTTGCCGTGGGGGGAAATCAAGGGACTGTGGATGCGGCATTTTCGCTGGTGGTGCGGCCGGCCCGTGCTTTCGCATGCGCAAACGCTGACGGTCGGCTATGGTTATCCGAATCTCGTCATGGCCGAGGACTACAACGGCCCGGGTGCGCCCGGCTGGGCGTTGAAGTTTTTTCTGCCGATCGCGCTGCCCGAAGATCACCCTTTTTGGCAGGCGGAGGAAACCGTCGGTGACAGACCGGTCCTGAGCATCCAGCCGGAACCGGGAATGATTCTGCGGCGAGATGTCGTCACCGGACAGGTGGTCGCTTCGTGCGGCGGCCATGCGGCCGAGTGGCTGAGTCTGGCTGGTGAGAAATATGCGAAGTTCGCCTACTCGACCAAGGCGGGCTTCTGCGTATCCCATGGAAACGACATCGGGCTGGACGGCATGCTGGCGCTCAGCGACGACGGTATCCACTGGCGGATACGACGGAAGGGGTCGGACATCCGCATCGAGAATGAATCGATCATCAGCCGGTGGAGTCCTTTTCCGGACGTTTCCATCGAGACCACGTTGACGCTTGAACAGGGACCGGAGGGCATCGTGCAACTGCGCACGCACCGGATTGTGTCCGGACGAAAGCTATGGACCCGGGAGGGCGGGTTCGCATTGAACACCACGCACGTGCGGCTGATGGGCGATGCCTTGAAGCGCCCGCCGTTTTGCACGATCGAAGAAACCTCCATCGTGCTGCGGCACGGTGACGATGTCTCCGGCATCGCCGGCTTGTCGGGCACGCGGGTTGCCGCCTCGACGGTCGACATTCCGAATATCAACCTGCTGCACCCGCGTGTCCGGGTGCCGTATCTGGCCGGCGAACTGGAACCCGGCACGAGCGAACTCGGTTGTCGGGTGTGGATGCGATGAACCGGGTGCGTTGAGGCACAACTGACCCTGCGCCTAAAGGAGCGACAGCGGTGTGGTGTCACGGGTTTCACCCAACAAAAAAGTGCCGCCGGGGAAAAGCCGGCGGCACCGTTCGTTGTCGAGGGTCGGCGTCTTCGCCGATTCTTACTTCATATACACGCGGCTATAATTCCACTCGAAGTATTTTCCGACGAGTTCCGCGATCGGCAATGTCTTGTCCCTAAGCTGGACGACCGTGGTGTGCCCCCAGCCGGCATCATATTGGAAGGTCATGTCCTGCGCGGCCGCGCCCGCCGCTCCGCCGCTTGTCCAGTGGACGCTGCCCGACTGCACCAGGATGCCATCCACGTAGACCGCAAAGGTGTCGTCCGCCTTGTAATGCCACGTCCAGGTATGAGCCTGGGCGGCATTGAAGTTGGTGACGCCCTGTTCGGCCATGGCCTCGTTCCAGTTCGTGTAATCCACGTCATCGGTGCCGCCGATGACATTGGAGTGCCAGTATTTTCCGTCGGCGTTGTCGAAGCTGCCGGAGACGACGCCGAAGCTCTCGAAGACATCCATCTCGGCGCCGGCCGACCAGTCGCTCACGGTCGCCCAAAGGCAGGTCCAGAAATACCGCGGCGTGACATAACGCATTTGAGTTTCCCAGATGATTTCCCTGCCCAGCAACGTGCCGCCCGCCGGGAGTCGCCATTTCGCGAAGAAGTTGGCCGCCCCGCAATTGTGGAGATTGGGGTTCAGCACGGTTACTCCGTCAAAAGGCACGATGACGCCGCGCAACCAGTCCGCGTTGACCGAGCGGGCCGATTGGTTGTTGGTGATCGCACCTTCCACGGGCTGGTTGGTGAGGGCGGTCAACACGTGGGGAGCCAGCGTGTGGGCGCCATACTCGCCGGCGCCGGTGTTGTATTGGCCGTTGGCGTCGTAGTAGCGGAAGTGACCGCTCAGTTCTTTAATGGAACGGATGTTTCCGTTGGTCCCGAAGTCCCAATTCTTCACGAGCTTGAAGCCGCTTCCGACGATGCTGCTGCTGACGGAAGGCGCGGGGCCCGCCACGGGATTCTCGTAGGTTCCGTCTCCGACCGGGAACGCGGGCGCGGTGGACACCGAAAGGTTGTCCACGCGCAGCGGAGAGGCGGTGCCGGTTCCGAGACCCACGCCGATCACCACCTCGTCGAAGGTGTAGGTCAGGGGGCTGCTGTCCGTTCCGGTGGCGATGGTCTGTCCGTCGATGCTCGCGGAGACGATCACGGTCGATCCGCTCCGCTTAATGCTCAAGATGCCGGTATGCGCGGTGGTCCCGCCATTGACCGAGGTGCCTGCGGTGCCGATGGTGACCACGCCGGAACCGCCCAGGAGTTCGTTCCCGGAGGACTCCCGTGCCACGGTCGTGCCGGTGCTGCTGGCCGAGACCGGATTGGTCTGGCCATAGTAGCCCTGGTCGTTGTTACGAACGGTGCCTTGGTTGTGACTGCTCGTGTAGGTTGCGCCCGCATTGTAGAGCCCGAAGCGGAGGCGGCCGGCCGAGTTGAGGTTCGTCGTTCCAGTGAACCGATACTGGAAGTTCAGGGTCACACTGCCGCCGTCGGCCAGCGTGATGGGCTGCGGAAGTCTGCCGACAAACCCGCGGGTCAGGCTGCTGTTCGGAGTAAGTTGCAGGGCATTTCCGGAGCCGATGGTGCTGTCGGAGGCGATGGTCAGGTTGGTTGCGTCCAGCCCCAAGCCCCACCAGGCGGTGTCATTGGAGTCCGATGCGTTGTCGGTGATCGAGCCATCGGTAAACCCGTCCGCGACGCCTTTGCGACCGTGCTCGACGACGACGTTGTCGATGCGGATCGGCCCCGGCGCGCTGGCGGTGCCGAAGCTGATGGCGATCTGGTCGAAGTAAAACGACGTGGGCCATTCATCGGTCATCGTGGCGGGAGCCAGGTTGTCGATTTGCGCGGTCACGGACATCGTCGTTCCTGTGCGTGTGATGGTCATCACCGCGATGTGTGGCGACGTGGACAGGTTGGTGGAGGCGCCGGGCACGAGGCCGAGATCGGCGGCATAGGCCTCGCCGTGGATGCCTCCGCCCCAAGTGAGTTCGTCCTGGGCGCCTTTTTCGCGGGCGAGACTCGTTCCCGTGCTGCTGGTGGAGGTGCCATGGGTCGCGGCGAAGTAACCCTCGTCATTGGCATACCAGTTGACGTTTTTGTCATGCGCATCGATCGGAGTGCCGCCGGAGCCGTAAAGCCCCCAGCGGAGTCTTGATGCGTAGTTGAGGTTGGTCGTGGTCTCGAACCGGAAATCGAAGGTCAGCGTGATGCTTTCCCCGTCTTCCAAGGTGATTGGTTTGGAAAGAACGCCTACGACGCCACGCTGCAAGGCTCCGGCGGCGGTGAACCGAAGGGCGTTGCCGTCACCGATGCCGGGGCTGCCGTTGTCGGCTACAACGCTCAGGTTTGCGGCGGGGCCGTTCATGCCATACCAAGCGACATCCTGGGCGTCGCCGCCGTTGGTGAAGCCTGCGTCGTTGAAGGTGTCGTTGACGACGATCTCCGCCCGGGCATCGACGCCGGTCAGATGGAGGACTGGCACCAAAAGCGCACACAGGTGCGCCCGGCCAAACTTACTGCTTTTACTCATAATCATTGGGGATGGTTTTTGGGTTGGGGTTTTCTTGATGGCTGACTTTCAGCCCTTGCCGTCACGCGGTGAACGCGAGCGGAAGTGGGGGGAATACTCAGAATAACCGGAGGCACGGGACGCGCGGGCGCATACGGCTCTTTGGGCTGCGGACTTCGGATTGCGGGGGGCGGAACGGGGGCGGCGACGCGACGTGAAGCACGGCTTCCATGGGGGTCTTTTTCGCGTTCCTGACACGGGCAATCATGCGCGGTTTGTTTCCTCTGCCGATGCTCGTGCCTCTTAACACGTTCAGAGGAGGGTTGCTGAATGCGTTTTACTGAATGTATTCAAGATTCGGGCACAGCATCGTCGCGTAGCCATGCTGGACCGCCATCCAAGAACGCGGCATGGGTTGTGGACGCAAAAAAACCGACACCGTTTGGACGGTGTCGGTTGGACTGAAAAAGGGATGGCGAAGACTCGCCGTCGAATCGCTCAGCTCTCAGCGACGGCGCCGGCGGCCGATGACCAAGCCGAGGGCGGAGGCGCCGAGCAGCATCGCGTAGGCGGAGGGTTCGGGGATCGCCCCGACGGTGATGGAGCCCTCCAATCCCGTCGTATTGAAAAAACCGGCGTAGGTCGTGTTCAGATAATCATAGGTGTAGGTTCCGTCATCGAGGGAGGAGCCGGCGATGGAAAGCTCTCCGACCGCCAGATCATGCTCCAGGAACAGCACGCTGTTCGCGTTCAGGCTGAGTGAACCGGTGGTGGTCCAATCATAACCGATTTTGATGATGCTGTGATTATTTGCGATGAGACTTGAGTTGATGCCCAGTGAACCTGCGGAAAAGGCGTCGAGGGTGGAGACCCGGAGCGCAGTGTTGCTATACCCAACACCGACGACGGTGGCGGCTCCTCCGGCAGTCCAGGTGCCGCTGAACGTGTTTCCGATTCCGGTAAGGGCGAGAGTGCCGGTCTGAAGCACATGCATGCTGCCATTGCCGGAAATCTGGGAAGCGATGGTAATGTTTCGTCCGGTGGTATCGGCGGCGTTGAGTCGAGCAAAGGCGGAGCCGGTGATGGCCAGGGTGCCACTCAAAATCTTGAGGCTGGAAGTGGTATTTTGGACGGCGGCGCCTCCGGTAAAGGTAAGGTTATTGATCGTGGTATTGTTCCCGTCCTGGAGATTCGCCATGCCCAGAATGCCTCCGTTTATCGTGAGGGAGTTTCCGCCGAAGACGTTGGTCGCGGCGGAGGCCTGGGGTGTGCGAAGGGTGACGCCAGCGTTTACGAAGTAATCATTTGCCGCTGACGGCAGCTGGTTGTTGCTCCAATGCGAAGCAGTGATGAACCCGCTCTGGCCTGACATGGTGTTACTTGTGGTCAGCGTGACGTCATCGGCGTTCGCAGGCGTAAGGGCGGCGAAGAGCAAGGCCGAGGTGACGGCCAGGACTGGCAGGGCGGGGGTGGGGTTCATGGACGGATTAAGCGGGTTGTGATGGGCTAAAGGGGCTGGCCACGATATTGCCGTCGTTGCTTTTTACGCCAACGACCCAGTTTCTGAACACGTTCAGGCGAGTTGCGGTCAGGCCGAGGATCACCGGCTGGTCATCCGGATTATTTGATGCCGAGTTTTGTGAATTCAGCTCCAATTACGGTCCCAAGTTTTTCGTAGCCCGCAGGAGACAGATGCATGCGGTCGGCGCCGAAGTATTCCGGAATCTGTTTTCCATCGGGCGTGACGAAAGGCGTGCGAAGGTCGGGAACGGACGCGTTTTTTTCGGCCCCGAGCGAGACCAGACGGGCGTTGTAATCCTCGAGCGCACCGGGCTTGAGCGGCGCCTTGGGATTCTCGCGCGGGGCGACCGGACACAGCACAATGGGCAGCGCGGGGTTGTGTGCGCGGGCGAGATCGATGATCGCGGCGACATTCCCAATGACAACGGCGGGATCGGCGTGCGCGCTGAGATCATTGGAGCCGATCGCGAGAACCAAGGCGCGTGGGTTGAGGTCGAGCACGTCCTCTTTGAAACGAAACAGCAACCCGCGGCTGACATCGCCGCCGATGCCACGGTTGGCGACTTTCAACCCCGGGAAAGCCGCCGTGAGGTTCTTCCAATTGCCGATCATGGAGGAGCCGACGAACACCACCGCCCCCTGGTCCTTTTCGCGACGCGTCCAGAACGAAGCGCGATTGTCGGGCATCCAGTCCATGACGCGAATGGGCCCTTTGCCGGGCCAGGCGGCTTCGTCGGTCTTGGGGGGATAAGGCGTGGGGCCGTCGGCGCGCGCGTGCGGAGCGGCGGTGAACAGGAGGCTCGTGAGCCCGATGAGCCCGAGGAGAGGGAGATTTGAGAAACGCATGGTTGAGATAGTTTGGAGGAAGAAAAAAGATTGTCCTGAATTTCGTGGGATGACGGGACCCGCCGGAGCGTCAGTTTTCGACGAGGCGGGCGCGACCCCAGGCACCGCGGTTACCCGAGTTTTTATCCGTGCCGCTCCACACGAGTTGTTGCAGGCGCATGTCGCCGTCGTCGCTGTTGTCGATCGCGACATCGAAGAGCAGTTCCATGCCGTCCTTGGGTTCGATGCCGAGCACCGACCAAGGCAGACGCACCTGCAACGTATATCCGTCGCCGGACACCTCCTTGGTGACGAACGCGGCGCATTCCTTGCCGGCTTCGGGGTGGTCGACCACGAACACGCCCGGCATCGCCCCCGCGCCAATCATGATCTGCCGGTCGCTAAACTGAAGGCTGCCGCCTTCCGTCAGGTTCTTCGCGCCGATGAACAGCTCCACTCCGTCGCCCAACCAGTAGGATTTGGGCGCCTTATTGTTTTTGCCCGGAGTGGGGTCCTTGACCTGAATGAGGAAGTGCAGCGCCTCGTCGTCCCAGCACAGGCGGAAATTGCCGCCGAGTCTCGGGTTGGCGTTGCCCAGCATGACGCGGTTCGCACCGATGGGTTCGGCGGGGCGGCCGGGCCAGCCAATGGTGGAGCCGTCGAACTTAAGGCCGGGCAGGGCGCGAGGAATGGTGACAACCTTGGCACCTCCGGAGCCTTTGCCTGAGAACCGGGCGTCTTCGTAGGCGTAGGCCTTTTCCTTGCCGAGAATGATGTCGTAAATGCGGCTGTGGGTGAGACGCGCGGCCTGCACGAGCGGTTCATAGGGACGGTCGGTCACATCGACAAACCCGGTGTTGGCGCCTTCGCCATTAAATCCTTCGAAGAAGCGGCCGCTGATGGACTGGTCGCTGTAGAGGAACCACTGCGAGCCGACCACCCAGCCGGTCTCGGCGGACTGTTCGATGTAGTTACGGTAGCCGAGACCGCGTTCGGCCTGATCCTTCACTTCCTTGCCACCCCCGAGCCCCTGATCCGAGGTGCTGAGGAACCACTCGCTGAAAAGCATCGGGCGGCCGCCGCTCCAGTCGTAGACCTTCTTGAGGAAGTCCTTTTCGATGCCGTAGGTGTAATAGTTGATGCTGATTACATCGAGGTGTTTGCCGGCGATGCGAACGACGTCCTCGTTGTTGGCGGTGTTCGGGGTCCAGCGGCTGCCGATGAGCAGGTGGTTGGGGTCATGCCTTTTGAAGGCACGACGGATGAGGCCGTAGTAGGTTTCCAAATACAATTGGAAAAAAGCGCGCACGTCGGCCGCGCCGGCGTCGGTGGTGATGAAGAGCGGCTCTTCGCCGAGCTCGTCAAAACTGGCAAATGGTCTGGTGGGCTTCCATGCGGCGTTGAATTTTGCGACATCGCCATATTTGGCGCGCAGCATTTCCGTGAGCTTCGCCTTGGCCGGGACCTTGCTGGCCTTATAGGAGGGGACGAGCTTCGGGAGGAGTTCGAAGTGCTGCTCGTTGCCCAGGAAGTAGCCGATGAGCAGCGGGTCGTTGGCGTTTTTGGCGAGGCGGGCGTAGGCGCGATCAAGGGCCTCCTCGATGCCCGGGGCGAAAGGATCCATCACGCGGCCGACGCCGATTTTGTCCGGAAGGCTGCGCACGCCCTCGCCACCGCCCAGCATCTCGACGTAGGGGAAGTTGCGTTCGCGCATGGTGCGCGAGTAGGTTGAAAATGCCCCGGCGCTGTTGAACCCCCACGCTCGCAGACGATCGACGGCCTGGCCGGTCCACTCCTCGTAGGAGTAGGGCTTGCCGTATTTGCGAATCCAGTTGGCGATCTGGAAGGAGAACACGCCCCACGTCGGCTGGTTTTCACGCCAGGCGGTGGTCCAGGCGGCATCCTTGGTGTCGGGCACCCACTCGTAGATTTTCTCACGACCTTTGACGGTCGTGTAGTCGTCGGTGTTGGCGATGCCGCACACGGAGAGCTGGAAGAAGGCGTTGCCTTCCGGCGTGACGAGGACGTGGCGGTCCTTGCCGATCAGC
>JAQSWS010000132.1 GCA_029266495.1 Rariglobus sp. | reverse complement strand
CGCACTCTCCGCGTTCAACGCCGATGTCACCAAACACATCTTCCCCGGCTCCGCACACACCGTCTACCCGGTCGAAGTCGACTGGCTCCGAAAGCAGATCGCCGGCTTGCCCCGCGCCGCATGAACGTAATGCTTCGAACTCTTCTTCACACCCACCTCACATGAAAGTCCTCTACACCACCCAGGCCACCTCCACCGGCGGACGCTCCGGCTCCTCCAAATCCGCCGACGGCGTGCTCGCCGTCACCCTCACCACCCCCAAGGAACTCGGCGGCGACGGCGCCACCGGCACCAACCCCGAACAACTCTTTGCCGCCGGTTACTCCGCCTGTTTCCTCGGCGCCCTCAAGTTCGTCGCCGGCAAGGCCGGGGTGAAAATCCCCGCCGACGCCACCGTATCCGCCAAGATCGGCATCGGACCGCGCGACGACGGCCAGGGTTTCGGCATCGAAGCCGCCCTCACGATCAGCGTGCCCGGCATCGATCGCGCCACCATGGAAAAACTCGTCGAGCAAGCCCACGTCGTGTGCCCCTACTCCCACGCCACCAAAGGCAACATCCCCGTCACCCTCGCAGTGGCCTGAGCTTCCCCGCGCGTCACGCGCCCCGGTTGCCGTTTTTCACGCAGCGGGCCTCCCCGAAGGCCCGCTTTTTTATTTGTAACCTCCTCATCCCTCCCACCCAGCCCGGCCCCGGGTGCCTGCATGCGTGACATGCCCAAGCTTCCCCGATGGACTCTCTGCCGCCGGTCGCATGCGAAAATCCCTGATCACGCCACGGTTAGTTGCGCAAGATGCTCCCAAGACCTCCCTGGTCTGGCTGCTCACCGGCATCGTCGTGGTCGCAGGCCTGGCTATTTCCGGGTGGGGTGCCCACAAGGCCCAGGAGCTTTATCTCGATCAGGCCCGTGACCGGTTTGACCGGCTGGCGGAGCGTTTGACCCGCGAAGTGGAACGCCGGACCAATCTGCCCGTCTATGGACTGAACGGCGCCCGCGGTGTTTACTCCGCCAGCAAATCAGTCGAACGGCTGGAATTCCGCGCCTACGCCGAGTCTCGCAATTTCATCGATGAATTCCCGGGCGTGCTCGGTTTCGGTTTCATCCAGCGGGTGCCGCGCGCGGAACTTGATGCCTTCATCGCCAGGGAGCGCGCCGACGATGCCCCCGCCTTCAATGTGATCACCTCGGGAAACGAACCCGAACTTTACGTCGCCAAGTTTCTCGATCCGCTCTCCATCAATCACCAGGCGTGGGGCTTCGACACCGGCAGCGACCCCGTTCGCCGCGAGGCCGTCCTACGGGCAATCCGCACCGGCAAGCCCGCGCTCACGGGACCTGTCGTCCTGCTGCAGGACTCGAAAAAACAACCGGGCTTCCTCTACCTCGTCCCCGTCTACCGCAACGGCACCGCGCCCACCACACCCGCCGAACGCGAGGCCGCTCTCTGGGGCCTGGTCTTCGCCCCGATGGTCATCGACCGGATTTTCGCCGGCGTCATGAGCTTCACCGAGGATTTCATCGACGTGGAAGTCTTCGACGGCTCGGACCGCATACGTCGGAACCTCCTCTTCAACGCGGACAAAATCCTGGTGGGTGCGACCGACCCATCCCCGGAGGAGGAATTTGGCGGCCGGCTGTTTCACCGCATCATGCCGGTGACGGTTGGCGGACGCATGTGGAACCTCGTTATCACCACGACTCCCAAGTTTGAAGCCAGCGTGGAGCGCACCCTCCCGGCGATCATTGGCCTGGGCGGCGGAGTCATCACCCTGCTGCTGGCCGGGGTGCTCCTGTCACTGGGCATGAGCCGCGGGCGCGCTCTCGCCCTCGCCCGCGAAATGACCGCCAGCCTCCGCGCGACGGAGGTCGAGGCCCGCCGGCTCGCGATGGTCGCCGACCACACCAGCAACGCCGTCGTCATCACCGACACACAGGGCCGCATCGAATGGACCAATGCCGGCTTCAGCCGCATCACCGGCTATACCCTGGACGAAGTGAAAGGACGCACGCCCGGTTCGGTTCTCCAGGGACCTCTCACCGATCCCGGCGCCACCAGGATCATGCACGACAGCGTGGCCGCGCACACCGGCTTCAACGTCGAGGTCGTCAACTACACCAAAGGCGGCACGCCCTATTGGTCCCATATCGAGGTCCAGCCGTTGCATGACGCGGCTGGCGTCTTCACCGGGTTCATGGCCATCGAGAGCGACATCAGCGAACGCAAAGCCGCCGCCCAGCAGCTCCAGGCCAACGAACAACGCCTCGTCGCGCTCACCACCCACGCCCCCGGCGTGTTCTTCCAATTCGAAGTCGCCCCCGACGGCGGACGCTCCTTTGCCTTCCTCAGCGCGGGCTTCCGCTCGCTGTTTGGCCGCGATCCCGGTGAAGTCATCGCCCAACCCGGCCAGCTCTATTCCTCGGTCGCGGAGTCCCAGCGCGAGCGCGTCTACCTCCACCTGGAACAGGCCGTCGCCGCCACCCAGCCCTGGTCGGACGTCTTCCAGATCCTGCGACCCGACGGTGTCGAGCACTGGATCAACGCCCGCTCCACCGTCACCACGCGCGACGATGGCACCAAGGTCTGGTTCGGTGTCCTCGCCGATATCACCGAGCTCCAGCAGGCCCGTCACGCCGCTGAAGCACTCAACGCCCGCCTCGCCGAAGCCGTCGAGACCGCCCGCAAGGCCGCCGCCGCCGCCGAGCAGGCCAACGTCGCGAAGAGCCAGTTCCTTGCCACGATGAGCCACGAGATCCGCACCCCGATGAACGGCGTCATCGGCATGACCTCGCTGCTCATGGACACCCCGCTCACCCGGGAGCAGAAGGAGTTTGCCGAAATCATCCGCGTAAGCGGCGAAAGCCTGCTGTCGCTCATCAACGACATTCTCGACTTCTCGAAAATCGAGTCCGGCCACATGGATCTCGAATCCGCGCCGTTCAGCATCAACGAGTGCGTCGAAAGCACCCTGGACCTCCTCGCCCCGCGCGCCTCGCAAAAAGGCATCGAGCTCCTCTACGAAATCGCCGACGGCGTCCCCGCCGAGGTCCGCGGTGACATCACCCGCGTCCGCCAGATCCTCGTCAATCTGGTCAGCAACGCCCTGAAATTCACCGAGCAGGGCGAAGTCGAGGTCTCCGTCCGCGTCTCCTCCGCCGCGCCCGCCCGGCGCGAATTGGTGTTCTCCGTGCGCGACTCCGGCATCGGCATCCCCGCCTCGGCGCACGATCGCATCTTCCGCTCGTTCAGCCAGGTCGACGCCTCCACCACCCGCAAATACGGCGGCACCGGCCTCGGGCTCGCCATCTGCAAACGCCTCACCGAGATCATGGGCGGCCGCATGTGGTTCGAAAGCGAACCCGGCCGCGGCTCCACCTTTTTCTTCACCCTGCCCGCCGAGTGGATGCCCGCCCGCCCCAAATCCTTCGTGTCCTCCGACCACGTCCAGATCCGCGGCAAGCGCCTGCTGGTCGTCGACGACAACGAACACGGCCGCCGCATCCTCGCCACCCTCGCCGGAAAATGGGGCATGGCCTGCACCGTGGTGAAGGCCGGCGACGAATGCCTGGATCTCCTTCGCACAGGCCGTTCGTTCGACCTCGCCATCCTCGACATGCAGATGCCCGACATGGACGGCGTCATGCTCGCCCGCGCGATCCGCACACTTCCCGCGTGCGCCGATCTGCCGCTCATCCTGCTCTCCTCGATCGGCCGCCACCCGGAGCCGGATGCCGCCGCACTTTTCTCCTCCTGCCTGACCAAGCCCGCCAAGCCGTCCCTGCTCTTCAACGAAATTGGCCACGCGCTTGGCCATGAGGAAATCACCGGGGATTCCTCCATTCCAGTCGCCCCCTTGATCGAGGGCGAAACCCATTCCGAACGGATCCTCCTGGCCGAAGACAACCCGGTTAATCAAAAAGTCGCCCTGCACATGCTCGCCCGCCTCGGCTATCGCGCCGAAGTGGCCGGCAACGGTCTCGAGGTTCTCGAAGCCCTCAAGCGCCTGCCCTACGACATCGTCCTCATGGACGTGCAAATGCCCGAGATGGACGGCCTTGATACCACCCGTCACATCCGGACGGACGCCACCCACGCGGAACCCGGCCCCTGGATCATCGCACTCACGGCCAATGCCATGGAAGGCGATGCCCAACAATGCACGGAAGCCGGCATGGACGACTACCTCGGCAAGCCCATCAAAAAGCAGGACCTCGAAAACGCCCTGCTCCGCGCCCGCACCGCCCTCGCCCAACGCCAGCGCGGCTGAGCCCGAGACAACGCTCGCAAGCCGGCATCATTATCCATGCGCCCGGGGAATGGGACAGACTTCCATCTCACTCCCCGTCCGCTTCAGAGATACCGGCTCGGCACGGGCTCGTGGTCGTGTTTGCCCTCGTAAGCATGGACACTCGCAGCCGTGTCGCTCCAGAGCGGCAGGTTATCGCGGCGCCAGTCCTTGGTTTCACGGATGTCCTGTTGAACAGCCGGATCCCGGCCGTTGAGCATGAGCCGGTTGAGGGCGCAATAAACGATGTCCTCGGGGCTTACGTGCAAGGATTCGGCATAACGTTCGAGCGCGTCGCGCTCGGCCATTTCAAGGTGCAGTTTAATTGCAGACATGGGATATCCTCCATTTGGGGGTTGAGGTGGCTTTGCAGAGCCGAGGCTAGGGCAAATGCCTCGTTCCTTCAAGAGGTCGCGTTTGTAACCGCCCGCGCAAAATCACGTTTGAAATACGCGTGCGCAGCCCGTCTGATTGCGCGCTATGTCTCTTGGTTTTGTCGGACAACGCTGCCTCAGTGAACGTGAACCCGAACTCGGGCTCGGCGTCGTCGCGGAGCTCGATCGCAACCGGATCACGGTCGAATTTCCCGCCACCCGCGAACGCCGCATCTATGCCCGCGGCACCCCGGTTCTGAAACGCGTTCAATTCGCCGCCGGCGAAACCGTCGCCACCCGCGCCGGCGACAAGTTCACCGTCGAGACCGTCGAGGAGACCGGCGGCCTGCTCACCTACGTCGGCTCCGCCGGCCAGCGCGTGCGCGAAGACGTCATCTCCGACCTCACCAGCGTCAGCTCCCCCGCCGAACGTCTCATGGCCGGCCAGGCCGACCCGTCCGAGGTCTTCGACTTGCGTCTCCGCACCCTCCAGGCCCGGTCCCGTTTCCGCCAGTCCGAGGTGCGCGGATTTCTCGGCGGCCGCATCGACCTCATCCCCCATCAGTTCTACATCCTCCACGAGGTATCCAGCCGCCAGATACCGCGCGTGCTTCTCGCCGACGAGGTCGGCCTCGGAAAAACCATCGAGGCTTGCTTGATTCTCCAGCGCCTCCTCGCCACCGGCCGCGCCAAACGCGCCCTGATCCTCGTCCCCGAATCCCTCGTCCACCAGTGGTTCGTGGAACTCCTGCGCCGCTTCAACCTGTGGTTCACCATCTTCGACGAACCCCGCTGCCTCGCCGTCGAAGCCAGCGAACCCGGCAAAAATCCGTTCCTCTCCAGCCAGCTCGGCCTCGCCAGCATCGCCTACCTCGCCGGCCCCGAAGCCGCCACCCGCCGCACCCAGGTCATCGAAGCCGGCTGGGACCTCGTCATCGTGGACGAAGCCCACCACCTCGGATGGACCCCGGAAGCCGCCAGCCCGGACTACCAATTCGTCGAACAACTTGCCCGCAAGGCCCCCGGACTGCTCCTCCTCACCGCCACGCCCACCCAGCTCGGCCTCGCCGGACACTTCGCGCGCCTCAGTCTCCTCGATCCGCATCGCTACGATGACTATGAGACGTTCCTCGATGAAACCGCCGACTTCGGAAAAATCGCCGCGATCGCCGAAAAAATCGTCGAGAACAGCGCCCTCTCCGACGCGGATCAGAAAACCCTCCGCCAGATTTTCGACCGCGATCCCGAGACTCTCGCCACCCACCTCGCCGCGCTCGACGCTGGCAAACCCGGCGCCCGCGAAGCCCTCCTCCGCACCTTGCTGGATCAACACGGCACCGGCCGCGTCGTCTTCCGCAACACCCGCGCCGCAATGACCGGTTTCCCCAAGCGCCAGTATTGTCCTGTCGCGCTCGCCGACGCCTCACCCGCCCTCCTCGCCCGCATCTCCCGCGAACTCCAGGCAGAGGAAGCCGACGCCGACGCCTCCGCCCACACCGCCAGCCGCACCCAAGGCGCCGCCGCCCCGGTCGACAACGCCCCCATCTCGATCGATTTCTCCGCGGAAGCCGAAGCCGCCCTCGCCGCCGAGTCCCCCGAAGACTCCGACTCCTCCGAGCCCTCCGAATCCGACAACGTCGCAAGCCCCGCCGAAGAATCACCCGACGAGTCCGACGACGTCCTCGACGAAGCGCCCGCCAAACCCGCGCGCAAGCCCAAGACCGCCAAAAAAACCAAGTCCAAATCCGCCGCCCTCACCGCCTTCCCCGGCGCCAAATCCAAATCCTCCGCCCCTGCCGATCCCTCAACTCTCAACCCTCAACTCTCAACTTCTTCGTCCCCTCTCCGCTACTCCTACAAAGACGACCCCCGCCTCGACTGGCTCGTCGAGTTCCTCAAAAAGACCGCGCCCGCCAAGGTCCTCCTCATCTGCCGCTCCGAGCGCAAGGTCCTCGCCCTCGAAGCCGCCATCAAGGAAAAGCACAACCTCAACATCGGCCTCTTCCACGAAGGCCTCCCGCTGGTCCAGCGCGACCGCCAGGCCGCCTGGTTTGCCGAGCCCGCCGGTGCGCAGCTTCTCCTCTGCTCCGAGATCGGCAGCGAAGGCCGCAACTTCCAGTTCGCCCACCACCTCGTCCTCTTCGACCTCCCGCTCAATCCCAGCCTCGTCGAACAACGCATCGGCCGCCTCGATCGTATTGGACAAACCGATACGATTAAAATCCACGTCCCCTATCTCGCCGGCGGAGCCGACGCCGCCGTCGCCGAGTGGTATCATTTCGGCCTGAACGCCTTCGAGGCCCCGCTCCACGGCGGCAACGACTACGCCACCGCCTTCCGCGCCCGCCTCCTCGAACTCGCCACGTCCTATGGCGAAGGCAAACTCAAGAAGAACGCGCGCGCCCAACTCGACGCCTTCATCGCCGAAACGGAAAAATTCCGCGCCGAACTCCAGCTCAAGATGAAGCAAGGCCGCGACCGGCTCCTCGAGTTGAACTCCTTCAACCGCGACGTCGCCAAGACCGTGATCGACCGCGTCCGCGCCGCCGATGCCGATCCCCTCCTCAAAAAAATCCTCACCGATCTCTTCGATCACTTCGGCGTGCGCGTCAGCGAACACGAAGACGGCGACGTGAACCTCGACGCCGCCCACGCCTACGTCGAAGGGTTCCCCTCGATCCCCCGCGATGGCATGCTGGCGACCTACGATCGCAAGCGCGCCATCGCCCGCGAAGACATCCGCTTCATCTCCGCGGACCACCCGCTCGTTCAGGACAGCATCGACCTCCTCGTCGATTCGCCCGCCGGCACCACGAGCTTCTGCGTCCTCGAAGCCGACAAACCCAACCTCCTCCTGGAAGCCGTCTTCGTCCTCGAAACCGTCGCCGACGCCAAGTGGCACGTGGACCAGTTCCTCGCCCCCACCCCGATCCGCGTGCTCGTGGACATCCACGGCAAAGACCTCACCGAAGACACCAACTATTCCCGTCTCACCGACGATGTCGCAGACGCCCCGCTCCCTCGCTTCCTCGAGCGTCCCGGCTTCAATGCCACGCTCTTGAAAAACCTCATCGAAGGTGCCTCCGAACGTGCAACGGCCCGGACGCTGGCACTCAAAAAGAGCGCCCGTGAACGTGCCGCGGCCGTCCTCACCGCCGACCTCCAACGCCTCGTGGACCTGTCGAAACTCAACGACAACGTCCGCCAGGAGGAAATCGATCTGGCCAAAAAGCAGGTCCTCCAAGTCCGCACCGCCATCGAAGCCGCCCGCCTCCGCCTCGACAGCCTCCGTCTCATCGTCGAGGGCGTCGAAATCGAATAATACGCCCGCCCAAGCGGGACGCCCCTTACCGCTGGCCGGAGCCGCCGGATCAATTTTCCTGAACGCGAAAGGTGATCCGATTCGTTCCCACCAGACCCTTGGGCGGCCTCCCCAATTCAAGCAGGCGCCGGAATGCCGCGAGCACGGATGCATCGAAGGCGTCGCTGCCCGATGATCGCACCACGCGCGCATCACCCACGCGGCCGTCCTCCCGCAGGGTAAACTCCACCTGCGTCTGCAAACCGCCATCGAGTCCGGCCGGCCTTTCGTGAGCCGCCCGCAACCGGGCGACCAACCGCTCCAGATAAGAAGCCGTCTGCCCTCCATCACTGGCGAGCCCGCCTGTCTCCGTATTCGGACGTGATTCCGAGAGCACCGCACCCACATCAATGCGCGGAGTTCCCGGCCCCGTCACGACATGGCTGGAGGGAGTCCGCACCGGATGCGAACGCCGATGCTCCGCGAGGGTGGTCGGTCGCGACGACAAAGACGGCGGGGTGTCGGTGGTGCGCACTACCACTGACGACGGCCGGGCCTGCGGCGGTTCGACCGTGTGCCCCTGTTCACCTGCATCAGCCACGGACGGTTGAACACGCACCGACGCGGCGACCCGCACCGGGGTGAAAACCACCGTCGAAGGCCCGGGGGCGGGCGTTGGCGGTAAAACAGACGCATTCGGCATCACCTCGATCACACGCGGTTCCGGCGCGGGCTCGGGAAGAACGCGGAGCATCACCACCAGCATCACCGCCGCCACTGCGACGTGAAGCAGAACCGAAAAGACAAACGGTCGTGATGTAGGCGCGAGCATCAGTGCTGAGCCCTGTGAATCACACCCGCAGACGAGTCACAAGCACCCGGCGTCCACTTACAAAAAAACCGCCTCCGAAGAGACGGTCAAAATGGTGGACTCAACTGGA
>JAQSWS010000131.1 GCA_029266495.1 Rariglobus sp. | reverse complement strand
GGGCTGGTTTGGCCCCGTAGGTGGCGTAGCGTCCGTAGAGCCAGGCCCCGAGGGCGATCACGACGAGGCCGCCGATGATGTTGAGGTGATGCTCGTCGGAAACTTGAGGAACCAACACCCATACAAAAAAGCCGACTGCGGCATAGATGGGGAAGGCGAGGAATTGCTTGAGCGTTTCCATCCAAGCGCCGGGTTTGGGCAAAAGTTTCACGCCTTGAGGGAAGAGCGAGAGCAGCAGGTAGGGGGCGGCCAGACCGAGCGCGATTGAGGTGAAGACGAGCATGGCCTGCGGCGGCTCGAGCGTGGTCAGCGCGGCTCCGATGGCGGTGCCGAGCAGTGGGGCGGAACAGGGCGTCGCCACGAGGGTGATGAAGACACCTTCGAGCAGGGTGAAAAAGTAACCGGTGCGCGCGGCCGTGACGTTGCCGAGGCGGGTGGCGGACTGGCCGATTTCGAAGACGCCGCTCATGCTCAGCGCGAACAAGAGGAAGAGGGCTGCGACGACTAGGTTGACCTTGGGGTTTTGCAGTTGTGTGCCCCAGCCGGTGCCTTGCCAGAAGGTCACAAGCAGCCCGCCCAGAATCCAAAAGGTGAGCAACACGCCGCCGGCGAAGGCGAGACCGTGGAGGGTGACCTTGCGGCGGTCGGAGCCCGCCTGGTTGACGAAGCCGAGGATCTTGATGCCGAGCACGGGGAACACGCAGGGCATCAGGTTGAGGATGAGTCCGCCGATGAAAGCGAGGGCGAGCGTGCCGGCCAGCGTGTCGACGGCGACCGTGGTTTCGGGTGTGGCCCGGGTGATGCCAAGGGAGGGAGTTGAGGGCGGGGAGTTGAGAGTTGAGAGTCCGGAACCGGCGGGCGCGGCGGTGGTTTCAATGGGGGTGTCGATCGCGATGCCGGAAGGGACGTTTTCGATGCGGAGCACGCCGGTGAGACGGCTGGGCGGAGCGGCCAGGTGGGACGAGACGGGCAGGTCGATGACGAGCGAGTGGTCGGACCCGGCGGCATGCACCGCCTGGGGTTCGTCGAACTGGATGGTCGCGTCACTGGAGAAGAACCAGGGCTTTTCGAATTGGGAGGGCGGATTATCTCCTCCGGAGAGATGGAGGCGGATCGTTGGGCCATTGCGGGTGGCGCGGACGGAGATTTCCGGGATGGGGCGCGGGAGTTGGGCGAGGGCGTCGGCGATTGCCTGGCCATGGACGGTGTCGGGCGGAGGCGGATCGGCGCGGACGGGGAGGGTGAGCGCGACGGAGGCTTTGCCGGGGACGCAGACTTCGGCGCACATGAGCCATTTGGCCTCGGCGGAAAGCGTGACCGTCTCACCCGGCTTGAGGTCGGAGGGTGGGGTCAGGGTGACGGGAAGATAGACGACGCCCTCGTAACCGTTGCCGGTGATCATGCCCGTGGTATCGCGGACGACTTTGGGCGTGGGCCATTGGAGTTCGGAGGCTTTCCAGCCGGCGGGAAGTTTCCAGGAGAGGGAGGTGCGATAACCGGTGCCGGGATTGATCCAGTAAGAGTGCCAGTGTTTTTCGTGAGCGAGGCGGAGGGCGACGGTGAAGGCGCGGCCGGGTTGCACGGACTGGGCGGCGGCCACGAGCGCGGCGTCCACCTGCGCGCGAGCGGTGGAGACAACCAGGGCAAAGACGAGGGCCAGCAGGAGAGACGGAGCGCGGAACAACATGGGATGAATTAAGCTGTGACCACGTAAGAGGCAAAAGTGTCCCCGGTTATTCCGCAGGACGACGGGCGGTCTCGCGTTGGGACATATGGGCGAGCATGAGGGTGAAGAAGCAGAGGGCGATGTTTTGCAGGGGAAGCTGGAGGGCGGTGGGCAGGGCGTAGATGATGCAGACCAAGGGGAGCCAGACGCCGAGATTGGCACACAGGAGGGGAAGGGCGCGGCGGGCATACCAGCGGGGCCCGCGCAGATCGTCGGCGATGACGCGCGGGTCGAAGCCGGTTTTGCACCAAAGATAAAAGACCGCGGTCGTGGGCACCGCCCAGAAGGGGCAAAAGACAAACTGGTCGAGCAGGCTTTTGATGACGACCGTGCGCACGCTGGCTTCTTCGCCGATGCTCCAGGCTTGGAAGGCATACCACAGGCCGATCTCAAGGCCTTTGTAGGCCCAGAAGGCGGTGAGCACGAGGCCTTGTTTCCAGGTTACGCGGGAGCGGGTGGCCCGGGAGGCTTTTAGATAAAGCAACGGGAGCAGTCCGCCGAAAAGGCCGGTTGAGACGATGCCGAAGACAACGCCGGTGTCGTTGCGCAGCCCGGCGAGCCAGGTGAGTCCGTCGCGGGTCGGGCCGTGGAAATAATAGCCGAGCACCACGGCAAGCGCGAAGGCCTGTAGCGCCAGCCCGGGCACAAGGTTGGCCCGCGCGCTGCGCAGACCGGCTTTCCAGGGGGCTTCATCGGGCGTCAAGGTGACGGACATAAAACCCGGCAGCCTGCCGTGGTGGCATCAGGCGCGCGAGCGGGAAGTGGGCGGGTGTTCCGGCGGTAAGACCCGGCGGTCCCGCCCTACCTTCAGACTGCGGTCAGGTGCCACTGGTGGCTGACAAAATCGGCGCCGGCGGCCGGGACGTGCAGGCCGGAGTGGAGGAGCACATCGCCTGCGATTACGGCCTCGGTGCCGCCGATGGACACGCGGTAGGTTTTCTTCGGGTCGAGTCCGCGCAGCTTGAGATAACGGAAGGGGGCGTTGGGCTCGGCGAGGGTGGTGACGTGGGTGACGAGGGCCTCGGAGGCGTCGGCGGCGACAATCATCCAGGCGGCCTCCTGGGAATCAAACGGACTCCTGAGGCGGTAGAGATCACCTGAGAGTAGCAGCGGACGCACTTGTTTGTAGAAGGCCGTCTGGCGTTTCACCTCGGTTTTTTCCCCGGGGGTGAGTGCACCGAGGTCGAGCTCGTAGCCGAATGCACCGGTGAAGGCGACGTCACCGCGGGTGCGGAAAGGCGTGATGCGGCCGACCTGGTGGTTGGGCACGGCGGAGACGTGCGCGGCCATCGTGCTGAACGGATAGGCCAGGCTCGTGCCGTATTGGATGCGCAGGCGGGTGATCGCGTCGGAATTGTCGCTCGTCCAGATCTGCGGCATGTAGGCGAGGATGCCGGGATCGAAGCGGCCGCCGCCGCCGGAGCAGCCTTCGAAGAGGATGTGCGGGAACTCGCGGCTAAAGCGGCCCATGATGTCGTAGAGGCCGAGCACGTAGCGGTGCGCGGTCTCCTGCTGACGGGAGGGCGGGAGCGCGGCGGAGCCGACCTCGGTGAAGTGGCGGTTCATGTCCCACTTCACATAGGTGACGGGTGTCTCGCGGAGAAGGGTGGCGATGCGTTGGTAAATCTCCTCGCGCACCTCGGCGCGGGAGAAATCGAGGATGAGTTGGTTGCGTCCCTCGGTGCGGGCGCGCGACGGAACGTGGATGCACCAGTCGGGATGGTCGCGGTAAAGATCGCTGTCGGCCGAAACCATTTCGGGTTCGAACCAGAGGCCGAACTCGACGCCCCGGGCCTTGATGCGGTTCGCGAGGTCGTTGAGACCGCCGGGGAGTTTTTTGCGGTCGACCACCCAGTCGCCGAGCGAGGAGCGGTCGTCGTCGCGTTTTCCAAACCAGCCGTCGTCGAGGACGAAGAGCTCCACGCCCAGCTCGGCGCCCGCGGTGGCGATGGCTTCGAGTTTGTCCGAGTTGAAGTCGAAATAGGTGGCCTCCCAGTTGTTGACGAGGATGGGACGCGGGCGCTCGCGCCAGGCGGCGGGCAGCAGGTGACGGCGGTAGAAACGATGAAGGGCGCGCGACATGCCGCCGAGGCCTTCGGGTGAAAACACGAGCACGGCTTCGGGTGTCTGGAAGGTGGCGCCGGCTTCAAGCTGCCATGAAAAGTCGAACGGGTTGATGCCAAGTTGGGCGCGCGACGAGGCGAATTGATCGAGTTCGACCTGGGCGATCCAGTTGCCGCTGTAGACGAGATTGAAGCCGTAGACGGAGCCGTGTTCCTCGCTGGCGCCGAGTTCCGAGAGGGCGAAGAAGGGACTCTGTTGGTGACTGCTGGTGCCGCGACGGCTGTCGACGGCCTGCACGCCGGGGCGCAGGGAGGAGCAGAGCGTGTCGCGTTCGCGCGCCCATGCGCCGGAGAGCTGGACGAATTGATGGTGGGAGAACGAGGCGTTGAAATCGACCGAGGCGGAGAGCGCACGGCGCAGCTCCAGCAAGGCGGAACCGCCGTTCACGATGCGCGTGGACCGGGTGATGACGGGGTGATGGGCGAAAACAGTGTAGAGCAACTCAACCCGGAGTCCGAGGAGCTTGTCCTCGAGGACGAGGGTGAGCGTGTCGGCGTCGGAGGGTTTCTCGGTGAAGGTCGCGGGCAGGCCGGCGAGGGCGGGTTTGCCGGCTTCGATGCGATGCGAGGCATAGCGGAGCGCGAGAATACGCGAGCCGGTTTGCGGTTGGTAAACCTCAAGCGCGGGCTGACGGAAATCGGAGCTGCCGAAGGTCGGGAACTCCTGGGGCAGGACATCGAGGCTTACGCCTCGTTCGGCGCCGGCGAGGGTTGGACTGAATGCACGGTCGCCCAGGCGGACGACGTCAACGCCAGTCGCGGGCGTGGCGAGGGCGGGACCCCAGTAAAGGTGCAGCGGGAGGCCGTGTTCCGTGAGCTTGATCGCGTAGCAGGATGGGCCCGCTTGAAGCAGAAAAAGGGACTGCGCCTCGATAAAATGGATCGCCATGGGAAGGGTGTAAAAGGAGGGAGGTTGCCGCGATGGCGGTCGGAATCGAGTCAATCCTTGAGGGCATTCCGTTCCATATGCTGGAACTGTTTTGAGTGACGGTTCGGATTCTGCAGGAGTGTCGTCATGCCTCCTCGCAAAACCGCGGCTGCCAACCACACGCTCGTGAACGGGCTGCGGTTGCTTGAGCGGATTGCGGCGGGCTCGGGTGATTTCTCGGTTTCAGAGCTGGCGGCGGCGCTGTCGCTGCCGAAGAGCCACGTGCACCGGTTGCTGCGCACGTTGCTGGAGGCCGGCTATGTGGAACAGTCCGCCGACACCCGCAAATACCGCTCCGATTACCGTCTGCTGGCGCTGGCGGGGCCGTTTGCCGAGCGGCTGCCTTTGCGCGTGCATGGCGGACCGGTGCTGCGTGGATTGTCCGAGGCGGCGCAGGGCAGCTCCTACCTGGCGGTGCTGCACCAAGAGGCGCCGCTGGTCATCATGAGCGACCCGTATCGCGGGCTTCGGCCGGCGCACACCTTGGGCGTGGGGGAACGGCTCGTTCGCCACGCCACCGCCTTTGGGAAACTGTTTCTCGCATTGAAGCGGCTGCCGGTCGAGGCGGGGGAATTGACGCGTCTTACGCCTTGCACGATCACCACGCTGCGCGAATTGCGGACCGAGCTCGCCGCCATTCGCCGCCAGGGTTACTCGGTGAACCGGTGCGAACACACCCGTGAGCTTTACTCATTCGCGGCACCGGTCGTGGATGCGACAGGTGTGCTGGCGGGGGCGGTCGGACTGGCGATCCCGGCGCCCGTGGTCATCCGGCGGGGCGAGGCGCATTTTATCCGGCTGGTGGTCCGCGCGGCGGAGGACCTGTCCCGGCAACCCCTGTGATTCCGAACCATTTTTCCCATGATCATCGATTGCGACATCCATGTTTATCCCAATGCCACGTGTCCGCTGGAGCCGTTCGTCCCCGCACGTTTTCGCGAAGCCTTGACGATGAAGCAGGGATCCAGTCCCGGTCACGGGTATGCCAATCCGTTTGGCGTGGACCGGCGCGACCTGGTGTCTGAAACCCCCGCCGATGTGGTGCGCCTTCATCTTGACCCGTTGAAGATATCCTACGGGGTTCTTCAGCCGCAACCGGGCATGAGCGTCTCGTTGATCCACGCGATTGATGTCGCCAACGCGATGGCGCGCGCCGCGAACGACTGGCTGATCGAGACCTATCTGGCGAGCGATCCGCGTTTTCTTGGCTCCGTCTGCATCAACATGGCCGATCCGAAGGGCGCGGCGGAGGAGATTCGCCGCGTCGGATCGCATCCGCAGATGGTGCAGGCGCTGACGTGTGGCGAGAGCCTGCATCTTTTCGGGCACCGGGCCTACGACCCGGTTTATGAGGCGTGTTGCGAGACCGGACTGGCCTTTGCGGTGCATCCGGGCTTCGAGGGTGCGCTGCACTCGAGCACGCCGGTGGGCAGGCCCTCGAGTTATTTCGAGTGGCACAATTCTCTGCCGCTCACCTATCAGGCGCATGTCGGCAGCCTCGTGGCGGAGGGCACGTTTGAAAAGTTCCCCGGCCTGCGGACGATCTTCGTCGAGGGCGGCGTGAGCTGGCTTGCCCCCCTGCTCTGGCGCATGGACAAAAACTTCAAGGCCCTGCGGAGCACGGTGCCGTGGTTGCGCGAAGCGCCCTCGGAGTATGTGTTGCGCCACTGCCGTCTCAGCACCCAGCCCATCGAGGAACCGGAGAACCCCGAGCATCTGCTGCAACTCTACGCGATGGTGGATGCCGGGCGGACGCTGTGTTTTTCGACGGATTTCCCGCATTGGGATTTCGATGATCCGCAACGCGCCTTTCCGTCGCGCCTGCCCGCGGCGTTGAAGCAACGCATTCTTTACGACAACGCCGCCGAGCTCTACGGCCTGCCTGCGAGGGCGGAGGCGGAGGTGGTTTCGTGACCTGCCCGCCGCAAAGTGGCGGGGCCGGTGACGCGGCTCCGCTCAAATCCATCGAGGTGGCGTTTGCGATGGCGGAGGACCCGGCCGGGGCACCGAGGAAACGGTCCCGTGAAGTCGTGATCGGCCGTGCCGACGAGGTGCCGGCCGGCGGCCGGAAGATCGTGCAAATCGATCATCTCTCCATCGGGGTTTTCCGCCTCGCGGACGGTTTCCACGCGGTGCGAAATTATTGTCCGCACCAGGGCGCCGAGCTGTGCAAAGGCAGCCTGCACGGCACCTACCGGCCGGGTGCGGTGGCCGAGTTTACGCCCGCGCTGGATGGCCGCGTGTTGCGCTGCCCCTGGCACGGGTGGGAGTTCGACATCGTGACGGGCAAGGGACTTTACGATGCGAAGAGCAGGGTGATGACCTATGAGGTGAAGGTCACGGAGGCGGGCGATCTTGTCGTGATGGTGTGAGCGGTGACGGGTTGCTTCCGGCACGGGCTTATGCAGGCTGCCCGACCATGTTTATCGATTTCACGGTGCTTTCTCCGCGTGATGCCTATAACTGGATGGCTGACGCGATCACGCCACGGCCCATCGCGTGGGTGTCCACGATTTCATCCGAGGGGAAGCACAACCTCGCGCCGTTTTCATTTTTTAACGGCATCACGGGCAGCCCGCCGACGCTGATGTTTTCGGCGGTGGCCAACCGTGGCGGGGTGAAAAAAGACACCGTGCGCAACATCGAGGCGACGGGTGAATTTGTGGTGAACCTCGTTCCCCACGTGCTCACCGAACAGATGAACGCCTCCGCCGCGCTTTTGCCGCACGGAGACAGCGAGTTTGAGGCGTTCGGGATCGCCTCGTCGGCGGCGACGCGCGTGCGTCCGTTTCTTGTGGCCGCCGCGCCGGTGTCGTTCGAATGCACCTTGCACACGGTGGTGCAGGTGGGCGAAGGCGCGGGGTCGGCCAGCGTGGTCTTCGGCCGCATCGTGGCCGCCCATGTGAGCGACGCGGTGCTCGGTGCCGACGGCAAGATCGACCCGGCGTTGCTCGACACGGTGGGCCGGCTGGGTGGGGAACACTATGTGACCACACGCGATCGCTTCACGTTGAAGCGCCCGGACCGGAAGTGATGTCCACG
Organism: Rariglobus sp.; assembly: GCA_029266495.1. GTDB lineage: Bacteria > Verrucomicrobiota > Verrucomicrobiia > Opitutales > Opitutaceae > Rariglobus. The sequence continues at coordinate 1,362 of JAQSWS010000131.1, read as the reverse complement.
TGGCCCGGGCGCGGGCTGGAGGGAGTGGCGGGGCTTTTCCGGCGGGTGAACCCTGAGCTCACGCCCAGGGTCACGTTGTGGATTACGGGGCGCCGGCCTTGCCGGTGAGTTCCTTGAGCAGGGCGAGGGCCTTGGGGTATTCGATTTCTTCCTTCGAGTAACGCGTGTAAACGGTGAGCGCGGCAATGGCCCCGGGCTTGTCGCCCAGATGGGAGCACGCCACGCCTTGATACCAATAATAGGAGTAATACGCGGGATAATCACGGATGAGCGCCGTGGCGGCTTCCGCAACGGTTTTCCAATCTCCGCGCAGCGACGCATCGATCATGCGGACACGACCCTGGACCTTGGGTGAGGTGACGCGGTTGCACACTGACTCCACCCATCCGGGAGGGAAGGGCGATGGGCCGCCGAGCACCTCGGCCAGGGTGAGAGCTCTGGCTATGTCGTGAGGCGCGGCATACGCCCAGGCTTCGAGAATCGTATTCTTGAGTTCACGCTGTGCGGCTCCGCGCGCCAGCGCGGCATCGGATTTTCGTCCCAACAGATCGAGTGCGGGAATGACATCATCCAGCAACGCGGGCGCGAGGAGTTGGGATGAACTGAGATCGTCAACCGTGCGCTTCAGCATGGCGAGGTTGCGGGTTTGCGTGTAGTGGCGAAGCATTACGCCGGTGCGCGTCTGGGCGAGCTCAGGGTCGTCGACGAGCGCGAAGGCGGCGGGGAGATCCACCGGCTGACCGAGGCGCAAGGCACCCTTGATTTCACGCAGGCGGATTTGAGCCGTGGTCAAGGGAGCCTCGACCGGTTGTGCGTAAGGTTCAATCAAGGCGGTGACGCGGGCGCGGATCTCCGGGACATCGTTGTCGAGCGCGTCGCAAAATATGCCAATGACGTCGGCGCGGACGGCGTCGTCGGGGGCGGCGGACAAGGCGGATTTAATGAGATCGCAGGCGAGATCGAGGTTCTCGGGAGTGGCGGGCAGGGAATCGATGAAGACATGCCAGAACCAGAGATGGGTGGGCGAGGTGCGATGCGTTTTGAGGAGATAGCGAAGGGTGTCCTGGGTGACCGGGCGCGAGAAAATCGGGACCAACGTGCGATGGCGGCGTGCCGCGTAAACCGCCGGCGGTTCGGACGGAAGCTCCGGCAGGCGGGCGATCACTTGCTTGCGAAGTGCGTCGCGCACCGGATGGACGGCCTCGGCGGCGCGCAACTGGCGGCTGAAATCGAGCTGCATGGATTCCTTGGTCTGAGATACGTCGGAGGCGAGGTTCCACGCCTCCACGCCGGCGATGATCGTGCGGGTGGAGTCAAGGTCGCCGAGCCGGATGAGTTCGGTGACGACGTCCTGGATCCCGT
>JAQSWS010000130.1 GCA_029266495.1 Rariglobus sp. | reverse complement strand
CATTCGGGTTGGCCGATGTCCCGTTCCATTCGTAATCGAAGCTCTCGATCAGATCGATTTCCGGGCCTCCACCGGCCGCCCACTGTTTACCGGCCGTCCAGATGGAGAACCAAAATTGCTTCGGGGGCACATACCGCACCCGCGTTTCCCACAGGATGTCCTGTCCCAATACCGAACCACCCGCGGGCAACGACCATTTGGCAAAAAAAGAACCGCTCCCGGCGTTATGCGCGCTGGGCGACACCGTCGTGGCGCCGTCCAAAGGAAGGACATAGGTCCTGAGCGAATCGGTGAAAAACTCACGGACCGGCCCCGCAGTGTTCACGTTCTCGATCGGCTGTCCGGCAACGGCCGTGGCGTAGCTCGGCGCGACCGCCTCCGCGCCGTAGCCAATCTGCGGACCCGTCACGCCGTTCATATTATGGTAATTAAAATGGGTGTTCAGCTCGGAGTAGCTCTTAACCGTGCTGCTTTCGCTGGTGCCGAAGTTCCAATTCCTGACGAGAGTGAATCCGGTGCCGCCGATCGCGTGCGCCGGAGCAGGGCCCACCGCCGGGTTGGCGACGGTGCCACCGCCGATGGTTTCGCCAGACAGGCCGGGCAACAGCACCAACAATGTGGCGACGCCAAGCACCGTGGTGGGGGTCTTCCGCCTTGCGGAAACCGGTTGGCTATATGTCGGGTGGGACGAGCGTCTGGAACCCGAGACGGTCGGGATTTGGTTATATGTTTTCTGGGGCATATGACGGGCTTTTTCGGGTTGGGGTGCGGTGGGGTATGAAGCGCCCTCGATTCCGGTGATTTCCGAAAGCGGCAGAGAGGGCCTGCGGAGGATTCGCGACATTCGCGCTGCCTGGATCGAACGCTATCCGTGACGAATGCACCTCGGAAAGCGCCTGCTTGCTCTTACATGAGAATGACCTCCCTCCTGCGAAAAAATGCAGGGGCGGCGGACTACTCGACGCAGGAACGCACCGCCCGAAAAGAGTGCAGCGGGTCCGAACGCACGAAAGAACACGACCACCTCAAGACTCCCGGCTTACGGACTTGCCCCTTGCGCGTTCGTCATTGGTCATTGGTGATTCCCAACATGCCCTCCCTCGTCTTCACCATCGCCAACCAAAAGGGTGGCGTCGGCAAAACCACCACGGCCGTCAACCTTGCCGCCGCGCTCGCCGAGAAAAAAATCCACACCCTTCTCGTGGACCTCGACCCGCAGGCCAACGCCACCAGCGCCGTCGGCGTCGAGAAGCAGGCCGGCCGCAGCCTCTATGGCCCGCTCCATGGCGAAGGCACCGCGATGGAGATGATCACGCCCACCGCCTACGAACACCTCGCGCTCATCCCGTCCGAAGAGGACCTCGCCGCCGCCGAAATCGAACTCGCCCAGACCGAAAACTACCTCTCCAAGCTTCGGGGAGTCCTCGAACCGCTCAAAACCACCGGAGGCTTCCGCGTCATCATCATCGATTGCCCCCCTTCCATGGGCATGCTGTCGATGAACAGCCTCGCCGCCGCCGACTATCTGCTGATCGCCCTCCAGTGCGAATACATGGCCCTCGAAGGCCTCGGTCAGATCCTCCGCAACGTCGACCGCATCAAAAGCGCCGGCATTAACGACGGCCTCGAACTCGGCGGCGTGGTCATGACCATGTTCGACATCCGCACCAACCTCTCGCGCCAGGTCGTTGAAGAAGTGAAAAAGCACCTCCCCGAAAAAATCTTCAACACCGTCATTCCGCGCACCGTCCGCCTTAGCGAGGCCCCCAGCTTTGGCAAAACGATTTTCGACTACGATCCGCTCTCCCCCGGCGCCACCGCCTACAAGAACCTGGCGAAGGAAGTCATCGCCCGCTTTGGACTGAAGAGCGTCTGACCTAGTATGGGGAACTCAGGAAATCAGGAATAGACACCGCACAACTTGCTCCCGTTTCGTTCCTGATTTCCTGAGTTCCCCATTACAGTAATGATGACGTCCCTCGCCAAATACCGGCACGCCTTTCTCGTCGGCCTCCAAAGCAACATCGTTTATCGGTGGAATTTCGGCATTCGCGCGCTCTTCTCCCTCTTCCACCTCGCGTTTGTTTTTATTCTCTGGGGCGCCGCCTACAGCGGTCAGACCGACATCGCGGGCTTCGATCTCAACCAGACGCTGACCTACTTCATCGTTATTTTGATGATGCAGTTTTTCATCGGCGCCCAAAACGAGGATTACCAGATCAGCGAGGATATCCGCAACGGCCTCATCAACCAGTTCCTGCTGAAGCCGATCAACTACTACCTTTACCGGTTCAGCATCTTCGTTGCCGCCCGCATGGTCTCCGGCTTGCTCGCGCTGATTCCGCTCATCATCGCCCTGCCGCTCCTGAAAGACCATATCGTCCTCCCCGATGAACTCTGGCGGCTCGCGCTCGGTCTGCCCGCGATGTTCATGGCCGCGATCATCCAGTTCACCATCGCCTACATCTTCGGGCTGCTGACGTTTTGGTTTCTCGAAATCCAATCCTTCATCATCCTGTCGCTCGCGATTGAAACCGTCCTCGGCGGCCAGTTGTTTCCGCTCGACCTGATGCGCGACAGGATGAACTGGCTCTTCAACCTTTCCCAATACCTCCCGTTTTATTATCAGATGTATTTCCCCACGGCGATTTTCACCGGCCGCCTCGACCAGGCTTCGACCTTAACCGGCCTCGCCCTCCAGACCTTCTGGGTCCTTGCGCTCCTCGCATTCGCCCAATTCCTCTGGACCCGCGGCCTCCGCCGTCACACCGCCGTCGGCGGCTGAAGGTTTTTCCCTCATGTCGCTTTTCGTGTATTTCGTGTGTTTAGGGGTGAAAAAACTCCACATCTGCGCTCCGTCATTAGTGGTTAATTCCACCCGGTGAAACCCATCGACTACATCCGCATCTGGCTCGCCTGCGCCCGCTATTCCGTGGTGCGCACGATGATGTTCCGCTTCGACTTCATCATGTGGGCGCTCGTCGAGTTCTTCTGGATGGCCGTGAACCTCCTGCTGATCCAGGTCGTCTACGATCACACGGACTCGATCGCCGGCTGGAGCAAATACCAGATGCTCCTCCTCGTGGGCAGTTCCATGCTCGTGCAACGATTCATCATGGGCTTCGTGTGGACCAACCTCTTCGAGATGGCCCGCAACATCCGCACCGGTCACTTTGACTTCTTTCTGGCGCAACCGGGCAACCCTCTGGTCATGGTCTCCACCCGCAAGCTCGACCTCGACGGCCTCGCCAATGCCGTCGTCGCAATCGCCGTCGTGGCCTACGCCCTCCATCAGCTCGGTATCGTGCCGTCGTTCTCCGGGCTCGCGCTCTATGTTTTGATGATTTTCTGCGGCTTTCTCATCCATTACGGAATTCTCCTCATCACCGTTTCGCTCACATTCTGGCTCGGCGCCGCGCAAGGCATCGAGGGCAGCTATTTTACCCTGATGGAATTCTCACGCCTTCCGCGCCAGGCCTTCAAGGGCGTGACAAGCGTCCTGTTCGTGTGGCTCCTCCCCGCCGTCGTCGTGAGCAATGTCCCCGCCTCCGCCCTTATCCACGGCTTCAACCCGCTTAACACGCTCTGGCTGCTTGCCGTCACTTTGTTTTGGCTGTCCTTCGCCGTGTTCGTCTTCAACCGCGGCCTCCGTCGCTACGCCAGCGCCAGCTCATGAGCCCTTCGCTTGCCCAGCTCCAGGCCCGTCTCGGCTACACCTTCCGCGATCCAACGCTGCTGGAGCGCGCCGTCACCCACCCGTCTTTTCTTCAGGACCACCCGGCGGAGCCCGAGAGCAACCAGCGCCTCGAATTTCTCGGCGACGCCGTGCTCCAGCTTGTGCTCACCGAGGCGCTGTTCACGCTCTACCCCACTGATCGCGAAGGAGCCCTCAGCCAGCGTCGCTCCGCGTTGTCCAACGGCGTTTTCCTCTCCTCGCTCGCCCGCGATCTCGGCCTCGATACCGCGTTAAAAATCAGCGCCGGCGAAGAGCAAACCGGCGGTCGCACTCGCGCCTCCTCGCTCGAAGACGCCTTCGAGGCCGTGCTCGGGGCGGTGTTTCTCGACAGCGACCTGACCACCGTCCGCCGGGTTCTCCTCGCACTCTACGGACCCTTGCCCGAACGCCTCGCAACCGTGGAACCGGCCGGCAATCCCAAAGGCCGCCTGCAGGAACGCGTCCAACCCGTCCACGGCAACACCGCCCTGCGCTACGATTCCACTCACGCCGCCGGCGAAGACCACAACCGCCAATACGAGTCTCGCGTCTACCTCCTGGACCGGCTGCTCGGCACCGGTCGCGGCACGTCCAAAAAGCTCGCCGAGGAAGCCGCCGCCCGTGCCGCCTTGGCGGCCCTGGCCGACTCCGACATCAGCTGACGCAACACCGCCGGGTGGTGCTTAACCCTGCCGACACCCGTCAGACCGGCTCCTCTTCGCCTGCTTCTTCGCCCGGCCGATACTCCAGCACATCCCCGGGCTGACATTCGAGTTCCTTGCAGATTTTCGCCAGCGTGGTGAACCGGATCGCCCGCGCTTTTCCGGTTTTCAACACCGACAGATTCTGCGCGGTGATTCCCAAACGCTCGGCCAGTTCGTTCGAGCGCATCTTCCGCGTGGCCAGCATGACATCCAGATTTACGATGATGGGCATGACGAGGGTGAATCAAACCGTGAATGCCGCCTCGTCCTGCAACCGCTCGCCTTCCGCCATCACGCGAGAAATCAAATACAGCCAGATCGCCCCCAACAAATACCCAAAGTTGAAATCCAGCACCGCTCCGCTCGCCTTCATTCCCCCCGCGGTGGCAAACATCACCAAAGGAACCACCACACCCGCCGTCCATGAGACAAACACCAGCCAGCTCAACCAACGATAGGTTCGGGTAATCACAGGATCAAAGAATACACCTTGTTCGTAGCGGCGAAACAGCCGCGCGCACAGCAACAGAAAAGCCCCCAGCACAACAAAGGCCGCGGTGATCACGCCCACACTCGTCAATCGACCTGCCCAGGTTGCCTCACTCGCCTTGATCGCTCCAAACCCCAGGTTGAACGTAATATTAGCCGAACGCTCGGTCATCAACATGAAGGTGACCAGGAGCCAAGCCACGCTCCCCACCGCCAACGCCACCCACGTCCCCATGCGCACACACAGGCATAGTTTTTTAAAGCCACCGGAAGGAGTTATCGTTTTCATCCCTCGCAAACAGAACAATGAATCACCCTTGGTCAACATATAATTATCGATAAACAATAATTAATTAATCCTATTCAGGCTAACCCATCGTAATTCAGCGATAAAGCGACCTGACTTGCCGATCACGGTTTGCCCTTGGGTGATTCCTCGTCCCTGTTTTTCCGTCCATGTCCGTCCTCGCAACCCTTCCGCGCCTCAAGCTCACCGGTGTCTGCCCGCCCGCCCGCGGCGCCGTCATCGCCGAGCTCACGCGCGGACACCCGGCGCCCGTCTGGTTGATCATCGCCGAGGAGCTGAAACTCGCCGAACAACTCGCCGAGGACATCGCTTTTTTTCACCGGTCCGCCGGCGGCAACCCCGCCTCTCGTGAGACGCTCATTTTTCCCGAGTCGATGCCCGACAGCCGCGACATGCGCGAAGCCTTCGCCGCCTCCGCCGACCGCACCACCGTCCTCAGCCGCCTCCGCGCCGCCCACTCCGTTTCCGACTCTCAACTCTCAGCTCTCACCTCTCAACTTTTAGTCCTCACCACCCCCGCCGCCCTCCTCCAACCCGTTCCCGCGCTTGAGGAATTCTCCAGCCGTGAAATCACCCTCACCCGCGGCCAGACCCAGCCGTTTCAAGCCCTCCTCGAAACGCTCCAATCACTGGACTATGACTCCGAGGCCGTTTGCGAATCACCCGGACACTACGCAATTCGCGGCGGCATCATCGACGTCTACCCGATCACCGCCAGCGCACCCTGCCGCCTCGATTTCTTTGGCGACGAGATCGAGGACATCCGCACCTTCGACCCCGTCACCCAACGCTCAGGCGAACAAGTCGACAGCCTCACCCTCTCCGCCTCCCCACGCCTCAAACTCGGCACGTCCACCACCGGCATCGCCGACTACCTCTCGCCCCTCACTCATCTCGTTTTCATCGAGCCCGCCGCGCTCGACGAAGAATTCTCCTCCTTCGCCCGCGAAGGCTTCAACGGTCTCTCCCCGATCCTGAAAAAATCCGCCGCCGCCTTCGGTCTCGCCGACATCGACGAAGCCTCCGCGCTCTTCGACGGCGACGGCGTGACCGAGATCACCTGGGACACCGAAAGCCTCGTTCACCACCGTATCTATCCCTCCGACGACCTCGTCGCCCAGGAACGCCTCAGCGCCGAGGAGGACGCCCGCCGCACCTTCCTCACCCAACTCGTCGCCTGGAAAAAAGACGGCTACGGCCTCGCCTTCGTCGTCTCCAAGGAAGGCGAGGAACAACGCGTCAAAGAAATCCTCGCCGAGGACGCCCGCTTCAAAGGCCTGCAACCCCTCTGGGTCCGCGGCACGCTCAACGAAGGTTTCCGTTGCACCTACCGGGCCGGCGCCGGCCTGCTCTGGTCCACCTTGCCCAAGCGCAAGCTCGGCGAGATCGGCGGCCTCGTCCTCGTCACCGAAACCGAACTCTTCGGCCGCCAGCGCACCCGCCGCGTCAACAGCCCGCAACAACGCGCCCTCGTCACCCGCGCCCAGGTCGACCAGCTCCTCGACTTCTCCGAACTCGTCGAAGGCGACTTCGTCGTCCACCTCCAGCACGGCATCGCCCTTTACCGCGGTCTCACCAAACTGGATACACGCGACGGCCTCCGCGAAGTCATCTCCCTGGAGTTCGACGACGGCGTCACCCTGCACGTCCCGCTCCAGGAGTCGCACCTCATCAGCCGCTACGTCGGCCTCGGCAAAACCAAACCCCAGCTCGGCAAAGTCGGCTCCGGCCGCTGGGAAAAAACCCGCCAGGCCGCCGAGCGCGCCACCATCGACCTCGCCGCCGATTTGTTGAAAATCCAGGCCCAACGCGAAGCCCAGCCCGGCCACGCCTTCCCGCCCGATAACGACTGGCAGAAGGAATTCGAAGGCTCCTTCCCCTTCACCGAAACCAAGGACCAGCTCACCGCCATCGAGGCCACCAAAGCCGACCTCGAACGCCCCCGCCCCATGGACCGCCTCATCTGTGGCGATGTCGGCTTCGGCAAAACCGAGGTCGCCATCCGCGCCGCCTTCAAGGTCGTCCAGGGCGGCAAGCAGGTCGCCATTCTCGTCCCCACCACGATCCTCGCCCAGCAACACCTCAACACGTTTCGCGAACGCATGGCCGGCTACCCCATCGCAGTAGAGATGGTCAGCCGCTTTCGCACCAAGGGCGAAACCACCCGCATCCTCTCCGCCACCGCCGCCGGCCAGGTCGACATCCTCATCGGCACCCACGCCCTCCTCTCCGACCGCGTCGCCTTCAAAGACCTCGGCCTCGTCATCGTCGACGAGGAGCAACGCTTCGGCGTAAAACACAAGGAACGCCTCAAGGCCATGCGCGCCACCGTGGATATCCTCTCGATGTCCGCCACGCCCATCCCGCGCACCCTCTACATGGCGATGACCGGCGCCCGGGACATGTCCGTCATCGAGACCGCGCCCGTCAACCGCCACCCCATCCAGACGATCGTCAAAACCTACGACGACAAAATCGTGGTCGACGCCATCCGTCACGAACTCCGCCGCGGCGGCCAGGTCTTCTATCTCCACAATCGCGTCCAGACGATCAACCTCGTCGCCGCCCGCCTCCGCGAGTTGCTGCCCGACGTCACCATTGGTGTCGGTCACGGCCAGATGGACGAACACGAACTCGAACGCGAGATGACCGATTTCGTCGCCGGCAAACATCAAGTGCTCGTCTGCACGACGATCATCGAAACCGGCCTCGATATCCCGAACTGCAACACGATCATCATCGAGGGCGCGGACCGCTTCGGTCTCTCGCAACTCTACCAGCTTCGCGGACGCGTCGGTCGCTTTAAACACCAGGCCTACGCTTACCTCCTGCTCCATCGCCACACGCGGTTGCTCGAAGTCAGCCGCGAACGCCTCAACGCCCTGCGCACCCACAACCAGCTCGGAGCCGGCTTCCGCATTGCGATGCGCGACCTCGAACTCCGCGGCGCCGGCAACCTCCTCGGCTCGCAGCAAAGCGGCCACATCATCGGCGTGGGCTTCGAACTCTACTGCCAGTTGCTCCGCCAGTCCGTCGCCCGGCTCAAAGGTGAGAAGCACGCCGCCTCGATCCGCGCCAACGTCAAACTCGACTTCGTCTTCGTCGGCGAAAGTGCCGCAAGCGCTCAACTCTCATCGCCCAGCTCTCAACAAACCTCCTACCAAGCCATCAAAGCCGCCGAGCAATCCGCCGACGGCGCGGTCGAGGTCGCCAAGATTCAAGCGCGCATCCCCTCGACCTACATCAGCGAAACCCGCCTCCGGATCGACTTCTACCGCCGCCTCGCGATGGCGGGAGGCGCCGCGCAGCTGAAAGAAATCGAGACCGACCTCCGCGACCGTTTCGGCAAGTATGGCGACGAGGTCCGCGCGTTGCTCCTGATCACCGAAATCCGCATTCGCGCCGAACAAGTCGGCATCGTGTCCGTCGAAACCGAATCCTCCCGCCTTAAGTGCCTCCGAAGCTCCGGAGTCCGCGACGACTACGTGATGCTAGCCGGCTCCCGCTTCCCCCGCCTGACTGCCCCGAAGCCCCTGGCCCGCCTCAAGGAAATCCTCACCTTCCTGGGCAACTTGTAGAGTGCCCGTGGCCCTGAACATGAGTCCAGGGAGATTCGAAGACAGAGGAAAGCAAGGCAGGCCCGCTGCACCCGTTGCTCCACCGCTTCGCCACCTTACGTCCGCTCGCTTGCACAAGCATGGCTTTCTTTGACCAGCGGTTTACACGGTTGACCGCCCCCGGGTCGCTCCTACGGTTGAAGAAATTTTCTCGTGCCCGCACCTTCTGCCCAATCCATGACGTTTCGCCGTCTCTGCCTCCTCGGCTCCCTCGCCGCCCTCCTCCCGCTAGCAGCTCTTGCGCAGACGCCTACGCCGGCACCCGCAGCCCCCGAGAAGGCCCCCGACAACCTCAGCCTGCGCTTCGCCAACGGCGTCGTCGCAGTCGCCGAGGACAAGGTGATCACCGTCGATGACCTCCGCCGCGAGATCGCCCCGCGCGTGCCCGCCCTCCAGCGCTCCGCTCGAAACGAAAAAGAATTCAACGAACGCCTCGAGGCCCTTCAGGATGAAATCATTCAGGAGATGATCGACCGCATCCTCATCGTGAAG
>JAQSWS010000170.1 GCA_029266495.1 Rariglobus sp. | reverse complement strand
AGTCCGAGGAACTCTCCAAGGCCGACGCCGAAGCCGCCGCCGCCCGAGCCATCATGGTGAAGGCGGAGGAGCAGGTGAAGACGGTGCAGGAAGTCGCCGCCGCCGAGCGCGCCAAGGAGATCGTGGTCATCAAGGCCCGCGAACAGGCCGAACAGGACGCGGTCCGCGTGATCGTATCCGCCGAGGCCGACCGCAAGGCCGCCGAAGACCGTGCCGCCGCAGTGCGCACCCAGGCTCAGGCCGAGGGTGACCGGGTTCGCATCATGGCCGAGGCCGATGCGAAACGGTTCGAGGTCGACGCCGCCGGTTTGCAGGCGATCAACGAGGCGAAGAACCTCCTGAGCGAGGCGATCATGTCGTTCGAAGTTCGCAAGGACCTCGTCGGAAAACTCGAGGCGATCATCACCGCCGCGATGAAGCCGGCGGAGAAGATCGACTCGATCCGCATGCTCCACATCAACGGCATGCCCGGCGCGAACGGCACCGGTGGTATGGGCGGCGGCACCACGGGCGACGCCGGGGCGACGGGCGGGGCAAACGGCGCCGGTCTTCCCAATCAGCTGGTGAACGCGCTGCTGCAATATCGCATGCAAGTTCCAATGGTGGAGAAGATGATCGCCGAGCTGGGCCTCAACCTCAACGGAGGCGGCCTGGTTCCCGATGGACTTGGCCTGGGTGACGGCGCTCAGAAAAACTAAGAACTCATTCGAACGAGCCCCGCCCTCACCGGCGGGGCTTTTTGTTATCCGATGCGACTACCTGTTTTGAAGGCGATGGTTGAGAAGTGGCTTTCAGTTTCGCCTGCGGGTAGACGTCTGCACTCCACACGGAGATGGACCCGTCCTATTTCTTTTTTCTAAATTCCTCTTATGGCCGCGACAGCTCCCTCATCTGCATCATCATCTCCCTTGCCCGCCGATTGGAATGTACCGGCGGTTTTTCGCCGACGTCTCGGCGTCAAGGCCGGTCGTCAGCGCGCGATGGTGGCCGACGGACATTTGTTGCTCATCCTTAACACCGTGCCCGAGGAAGGTAGCTATCGGCGCAACGCGGTGTTTTTCTGGCGAGATCCGAAAGGCCTCTGGCGTGCCACCGCAAGCGTCGAGGGACTTCGCAGCCTGCAACGGCTCGTGGAGTCGTATGTGCAGGCCTCGCGAGAGTTGGAGGACCGGCTTGAACGAAGCGATGACGCGGCCTCGTTGCACGACGTGATGAGTCGCTCGGTGCCCCTGGCGCGGGCGGCGCGCAATCTCCACCTTGCCCTTCAGGAGGCGCGTCAGGCGATGGACGATCCGGAGCTGATTAATCTGCGCGATATTGCGGGGGAGGCCGAGCGGACGTTGGAACTGGTGCGCGAGGACGCGAGGATCGGATTGGAGTTTCTGCTCGCACGCAAAAGCGAGGAACAGACCGAGCAGGCGACGCGGCTCGCGGAGACCGGCCATCGTTTGAACCTGCTCGCCGCGATGTTTTTGCCCGTCACGGCGCTCGGGGCGATTTTCGGAATGAATCTCACCCACGGATTTGAACGAGCGGGACCGGGCATGTTCTGGCTTGTGACGATCGCGGCCGCAGCCGGCGGCGGTTGGATGCTGGGCTGGACCCGGCGCGGGGGTCGAAGCTGACTGAATACATCATAAACAATGACCTGTCCTACGGGCTGGGTGATGACGCGTTTCTCGCAGTTATGGCGTGGCGCAGGCGATGTCGGGGCCGCTTCCGCGGTAGTCGGCGTGTTGCTGGCGGCTCTCTACAATCCGGTGGCCAAGGAGGGCATCACGAGCATCGCCGATGTCGGCGTAGCGGTGGTGGCGTTTGCCTTGTTGGAACGTTGGAAGGTGCCGGCCTGGCTCGTGGTGGTGTTCACTGCCGACCTAGGACAGTGGGTGCTTGAATCAGGGATGTGGCATTTTGAAAAAAGGTTGGGATTTTCTGCGTCCTTCCGTGGGTTGTCCCGTCTGTGAAGGTGTATGAACACCACATCCTCGTCTGCTCATGATCCTGAAATCCTTCGTGACTCAGTCCGCCGTCGCTACGGTTCGATCGCCAAAGGCGAGACGACGTTGACGAGCGCGTGCTGTTCGACCGGTACCACGGAAGGCTCGACCAACAACCGTTGCGGCAACGATGCCCAAGCGGGCACGTTGGGTTATTCTGCCGAAGAGATTGCCGCTTCGCCGGAGGGCGCGAACCTTGGGTTGGGTTGCGGGAATCCCGTGGCATTGGCTTCTTTGAAGCGGGGACAAACGGTACTCGATCTTGGCGCGGGAGCGGGTTTCGACGCGTTTATCGCGGCGCGTGCAGTGGGACCGACGGGACATGTGATCGGCGTCGATATGACGGCCGAGATGGTGTCGAAGGCTCGGGCCAACGCGAAGAAAGGCGGGTATGTGCAGGTGGAGTTTCGTCTGGGCGAGATCGAGGCGCTTCCGGTGGCTGACGGGATGGTGGATGTGATTATCTCGAACTGTGTGATCAATCTGTGCCCGGATAAACGTCCGGTCTATCGAGAGGCGTTCCGGGTGTTGAAGCCTGGTGGCCGGATCGCGGTATCGGATGTGGTGGCACGCGAAGTGTTGCCGGAGGAGGTGACGCGCGACCTTGCATTGCACAGTGGATGTCTGGCGGGGGCGACATTGCTGTCCGAACTGATCGAGACACTGGCGGATGCGGGCTTCGTCGACATCGAGGTG
>JAQSWS010000034.1 GCA_029266495.1 Rariglobus sp. | reverse complement strand
CGTGCTGGCCGGGGGTGAAAATATCTGGGCGGATGAGCCGACGGGCTATCTGCATCTGGATTTGGCGGGCGTGGAGGCGAGGAGGCCCGGGGTGGCGGTCGTCTTTTGGGAGGATGACGACACGATGATTGATGCGCCCGGCCTGATGCGGGAGCGCGGGTGGACGATACCGTTGATCGAGGCGCAGTTGAGGCCGGGGCAGATTTTGATTCACGACGGGCCGTCGTGCCTGGGCGTGGCACGGTGGTTGCGCGGACGGCTGGCCCAGGTGATCGCTCCCTGAGCTCACGCTCAGGACCACAGCATTGTTAACTTAGGTGGAGACGCTGGCTCAGTCGTTGAACGTCATGCGCGAGTTGTCCTGGAGGTAGGAGGCGATTTCGCGCGCAAAGATCTCGCTGAACTCGGCGCGCTTCTTGGCACCCATGCCGAAGATGTTGGCCATGGCGTCATCGCCCTGCGGATATTCACGGGCCATCTGGCGGAGCGTGGCGTCGCCGAAGATGACGTAGGCGGGAACCTTGCGCTCGTCGGCGAGCCTTTTGCGCAGCTCGCGCAGGCGGTTGAAGAGGATCTCGTCGCATTCGATGTCGCCTTCGCGGCGCACGACCTTGCGGACCTTGGGCAGGTCCATCGGCTTGGTGAGCGTGATGGGGCGGCGGGTTTTGAGCGCGTCGAGTCCCTCGGTGGTGAGTTGGAGGGTGGGGAACTCGCCCTCGCTTTGCGCGAGAAAGCCGAGGCGCAGCAGGTCGCGACCGATGGCGGCCCAGGCGGGGCGGGAGAGGTCCTTGCCGATGCCGTAGGTGGAGAGACGATCGTGCTCCCAGCGACGGATTTTGTCGGTGTCGGCACCGGTGAGAACTTCGCACACGTGGTTGATGCCGACGCCGAAGCGGCTGGCGGCGTTGATGCGATAGACGCAGGAGAGGAATTTTTGCGCCTGGATGGTGCCGTCGTAGGTGTCGCGGGGTTCGTTGCAGTTGTCGCAGGCGGCGCAGTTATCGAGTGGGAATTTCTCGCCGAAATAGGCGAGCAGTTCGCCGCGGCGGCAACTGGCGCCTTCGGCGTAGCGCATGATCTGGCGGAGCTGGTTGCGGGCGACCTGTTGCTCCTGGTCGTTGGTCATCTCGTCGATGAAGTGGGTCTGCTTGGCGGCGTCGCCGGCGGAGAAGAGCAGAAGGCAATCGCCGGGCAATCCGTCACGACCGGCACGGCCGGTTTCCTGGTAGTATCCCTCGATGTTTTTGGGGAGATCGTAATGGATGACCCAGCGGACGTTCGGCTTGTTGATACCCATGCCGAAGGCGATGGTCGCGCACATGATGCGGACCTCATCGCGGAGAAACAGCTCCTGGTTGCGGGCGCGTTCGTCGGCGGGAAGGCCGGCGTGGTAGGGGCGGGCGCTGTAGCCTTTGCCGGCGAGGGCCTCGGCGACGCGCTCGGTGGCGGCGCGGCTGGCGCAGTAAACGATGCCGCTCTCGTCTTCGCGTTTTTTCACCCACGCGAGGATCTGGTCGGTAGGTTTTTCCTTGGGCGTGACCTTGTAGGTGAGGTTGGGGCGGTTGAAGGACGCGACGAAGACGGAGGGGTTGCGGAGCTTGAGGTGCTTGATGATGTCAACGCGCACGCGCTCGGTGGCGGTGGCGGTGAGCGCCATCACGGGCACGTCGGGGAGGAGTTCGCGGAGCTTGGAGATCTGGCGGTATTCGGGGCGGAAATCATGCCCCCATTCGGAGACGCAGTGGGCCTCGTCGATGGCGATGGCGGCAACGTTCCAGGCTTTGAGGTTTTCCTGCCAATTATCGAGCATGAGGCGCTCGGGGGCGACATAGAGGAGCCGCCATTCGTTGCGATGCAGGCCGGCGAGGCGGGAGCGGGCATCGGCGGAGGTGAGCGTGGAATTGAGATAGGTTGCGGCGACACCGGCGGCCTGAAGCTGATCGACCTGGTCCTTCATCAACGCGATGAGCGGTGAGACCACGATGGTGAGGCCGGTGCGGTGGAGGGCGGGGATTTGGAAGCAGAGGGATTTGCCGCCGCCGGTGGGCAGCAGGGCGAAGACGTCGCGGCCGGCGAGGGACGTTTCGATGATGTCGCGTTGGAGCGGGCGGAACTCGGGATAGCCGAAGGTGGTGTGAAGCGTGTGAAGGAGTTCGGGCACGGGAAAATGGACGCCGAGATTGGGGCGCCGTTGAGGCGCCTCAACGGTGAATCTCATGAAAAGGAGCCGCCAGCAAAGCGGACTGCGCAGACTGAGGTTCGAAGGAAAAACTGGAGACGAAGGCTCGCGGCAGGTTTGTCACTTATTAAGTGACAAATTGGGTTTGGGGAAAGTGGTCACTGGATGGGGGGACGCGGTTGGGGTGGGGTGAAGGGGCGGAATCGGGCGTTTTTTGGCGAAGGCTGCGCATGGGTTGGCAAGGCTTTGACTTACGGGGCGCGTCGGGCGTCGGATGCGCCCATGGACACCTCCTCCTGGCTGCATCCGCGTGACGAACTCGTCGCCACGATGGATCGCATCTACCGCTACCACATGACGACGACGTCAGGGGGAAACCTGTCGATTCTCGATCCCGACGGGAGCATCTGGATCACGCCGTCGCGGGTCGACAAAGGCACGTTGCATCCGACGGATGTCGTGCGCGTGAAGGCCGACGGAACGCGCGAGGGACTGCATCCGCCGTCGTCGGAGTTTCCGTTCCATCGCGAAATTTATAAACGACGCCCGGACATCAAGGCGATCGTGCACGCGCATCCGGGGGCGCTGGTGGCTTTCAGCATCGTGCGACGGTTGCCGGAAACGCGGGTGCAGACACATGCGCACGCGTTGTGCGGGAAAATCGCCTATGCGTCGTATGCGTGTCCGGGCAGTCAGGAATTGGGCGACAAGATTGCCGAGGCGTTCGCAGCCGGTGCGGATTGCGTGATGTTGGAGAACCATGGGGTGGTCATCGGTGGTCGCGATCTGGCGGAGGCGTTCCAGCGTTTCGAGACGCTGGAGTTCGTTGCTCAGACGGTGATCAAGGCATCCTCATTGGGGGAGTTGCGCTTGTTGCCGGCGGGCGTGCTGACGGGGCAGGCGGTGCCCGACTATGCGACGATGGAGCCGGCGGCGCCAGGCAACCGGGAGAAGGAGTTGCGGACGCAGGTGTGCGAGTTCGCGCATCGGTCGTATCGGCAGCGGTTGATGATCAGCACGGCGGGTTCAATTTCGGCGAGGCTTGATGAGAAGCAGTTTGTGATCACGCCGAGGCGCCGCGACCGGTTGGATTTGCGGCCGGAGGGGTTGGTGCGCGCGACGCGCGGGGCGTGTGAAGCGGGCAAGCGTGCAAGTCGCACGGCCCGGTTGCATGCGCTGATTTACGCGGCGAATCCGGCGGTGGGCGTGGTGATCAATGCACAGCCGATGCACGCGAGCGCGTTTTGCATGGCGGACGCAGAGTTCTGCACGCGGACGATTCCCGAGAGCTACCTTGTGCTCGGCGATGCGCCCAAGGTGCCCTTCGCGTGCATTGTGAACGATGCGGAGGTGCTGGCCGCGCGCATGTCGGTGAAAAAGTGCCCCGTGCTGTTGATCGAGAACGAAGGTGCGTTGATTGTAGGGCGCACGTTGCTCGAGGCGTTTGACCGGCTGGAAGTGCTGGAGGCGACCGCGGAGGCGTTGTTGTTGAGTCGGCCGCTTGGGCCGCTCGTCCCCATGCCGGACGAGGCGCTCACCGAGCTCAGACGGGCCTTCGGGCTCGACTAAATCAATTGGGGCTATCGACCAAGTGGGGTGTGATAGTCCCTGTGTGAAAACCCGGCTGGATCAGGGGTGATCCGGCCGGGCCTTGCACTACACAGAACTACACAAGAAATCATCCTGACCTGAGATAGAGGGAGAAAGGCGTGTCGCGAATCTGAACCGCGATCAATAACGCCGGGTCGAGGGGTGGATTGAGGATCGCTGAATTGATCGGTCGTCAAACCCTGAGCTCACGCTCAGGGCCACAAGACGATCCATGGCGATCACGCGCAGGCGATGGCGTGGCGGCCGTGGGCGTCGCGGGAGCTTTCGAAGAAGTCGGATGGCGCGGATTCGGGACCGAACTCGGGGGCGCATTCGGCGAGGAGCTTGCGGAGGTTTTCACGGGCGCGGGCGATGCGGCTCTTGACGGTGCCCACGTTGATACGAAGGGCCTTTGAGATGTCCTCATAGGGAAGATCGAGGACGTTGCGCATGGTGAGGATCTCACGGTGCGAGGCGTCGAGTTTGTCCATGCACAGGGCGATCAAGGAGACGAACTCGTTGGTCGTGGTTTCATGAGCGGGATCGGCGTCGTCGGCGGCGATGAGATCGGAGAACGTGGCGTCGGATTCGTCGGACAGCGGGCGTTCGAGCGACAGGGAATCCTGGCGGCGGCGGCGGAAGAAATACCAGTAGCGGTTGCGCGAGAGGTTGAGCGCGATGCGGTAAAGCCAGGTGGCCAAGGAGGAGTCGCCGCGGAAGTGGGCGAGGCCGCGATGGGCGCGGATGAAGGCGTCCTGGACGATTTCCTCGGCGTCGGCGGAGTTACGGAGGAGGTTATGAGCGAGACTGAACAGGCGGTTGTGATAGCGCTGCATGATCTCGACGAAGGCGGTTTCGTCGCCGGCATTGAAGCGGGCGACGAGGGTGGTGTCGTAAGCGGCCTCGGCGGCGGATTCGGGTTTGGCGGGGGTGATGTGGCGGGTCGAAGGGTGGGAGATTGTGTGAGGCATGAGCGTGGTTCCGTTGAGGGTTGGAGTTGAATCGAACGGGACTCTCTTACCTTGGCGCATGCCATGCGGATTGGGTATCGGGTAACTTACTAGAGATCAGGTTAATAAAAACCGGGATCAGGCGGTTTACGGATGCCGCCTTCATGCAAAATGCGCGACGGTTTTCCAGCTGTTCGTGCAGCCTGCATGAGAA
Organism: Rariglobus sp.; assembly: GCA_029266495.1. Taxonomy (GTDB): domain Bacteria; phylum Verrucomicrobiota; class Verrucomicrobiia; order Opitutales; family Opitutaceae; genus Rariglobus. The sequence goes on along the minus strand of JAQSWS010000034.1, from coordinate 32,385 downwards.
CGCCCGGGATTTCGGGCGCGGAATTCCCGCGACGTCGACTGAGGGAAACTCAGGCGCCCAGCCAGGCGGTCCAGCCGCCAAAGGAGGTGATGTCGGTCGCGCCGCGAAGCGCGTGGGGTTCACAGAGGAAGCTTTTGACCCACGTTCCGTCGTTCAGTTCGACATTTCCGATGGCGAGGGGAGGCGGAACGGCCGCGGTGAACCGACCGAAGGCGTCGGGGGACAGTGAATACGTTTCAATGGCAATGGCCGCGCCGGCTTCACCGGGAGCGGCGCGAACAAGACCGGGTTTGGGCGGCGTGGTGTTGGCGAGGGCGTAAAGCCGGTAGACGGGCGCGGTCACAGTGGCGGCGACGAAGCGTGCGCCCAGAGTGGTGAGCTGATGATGAAGCGGTTGCCCGCGCAGGTGGGCTCCGCAGACGGCGAGCGTAATTTCGGCGACGACCGCGGGCGGTGGGGGCGGGGCGAAAGGTTTGTCACTTATTAAGTGACAAATAGGATCGGAGGCTGGGGGTGTTTCGCCGAGGTAGCGGGCGCCGAGGGTGAGGAGGGCGTGGTCTTGCCAGGCGGGGGCGATCAGGGTGATGCCGAAACCGGGGCCGAAGCTGTAACGACCGGCGGGCACGGTGAGTCCGCACAGATCGAGCAGGTTCATGAAGTTGTTGTAGCGGCCGAGATTCGAATTGAGGCGAACGGGGTCGGCTTCGATCTGGGCTACGGTGTAGATCGTGCCGGCGGTGGGGGCCACGAGGGCGTCGACGGTGGCGAGGACGGCGTCGGCGGCACGGCGGAGTTCGGCCAGGCGATAGGTGGCGCGGAAGGCGTCGACTGCGGAAGCGGCGTGTCCGCCGAGGATGATTTTTGAAACGGTGGGATCGAGACCGGTGGCGAGAGCGGCTTCGGCGGAGGCGGTGGGTGGCGAGTGGCGTTCGATGAAGTCGCCGACGGCGGCGTAGCGTTCGGCAGTCCAGGGGCCTTCGTAGAGCAGGCGGGCGGCGTCGAGAAAGGGAGCGAAGTCCACCTCGATGATTTCAGCTCCGAGGGTGCGCAGGCGGTCGAGCGCGGCGGCGAAAAGGGCGGGCGACTCGGTGTTGCCGAACCATTCGAGTTGGTCGGCACGGGGAACGCCGAGACGCGGATGATCGGAGGTAAAGTAACCCAATAGGTTACTTTGGGATGGGGGGCGGGACGAGGATTTGTCACTTATTAAGTGACAAGATGGGTTGGGGCGGGAAAAGGGGTCGGCGGGGTCGTAGCCTTCGGCGACGGCGAGGACGCGGGTGGCGGTGGCGATGTCGCGGGTGAAGATCGAGACGCAGTCGAGGCTGCGACAAGCAGGGACGACGCCGCGGGTTGAGAGGCGTCCGCGAGTGGGCTTGAGGCCGATGATCTGGTTGAACGCGGCGGGGACGCGGCCGGAGCCGGCGGTGTCGGTGCCGAGGGCGAAGTCGACGAGGCCGGCGGCCACCGCCACGGCCGAGCCGCTGGAGGAGCCGCCCGAGATGTAGTCGGAATTGAATACGTTGCGGGGGGCGCCGTGCGGGGAGCGCGTGCCGACAAGGCCGGTGGCGAACTGGTCGAGGTTGGTCTTGCCAACGGGGAGGGCGCCGGCGGCGAGAAGGCGGGCGACGACATGGGCGGATTCGGCGGGGGTGTAGGCGAAGTCGGGGCACGCGGCGGTGGTGGGCGCGCCGGCGAGGTCGATGTTGTCTTTGATGGCAAAGGCGAGGCCGCGGAGCGGGGCGGCGGCGGGAGCGAGGGAGGCGATGCGTTCCGCGTGTGCGTGGATTTCGGAGGGCGAGAGGCGGTGCAGCCAGACGGCGGGATCGCGCGGTTCGTAGGCGTCGCAGCGGGCGAGGGTGGAGGCGATCAGGTGGTCGGGCATGACTCAGGCGGGAAGGAAGACGACGGGCTTTTCGTAGATCGCGAGGACGATGCAGCCGGATTCGCTGACGATGCTGTGGCGGGTGCCGGGCGGGTTGATCACGAGGGATCCGGCGGGGGTGACTCCGTTTTGGTCGGACTGCGATCCGGTGAGCACAAGGATGTGCTCGAAACCGGCGTGTTCGTGCAGGCGGACCTTGCCGGCGGTGATAAAGCGAATGAGCGCGGCGGTGGCGCCGGCGACCCCGTCGCCGTAGAGGCGGTGGATTTCCACGCCTTCGCCGAAGGGTTCCCAGGTGATCTCATCCTGCCATTCGGCGATGCGGTGGAGGTCGTGAAGTTCGATGCGTGGATACGCCGGCAGCGGGTCGAGTTCGGAGGACGAGGACACGCGACGAGCCATACAGGATTGGGCGCGTCTTGGATAGGGCGGAGTGCGCGAATAATAGGCCGCTCAACCGATCGCCTGAATGAGCGCGGTCGAGCTGGCGACGGCGCCGAAGACGCCGCCTTGCATCTTGATCATTTTGAGGGCGGCGAGGTGGTTGCCGTGGTCGGTCGCGCCGGTGCAGTCCTCGAGGAGGAGGCATTCGTAGCCGCGGTCGTTGGCCTCGCGCATCGTGGTGTGGACGCACACGTCGGTGGTGATGCCGGCGAGGGCGATGTTTTGAATGCCCTTTTGGCGAAGGAGCATGTCGAGGTCGGTGGCGTAGAAGGAGCCTTTGCCGGGCTTGTCGATGATGGCTTCGCCGGGCAGCGGGGTGAGCTCGGGAATGAGTTCCCATCCGGGCTCGCCGCGGGTGAGGATGCGTCCGCAGGGGCCGGCGTCGCCGATGCCCGCGCCGATGCGCTGGCTGCGCCAGCGTTTGTTGGCGGGGAGGTCGGCGAGGTCGGGACGGTGGCCCTCGCGGGTGTGCATGATGTGAAAACCTTTCGCTCGCGCGGCGTGGAGGACGTTTTGAATCGGACCGATCGGGGCGCGCGTGAGGGAGAGGTCGTAGCCCATTTTGTCCACGTAGCCGCCGGGTCCGCAGAAGTCGGTCTGCATGTCGATGACGAGCACGACGGTGTTGTCGGGGTGGAGTTCACCGTTGTAGGGCCAGGCGTAGGGATCGGCGGATACGTAGCGTTTCATGGGCCGGGACGAAGTAGCGAGTAGCGGGTAGTGCGTGGCGAGCAGGGTGGAGGCTAGACGGCGGTTTCGGCGGCGCCTTCGGGGAGTTCGTCGTCCTCGGCGTGGGCGGGCTCGGGGGCGGGGGCCGAGGCGGTAGCGAATTTGGCGCAGCCGAGGAGGATGCCGCCCATGGCGAGGTAGCTGACGGCGACGAGGGGAGTCTGCGCGAAGCCGATGGCGTGGCCGTGCATGAAGCCGAAGAAGGTGAGCACGGCGCCGGCGGCGGCAAAGGCGGAGGCTTTCATGAAGTTGCGATCAATGATGAAGACGCCGATCGAGCCGAGGATGAGACCACCGAGAATCGAGCCGCCACCGACGATTTCGAGTCCGCGGAAGAGCACGCCTTGGTTGATCATGGCGGCGGCGAGTTCGTCGGAGACCGAGTAGACGCCGGCCGCGGCGAGGGCGCCACCGATCAGGGTGACGGCCCAGTGGGCCATGTGCGGGGCGAGCGAGAGGATAATCGCGGGGGCATGGCGCTTGGGCGTTTCCTGGAAGGCCTGCGAGCCGATGAGCATGGCGATGTAGAGCAGGATCGGGATGATCGCGACGCTGGGGATGGCCGCGAGCATGACGGAGATCGTGCCGAACCAGCAGAGCAGGATGACCGCGACGCCGGTGGCGGCGGAGTAGCCGATGCGTCCGCCCATGGCTTTCCATCCGGGGTGGCCGATGTAGACGGCGTTGATGAAGGGATTGCCCATGAGGCAGCCGATGAGGCTGACGACGCCGTCGGCGGTGAGCACGCGGGTGGTCGGGAATTCGTCGCCGGCGACGGCGGCGCTTTCGACGTTGTCGATGGCCTCGACCAGATCGTAGATGCCGAACGGAATCGCGGTCACGAGGATCACGCCGAGGAATTCAAATCCGGAGAACACGTGGCTGAACGCGGGGAGCGGGATGCTGAAACCGAAGTTGGTGAAAGAGTCCTTCAGTCCGGCGAGGGAAAGGCCGCCGTAGTTGAGTCCGAAGAGATTCGAGCCCCAGGCGATCGCGGTGCCGACGGCGATCGCGATCAGGCCGGCGGGGATGCCTTTGAAGTAGCGGACGCCGCCGAACCAACTGAGGAGAATGACCGTGAAGCAGGTGAGGCCGATGACCGGGGTGAGGAACATCTGCACCGCGGGGCTCATCGAGATGAAGGTGACGGAGACGCCGGCGAGCGTGCCGAGGAGCGCGGCGCGCGGGGTGATTTTGCGGATCCACGGTCCGACGAAACCGCCGAGCATCAGCACGAAGCTTTGGATGAAGACCCACGTGAGGCCGGCCTCCCAGCCTTTGATGGGATCACCGGTTTTGGCGGCGATTGGCAGCATGATGACAAACACGACGACGAACATGTGCGGCACGCTGATGCCGGAGGGCAGGGCGCAGACGTCGGTGCGGCCGGTTTTTTTGGCGAGTTTGTAGGCCAGCCACGCGTAATACATGGTAGACAGGCAGAGCATGAGGCCGACGGCGGGGAGGATGCGGCCGAAGACGAGGTCGTCGGGCATCTTTAGGACGAAACGGAGGAGCGCAGTGAGCGTGAGGAGGTTGACGAGGATGTTGGTGCCGAAGCCGAAAAAGGCGTTCCAGTCGCCGGGGACCCAGAGCTTGGGTTTGGATGTCGTGATCATGGTGGTGTCCGCTGTTGAAGTCGTGGTCTGAACGTGAACGAAAAAAAGCGGCGGTCGGTTCAACCGAGCGCCGCGATGATGGATTTGGAGTCGCCGACCCAGCCGAAGATGCCTCCCTGGGCCTTGATCATTTTGAGTCCCATTTCGTGGAACTCGGGGAAGTAGGAGCCAACGCAATCGGCGGGGACGAGGCAGTCGTAACCGCGGTCGTTGGCCTCGCGCACGGTGGTGTTGACGCAGACCTCGGTGGTGACGCCGGTGACGATGAGTTGGGTGATGCCGCGATTTTGGAGAATCGCGTGGAGATCGGTGGCCCAGAAGGCGCCTTTGCCGGGCTTGTCGATGACGGGTTCGGTGGCGAGCGGGTAGAGCTCGGGGATGATGTCGTGGCCTTCCTCGCCGCGCACGAGGATGCGGCCCATCGGGCCTGGGTCGCCGATGCAGGTCGCGCTGCGTCCGCGGATTTTTTTGGCGGGCGGCAGGTCGGCCAGGTCGGGGCGATGGCCCTCACGGGTGTGGATGACGGAGAGGCCCTTCATGCGCCAGGCGGCGAGCAGGAGGCGGTTGGGCTCGATGGTGCGGCGCAGTTGGGAGACGTCGTTACCGAGCATTTCTCCAAAGCCGCCGGGCTCGATGAAGTCTCGCTGCATATCGATGATGAGCAGCGCGCATTTTGCGGGCACGAGGTCGAACGCGTAGGGTTCGGCGGGAATGGAGAGGACGGCGGACATCGGCGGTGGCGGCGTGGAAACGGGCGGTTTAGAAAAAGACCGAGAAGCCGGTGTGGAACTGGAGGAGGTCCTTCTCCTCCTCGAGGGTGAAGCCCTGGGCGCCGAGGACGCGGTTGCCGTCGAGCAGGCCGTCGTTGACCAGGTGGTAATATTGGACGCCGACGTAGCCGTTCCAGAAGCCGTAGCCGGCGGGCATTTTGATAGGGAAGGAGAGCTTCGCCTGGGTGGAGAAGAGACCGACGCCGGAGCCGCCGTCGGAGCCGTCGATCTGGTGGTAGAAGTTGCTTGAGACGAGGCTGACGTAGGTCGGGAACTGGAGCTTCATGCCCTTCGGCAGCGGGATCGTCGGGGTGGCGCCGATTTGGAAATAGAAGCCGGTGTCGTCTTCGGTGCCTCCGAAGGCGACGGTGGCTTTGTTGGTCACTTCATCGAAGTATTCGACGTAGGGGTTGATGCTGAATTTATCGAACCACTTATCGGCGTAAGTGAGCTTGAGGCTCAGGTTGGTCGAGGTCGTGTAGGAGTCGGTCTGGCTCTGAAAACCGGTGTAGAAGACATCGAACTGCCAGGCCTTCGCGAACTTGAAGGTCAGGCCGGCGAAGGGATCGATTTCGTTCCAGTGGCTGGGTTCGGCTTCGCCGGGATTTTTGTTGGTGTGAACGCTGTTCCAGACGCCGGTCGTGAGGGTGACATCGCTGATCGTGGCGGTTTCGGAGGCGTAGAGATTCCAGAAGAGGAGGAGCAGCGGTTGGACGACGACGCCTTCGTTTTCGATGTGGAGACCGCGGGGAGTGATGTAGTGATCGGAGAATTCGACCTGGATGAGGCCGTGGATTTTGCTGCGCGGGTCGTCGGCGAAGGAGGAGGAAACGAGAGCGGACGCGAGGAGGGCGGCGAGGCCGAGGCGGAGACGGCGGGCGGATGCGAAGTTCATGGCGTTGCGGTGTGGCGTTGAGTTGGAAGACTGCGGGAGCGCAGTTGCCGGGCTCTTAGCGATGCGTGTGCCAGCGGGGGTAGGTGCGTTGTAAGCGTGTGGAGGGGAGTTGATAGAAAACTTTTGTGGCGGCGTGGAGGGAGGAGGTGGCGGTGGGGAAGTGTCGCAAGTGTCGCGGGGGCGACAGTGAGGACGGGGGCGGGAGCGAACGCGGAAGGGCTGGAGAGACAGATAGAGAGGGCGGAGGCGGGGAGCGGAGTCCCCGCCCTACCTGTCAGGCTTCGGCGAGGACGCGGTAGATGCGCGTGCGGTGAACACCGAGGAGGCGGGCGGCTTCGGCGATGTTGCCGCCGGCTTGGGCGACGGCACGGCGGATGAGGGTGCGCTCAGCGGCGTCGAGGTTGAACGGAAGCGCATCGTCGGCGGTGGCGGGCGGGACGAAGGGATTGGCGGAGGACGCGGCGGGGGACGGTGACGGGAGGGCGGCGATGAAGCGCAGGTCGTGCGGCATGACGGTGCGTCCGCCGCTGGAAATGAGGGCGCTCTCGATCACGTTGCGCAGTTCGCGGATGTTGCCTGTCCACGGATGGGCGGCGAGCGCGGCGAGGGCGGCGGCGGAGATGGCGGGGGCGGGACGTCCCATCTCGGTGGCGAAGTGGGCGATGAAGTGCGCGGCGAGCAAGGGGATGTCCTCGGGACGTTCGCGCAGCGGAGGCACACGGATAAAACTGCGGGCGAGGCGGAAGTAGAGGTCCTGGCGGAAGGTGCCGGCGGCGATTTTTTCCTCAAGGTGGGCGTTGGTCGCGGCGATGACGCGGACGTCGACTTGTTTTTCGCCGGAGGCGCCGAGTGGAGTGATGCGTCCGTCCTCGAGGACGCGGAGGAGCTTGGCCTGAAGCGCGGCGGGCATGTCGCCGATTTCGTCGAGGAAGAGCGTGCCGCCATGGGCGAGTTCGAAGAAGCCTTTGCGATCGACGGTCGCGCCGGTGAAGGCGCCTTTCAGGTGGCCGAAGAACATCGATTCCATGAGTTCGCCAGGGACGGCGACGCAGTTGACGGGGATGAAGGGACCTTGGGCGCGGGGGCTGCCGGAGTGGAGGGCGCGGGCGACGAGTTCCTTGCCGGTGCCGCTTTCACCGGTGAGGAGGACGCCGGTGCGGCCGAAGCCCTGGAGACGCTCGACCTCGCGAAGGAGCGCGGTGAGCGCGCGGCTGCGGCCGACGAGGCCGGCGACGTTCCACTTGCGGGCTTCGCGGGCGGAGAGGACGGAGAGTCGTTGATCGGCGTCCTGGCGGGCGGCCTCGGCGGCTTCGCGGCGGGCGATCTCGGCGCGGAGATCATCAAGACGGCCCGCGAGTTCGCGGCGGGTGCGGGCAAGGTCGAGATGGGTGCGCACGCGGGCCAGGACTTCGGCGGCTTCGAAGGGTTTGACGATGTAGTCCACGCCGCCTGCGGCAAAGCCTTCGATCCGGCATGCGGCGTCGGCGCGACCGGTGATAAAGATGACGGGGATGTCGCGGAGGGTTTCGTCGGCCTTGAGTTCACGGCAGACGGCGAGGCCGTCGGTCCCGGGCATGACGACGTCGAGCAGGATGAGGTGGGGACGGGCTTTACGGGCGATGCGGAGAGCGTCGGCGGCGTGGGTGGCGGAGAGGATTTGATGGCCGGCGGGTTCGAGCAGGTCGCTGAGCACGGCGAGATTTGCAGGCTGGTCATCGACGATCAGAACGAGGTCGCTCATGCTTCACCTCCGGTTCCGCATGAGAATGGCCAATGACCAATGACGAATGACCAATGATTCGGAACGGAGGTAGAGCTTATCGATGTAGTCATCATGTGGATACCATGGTCGGTTCGGCGGGCGGGTGGACGCGGAGGCGGTCGAGGACGCGGGCGATCGCAACGAGGTCGTAGCTGCGGAGGAGGTGGCGCAGGTGGTCGGCGAGCGGCACGGCGGGGCCGCCGAGCTGGCGGAGTTCGTCCAGGCAGGCCTTGAGCACGGTGGTGCTGTGGAGTTCGGCCGCGACGGCGAGGCGGTGGCTGAGTTCGGCCGGCAGAATGAGGCCCTCGAGTTCGAGCGGGGGCGGTTCCGATGGCTCGGGCGCGTCATCGAAACGGACACCAGACACGCGTTGCAGGCAGGCGCACAGATCCTCGATGCGGAAAGGTTTCGCGAGGAGGTCGGCGCCTTTGACGCGCAATGCTTCGCGGCCGGCGGAATCGAGAAGTGCGGCGGTGTGGTAGATCACGGGCGTGGCGGGCGGGAGGCCGGCGTCGTGGAGTTGTGCGACCAGCGCGGGCCCGGTGGTGCCCTCAAGACGGACGTCAACGAAGAGAATATCAGGCGGTTGATCGAAGGCGGTGGCGCGGGCGTCGGCGGGAGAACCGGCGGCGGCGACGCGGCAGCCGATGTCGATGAGCAGGCGGGCTAGGATGACGCGGTTGTCACGGTTGTCGTCGACGACGAGCGCGCGGACTTTGACGTTTTCCGCGAGCCGGGGGAGGCGGTCGTGCGCAGTCGCGCACGGGAGCAGGGAGGCAGGCAGTGTGAGAGTGAAGTGGAAGCGTGTTCCGGTGCCTGGTTCGGATTGAGCCTCGATGTCGCCGCCCATCAGTTCCACGTGTCGACGTGCGAGGGCAAGACCGAGGCCGGTGCCACCGTGATGACGTCCGGCGGCGGTTTGGTGGAACGGGGTGAACAGGCCTCCGCGTTCCGAGGAAACGAGACCGATGCCGGTATCGACCACGTCGAAGCGCCAGCGGTCGGGGGCGGTGGACGACAGGCTCACGATGATTTCGCCGCGCGGGGTGAACTTTACGGCGTTGCCGAGGAGGTTGATGAGGACCTGGCGGAGCTTGCCTTCGTCGCCCGTGACGGCGGCGGGAACGTTCGCTGGAAGGAGGACGCGGAGCGTGAGTTTTTTCTCGGCGCAACGGGGTTTGAACATGTCGGCGAGTTCGCGGACGAGGGCGCGCAGATCGAAAATTTCGCGGCGCATATCGGTGCGGCCGGCTTCGATTTTCGACAGATCGAGGATGCTGTTGAGGAGGCCGAGCAGATGGCGTCCGCTGGCGGTGAGGGCGGCGACGGAGTCACGCTGGCGGAGGAGCAGGTCGGGGTCGCGTTCGAGGATTTGCGCGTAGCCGAGAATGGAGTTGAGCGGGGTGCGAATTTCGTGGCTCAGGCCGGCGAGGAAATCGGATTTGGCGCTGTTGGCGGCGGCCGCGGCGTCCTCGGCTCGTTTGCGCTCCTGCACCTCCATTTGGAGGACGGCGTTGGTATGGGCAATCTGGCGGCGGCTGCGGAGGCTGGCGTGGAGATAGGCGGAGAGGAGGAGGGTGAGGGCAAGGCCACCGCCGAGCACGGTCCATGATTGCCAGTGGCGCCGTCCGGGGGCGAACGCGGTGGTCGGGGTGAACGTCACGCGCCACTCGCGACCCGCGTAGGCGAGCGTCCGGGTGACCGGGTCGAGACGGGACGCGGCAGGCGCTGCATCCGCCTGCGGCGGCGCGTAGGCGATGGCCGTGCCGGAGGTGGCGTCCCTCAATGTGACATCGAGGCCTGGAAGATGGGCGAGGGCGGGATCGACGAGCTTGGAAACGCGGAACACGGCGGCAACGAAGCCGGTGAGACGGGAGCGACGCTCGTCGGTGGACACCGGCGAGGGTCCCTCGGTATAGAGCGGCAAATAAACGATGAAACCCGGGAGATTGTCCGGCTCCTGCACGAGTTGGATGGACGGAGTGGAGACGGCGGTGCCGAGATCGCGGGCGAGGGCGAGGGTGGTGATGCGTTGGTTGAGGTCGTAGCCGAGCGCGGTGGCATTCAGGCGTGCCGGTTCGATGTAGTAGACGGGATAGTAGACCGCTTTTTCATGGGCGGGGATGATCAGGCCGCTAGCGGGGTCGATCTCGGTGAATTGAAAATCCGCGAGACCTTCCGTGCGTGCGCGGGCTTCATAGACGGTGCGTTCGGAGGCGGGGACCTGAGGCGTCCAGGAGAGCGCGTGGAGTTCGGGCCGGCGGGCGAGGATGTCCTGGACGAAGCGCCGGAACTGGATCCGGTCGGGAACCGGTTCGGTGCTGAAAAAGGAGCCGAGTGCGTGGAGCGCCTCCAGGGAGTTGCTCAAGGCTTCGTGCAGTAATTCGACGCGTTGCGCGGCCACGGCCTGCACGGCGGCTTGTGCGGTGCGTCGTTCCCAATTGCGCAGGATCGTAAACAGCACCAGGGCGCACAGGACGCCGGCCGTGACGACTGCGGTCACGACGGAGTAATCGCGGACGGAAAGGCGGAACGGAGGTGCGGTAGGGTGGGCGGGCACGGTGAAAACAGCGGGAGCAGGTGCGTAAAGCACAGCACGTGCCTCGCCTGCCGTGGTCAGCCACGGCGATCTTTCCCTCCGGGAGCCTGGGAGCAGATCACGTTTGCCGACGTGGGACTTTTGAGACTGATCAGGGTGATGCGAATGGTGCCCCTCCTGCTGCTCACGACGGTGTTTTCGGCTCCGCTTTCCGCGGCTTGGGTGTGGGTCGAAGGAGAGGCGGCGGTCCGGACCAATGTCGGGAAACACCCTTGGTATTACGGACAGGTCAAAAAGGAGCTGCTTTCGGGAGGCGATTTTTTGGCGCATTATGACGCCGCCCAGGCCGGCGAGGCCGAGTTCGTGGTCCAGATTCCGGAGGCCGGCAGTTACACCTTCTGGCTGCGGGCGAATCCGGTGCAGAGTGCGCTTACCTATTCGCTTAACGGGGCGGCTCCGGTCCCGGTGGTGTTTAGCCGGGGCCAGACGGAAAACACCAACATCGCGGCCAATGGTGCGCCGGACCTGCGGTTTCTGTCCTGGTGCCAGGTCGGCACCTTCCAACTGCGGGCGGGGGCGAACACGCTGCGTTTTGTAATGAACAGCCCGGACCGCCATCACGGGGCGATCGACTGTTTTGTTCTAACGACCGAGCCGTTTGCGCCGCTGGGGGCGTTGAAGCCCGATCAGCAGGCCGTCTATGCCAAGGAGGTGGCCGCCGCGAACGCGGGCTGGGTTGCGTGGAGTCCGGATCGTGACGACTTCAGGGCGAGCGCGATCGACCTGCGTCCGCTCAATGAAACATTCGCTGGGGAAAACGGTGCCATTCAGGCGAAGGGCGAGCAGTTCGTCCACTCCCACACCGGACGTCCGGTGCGGTTTTGGGCGGTCAATGGTCCTCCGCGCGGGATGGCCGGCGACGACCTGAAACCCTGCGCGCGGATGCTGGCCAAGCGCGGCGTCAATCTGGTCCGCATTCACGGAGCCGTCTTCGATAACAAGACCGGCGCGCTTCTGCCGGACGTGGTCAGGAACAAGCAGGAGATCGTGGAGGCGATGCGCGCCGAGGGTGTTTATTCGCTGCTCTCGATTTATTTTCCCTTGTGGCTTACGCCGGAAAACGGAGAGGGCTGGCGCGAAGGTTACGACGGAAAAAAGCACCCGTTCGCGCTGCTTTACTTCGAGCCCGGGTTTCAAGATCTTTATCGAAGCTGGTGGCGGGAACTGCTCACCCGTCCCGGTCCCTCGGGCCGGACGCTCATCGATGACCCGGCGATCATGGCCTTGGAACTCGTCAACGAGGACTCGTTCTTTTTTTGGACGTTTAAGTATGACACCGTGCCCGAGCCGCAGATGAGGAAGCTGGAAAAGCTTTTTGGCGGGTGGGTGAAGAAAAAACACGGCTCGTTCGACCGGGCGCTCACGGCGTGGGGAAACCAACGCCATGCACGCGATGACGAGCCGGACGGACGCCTCGGTTTTCGTCCGCTTTATGACCTGGTTACGCACAAGACGGCGCGCGACCAGGACACGACCGCGTTTCTCCTGGAGACGCAGCGGAAATTCTACGATGAGACCGTGAGTTTTCTCCGCGGGCTCGGTTACAAAGGCATGATCACGGCTTCGAACTGGATCACCGCCAATGACGACATCCTTGGTCCGCTGGAGAAATACAGCTACATGGCGGGTGATTTTATCGATCACCACGGCTACTTCGGAAGCAATCATCACGGCAACGAAGCCGGATGGTCCATTCGCGAAGGACACACCTACTCGGACGTGAGTGCGCTGCGCTTTGAGGCGGAACAGCCCGGAAAGCCGAAGAGCTTCCGGCATCCGGCGATGGACCCGATGTATAACCGGAAGCCGTCCACGATTTCCGAGACGACGTGGAACCGTCCCAATCGTTATCGTGGCGAAGCGCCCTTGTTTTACGCCGCCTACGGCTCGTTGCAGGACACGGACAGCATCATGCACTTCGCGCACGAGGGCGCTGACTGGAAGGTGAAGCCGACCTTTTTCATGCAGCCGTGGACGCTGATGACGCCCACCCAAATGGGCCAGTTTCCCGCGGCCGCTTTGATCTATCGGTTGAATCTGATCAAAACCGGCGACCTCATGGCCGACCTGCCGGTGAAGCTCGATGATGCTCTTGCACTCAAGGGATCGAAGCTCGTGCAGCGGGCCAACCTCGACGAACTGCGCAAGGCCGATGTGCTCGCGGATGTTCCCGAGGTTTCGGACGCGGGCATTGATCCTCTCGTTCACTTTGTCGGTCGCACCAACGTGCGCATCGATGACCGGGGCGGCAGTCCGATGATCAAAGACCTCGCCCCGTTCATCGATCGCGCGGGGCAGAGCGTCCTCAGTTCGACCCGGGAGGTTAAACTCGATTACGGCAAGGGGCTGCTCTATCTCAACGCGCCCTCCGCCCAAGGCATCGGCGGACATCTCAAACTCGCCGGTGCGGTCGCCTTGAAGGACATCACGTTCGACTCCGCGCTCGAACTTGGCCAGATCGTCGCGGTGTCGCTGGACGGCCAGCCGCTCGCCACGTCGGGACGGATTTTGGTGCAGGCGATGACGGAGGAAAAGCCGGCGAACTTCACCACCGAGCCGGCGGGGGAGGGCATCAGGCGCATCACAAGCATCGGGCAGGATCCCTGGCTCATCCGGGAGATTCAGGGCACGTTGAAATTCAAGCGTGCCGACGCTGCGCGGTTGAAAGTGACCGCGCTGGATTTTAACGGTTACCCGGCCGGTGCAGCGGGGACAGCCGAGGAGTTCAAGCTGAAGCCCGGGGTGGTTTATTATCTGATCGAGAAGTGAGCCGGGGCGATGAAGAGCGCATTGGGGTCAATGCGCTCCACCTCGGAGCTTGATAGGCTGACGCAAGCGGGTGGGACGCGTTGACCTCAACGCGTTCGGTTTGGGATGCTGTCGCAATGGAAGAACCGCGAGATTTTCCAGGACGTCTCCGACATGATGTGCCGAGTTGGGTAAAGGCGGGCGCGGTTTTTCATGTGCGAGTCCGGGTCGCGCCGGAACAGGCGACGCCGCTCACGGATACAAAACTGGGCGCGGATCTGATCACGGCGGTGCGGCGCTACCATGATTTGGGCCGTTGGTGGTGCCGCTTGGTCGTGCTCATGCCCGATCACCTGCACGCGTTGGTGTCGTTTCCTGAAAACGAAGCGGGGATGGCAAGCGCAGTGCGGGATTGGAAAAGGGGCACGGCGCGGTTTCAGGGCGTGCGGTGGCAGAGCAATTTCTTCGATCATCGGCTGCGCTCGGAGGCGGAGGCGGATGAGGCGTGGGTGTATTTCGGTGAGAATCCGGTGGTGAAGGGACTGGTGGGGCGGGCGGAAGATTGGCCGTGGCGGTGGAGTCCCTTCGATCAAGCGCATTGAGGTCAATGCGCTCCACCCCGGAACGCGGGTTGGGGTCAATGCGCTCCACCCAGGACAATCAGGGTTTCGCCGGCGTTGACGGGGCGGCCTTCGGTGCAGCGGATTTCCCGGATGCGACCTGCGCGGGAGGCGACGACGGTGACTTCCATTTTCATGGATTCGAGGATCACCAACGGCTGGCCTTCGGTGACGGTGTCGTCGGGGGAAACGAGGACCTTCCAGATGTTGCCGGGGATGTGGGCGGGCAGGGCGACGCAGCCTTCGGGAATGGCGGATTCATCAGGGACGGAGGCGGATTCGTCGGAGGCGGAGAAGTTGAGCTGGCCACTGTCGATCCAACGCTGGCGCTCGGCTTCGAAGGCGGACTGCTGGTGGGTCTTGAAGGCGGTGATGGTGGCTTCGTTTTCGGCGAGGAAACGCTGGTAGTCGCGGAGCTTGAAGGTGGTTTCCTCGATGCGGAGTTTGACGCGGCCTTGGGGGAAGTCGTCGCGGAACCGGGTGAGCTCGGCGTTCGAGACGGGATAGAAACGGATCTGGTCGAAGAAGCGGAGGAGCCAGGGTTTTCCGCCGGTGAAATCGGCGGTCTGTTTGTGGCGGTTCCACATCTGGCAGGTGCGACCGATGAACTGGTAGCCGCCGGGGCCTTCCATGCCGTAGATGCAGAGGTAGGCGCCGCCGATGCCGACGGCGTTTTCGGGCGTCCAGGTGCGGGCGGGGTTGTATTTTGTAGTGACTAAACGGTGACGCGGGTCAACCGGTGTGGCGACGGGCGCGCCGAGGTAGACGTCGCCGAGGGCGAGGACGAGGTAGCTCGCGTCGAAGCAGATGCGGTAGACCTCCTCGAGGTTGGGGAGATCGTTGATGCGGCGGATGAACTCGAGGTTGCTCGGGCACCACGGGGCGTCCTTGCGGACGATCTGCATGTATTTTCGAATCGCGAGAAGCGTGGATTCGTCCTCCCACGAGAGCGGGAGGTGGACGATGCGCGAGGGGACTTCGATGTCGTCGATCGCGGGCAGCTCGCTTTCGGCACGGAGGAGGATTTCGAGCAGCCGTTCCATTGGCAGCAGACGGTAGTCGAAATGGACTTGGAGAGAACGAATGCCGGGAGTCAGATCGATGAGACCGGGAACCTTGTGACGTTCGAGCCAGCTTTGCAGCGCGTGCACGCGCATGCGCATGGCGATGTCGAGCTGGAGCGGGCCGTATTCGATGAGGAGGTTGGCGTCGCCCTGGCGGCGATAGACGACGGCAGGCGCGGTGGGGCGTGCGGGGAGTTGGTGGAGGATGGCGGGTTCGGGGGGCGCGCTGGAATGACCAATGGTCAGAGTCCGGGCAGGGCGGAGCGTCTCAATGGTGGACTCCTGGGCGTAGGCGAGTTCGCGGGCGTGCTGGGCGGTGAGGGCGGTGAAGCGGACTTTGTCGCCGGGCTTGAGCTGACCCATTTTCCAGAGCTCGGCTTGGGCGATTGTGAACGGGCACACGAAGCCGCCGCAGCTCGGGCCATCGGGGCCGAGAATAATGGGCATGTCGCCCGTGAAATCGACGGCGCCGATGGCGTAGGCGTTGTCGTGGATGTTCGAAGGATGCAGGCCGGCTTCGCCGCCGTCGCGGCGGGCCCACTCGGGTTTGGGTCCGATGAGGCGCACGCCGGTGCGGGCGGAGTTGTAATGAACTTCGTAGGCGGTGGAGAGGAGCGTCGTGATGTCGGCTTCGGTGAAGAAGTCGGGCGCGCCGTGGGGGCCGTAGAGAACGCCGATCTGCCATTCGCGCGTGAGGGGCGGCTGTATCGTGGCGGGGGCGCGGAGGAGCGGGGCGGAGGAGAGAACGCCAGCGGGTGTTGAGGTGTGGACGCGGAGAACGTCGCCAGTGCGGAGGGCGCGACCGGAGTGTCCGCCGAAGAGGCCGAGGGTGAAGGTGGATTTGCTGCCGAGGTAGTCGGGGACGTCGAAGCCGTGGCGGATGGCGAGGTAGGCGCGCAGGCCGGGGCCGTCGACGGAGGCGATGCGGAGGGTCTGGCCGGCGCGGACTCGGAAGGCGCGGTGGAAGGCAACGGGGCGCCTATCGAGGGTGGCCGGCATGTGCGCGCCGGTGAGGGCGACAACGGCGGCGGTGTTGAAGCGGAGCGTGGGGCCGTTGACGGTAATCTCCAATGCGGCGGCGGTGTCGGGGTTGCCGACGAGGCGGTTGGCGAGGCGGAAGGACAGGTTGTCCATCGGGCCGGAGGGAGGGACACCGACGTCCCAGTAGCCGATGCGGCCGGGATAATCTTGGACGGTCGTTTGGGTTCCGCCTTCGAGGACTTCGATGGTGGACGGGACGAAGGGGAGCGTGGAAAGATACTTCGTAGTTACAGAGCCAATACGGAAACCTTCGCTGGCGATGATCTGGCGGAGGTAAGGGAGGTTGTTTTCGAGTCCGTAAACCCGGGTGTCGGCGAGGGCGGCGTCGAGGCGGGCGAGGGCGTCGGCGCGATCGGTGCCGCGGACGATGATCTTGGCGATCATCGGGTCGTAGAAGGCGGAGACTTCGCTGCCGGTCTCGACCCAGGTTTCGATGCGGGCCGAGGTGGGGAAATGGACGTCGGTGAGGGTGCCGGCGGCGGGTTGGAAGTTTTTGCCGGGGTCCTCCGCATAGAGACGAACCTGGATGGAGCATCCCGAGGCCGCGGGCACAGGCGCCGCGCTCATGTTCGTAATACGAACATGAGGGTTGGGGTTCGTTGAGGGCGGGGCGGAGGAAGAAATGTTCGTATTACGAACATCGGGCCGGAGATTGAGTTCGCCGGCGGCGGCGCGGATCATCCATTCGACGAGGTCGACGCCGGTGACTTCTTCGGTGACGCCGTGTTCGACCTGGAGGCGGGTGTTGACTTCAAGAAAGTAGAATTGGCCGGTGGCGTTGTCGTAGACGAACTCGACGGTGCCGGCGTTGGTGTAGCCGGCGGCGGTGCCGAGGCGGGTGGCGCAGGCGAGGAGTTCGGTGCGTTGTTCGGCGGTGAGGCCGGGAGCGGGGGTTTCCTCGACGACCTTTTGGTTGCGGCGCTGGACGGAGCAGTCGCGTTCGCCGAGGGCGACGACGTGTCCGTGGGAATCGCCGAGGATCTGGACTTCGATGTGGCGGGCGTGTTCGACGAATTTTTCGAGGAAGACGCCGCCGTCTTTGAAATTGGCTTTGGCGAGGCGGACGACGGACTCGAAGGCGGGGGCGAGCTCGGCGGGTTTGCGGATGAGCGACATGCCGATGCCGCCGCCGCCGCCGGTGCTTTTCAGCATGACGGGGTAGCCGATGCGGGCCGCTTCTCGCTTGGCGGTGGCGAGGTCGGGGAGGAGGTCGGTGCCGGGGAGGAGCGGGACGCCGTGAGCCTTGGCGAGGGCGCGGGCGGAGTGCTTGGGACCGAGCTGACGCATCTGCGCGGCGCGGGGGCCGATGAAGGCGATGCCGGCGGCTTCGCAAGCTTCAACGAAGGCGGCGTTTTCGGAGAGAAAGCCGTAGCCGGGGTGGATGGCCTGGGCGCCGGTGGCTTGGGCGGCGGCGAGGATTTTTCCGGCGTCGAGGTAGGATTGCGCAGCGGGAGACGGGCCGATGTGGATGGCTTCGTCGGCTTGGGAGACGTGGAGGCTGTGCCGGTCGGCGTCGGAATAGACGGCGACGGATGCGATGCCCATTTTGCGGAGCGTGCGGATGATCCGGCAGGCGATGGCGCCGCGATTGGCGATGAGGACTTTGGTAAACACAGCGGAAACTTTTTATGGGGAACTCAGGAAATCAGGAAACGGATGGGATCGGAGGGATTGTTCCTGAGTTCCTCATGGGATCGTTTAGGGATTCCAGATGAGGACTTCGACGGGAGTGGGATTCCAGCCGTTGCAGGGATTATTGAGCTGGGGGCAGTTCGAGATCAGGGCGACGATGTCCATGCGGGCAACCATCTCGACGTATTTGCCGGGGGAGGACACGCCGTCGGCGAACTGGAGGCCGCCGTCGGGCGTGACGGGGACGTTCATGAAGAAGTTAATGTTCGCGGGGATGTCGCGTTTGTTGAGATCGAAGGTGGAGCCGGGCCAGGTCATGAGGCCCAAGAGGAAGCTCTGGCGGCAGGCGTGCATGTGTTTCGTGCCATGGCCGTAACGGACGGCGTTGCTCTCGCAGGCGCAGGCGCCGCCGAGGGTGTCGTGGCGGCCGCAGGTGTCGGCGGTGATCTCGGCGAGGACGTTCAGTTCGTTGGAATAGAGGCGCGTCCCGGTCGTGAGGTAGATGGATGCGTTTTCACGGATCGTGTCTTGGGCGCTGTAGCGTTCGCGGAAGTCCGACGCGTTGTAGAAGAGGGTGTCGGCGGCCTGGTTTCCCTCGAGGTCGAGAATGCGGAGGGTCTGGCCGGCCTGGATTGTGTGCATCCAGAAATCGCCGGCGGGGATGATGTGGCGGTAGACGGCGTCGGTGGGCCGGAGGGGGGATTCGGTGTAGACGAGCGTGCTCATGGCGGGTGCTAGACGTAGAGGAGTTCGGAGTTGTAAAAGGCACGCTCGTTTTCGGGACGATAGGTGCGGCAGTAATCGTCGGCAGCGGGCGGATCGCTGCGCCAGAGCTGGAGCTTGACGGCCTTGGGACCGTAGGCGGGCGATGTATCCATCGGGTGGTGACAAGTCGTCAGGATGACGAGCAGGTCCATTTCGGCGCGGAGGTCGACGAAATCGCCGGGCCTGGCATGGTTTGGCGCGAAGGAGAGGCGTCCGGCGTCGTCGGTGGAGAGCTTGCTGAAGAAGTTGACGTTGGGGACGAGGTCGCGGGCGTTGAGGCCATGTTTCGCGAGCTCGATGAGGAAGTGGTCGCGGGAGTTGCGGTGAAAGTCGTTGCGGGCGGTCTGGTAGTTTTTCCCGCCCCACTTGTTCGTGACGTGGGCGGCGGTGTCGTGTCCGCCGAGGGGGTCGTGCCAGCCGAGGGTGTCGCCGGTGATGGACAGCATTGCGCGGCCCATGTCGGAAACGAGGATGAAGCCGGTGGTGAGCCGGGCGGTGTGCTGGCCTTTGAGGGTGTCGGCCATGTTGTAGCGATCAATCGGCTCCTGGCGATTGAAGCAGAGAAAAGACACGTTGGCGCCGGTTTCCGCGGCGGTGAGCCGAAGAGTGTGGTGACGGCGGATGGAAAAGGACCAGGCGGCGCCTCCGGGGAGGGTTTCCTCAAGGAGCAGGCGCTCCGGGGGGAGGGTAGGGGATGGCTCCGGCGCCGGGCGGGCTGGCCGTGGCGTGGTGAAGGACATGCCCGAGGGCGCGGGTGGGGAGAAACGCGGCATTTGAGAAAAGGTGTTACGAAATAGTCAGAAAGTATTACTGCAAGATCGGTGCCAACGCTTTTTCAAAATGAATTAACGAGTTGCGAAAGGCGGAAGAGGCGCGGCTGGGGCGATCAGTGCAGGCCGGTCATGGCTGAAAGCGGTTTCAGGACTCTCCAAGGTTGCTTTTCCGCCGGGTTTCTTAACCGTCCCGCTTTCGCGTTTGAGATTCTCCCCCTCTGAAGACCCTATCATGAAATACCTCTTAGTAGTTCTTTTGGCATTGATGAGTTCGCCCGTCTGGGCGGCTCCTGCTAATGATGCTTTCGCCACCGCGACCGTGGTGACGACCGGCACGAGGTCCGGCACGAACGTCGGAGCCACCGCGGAGGCGGGCGAGCCCGTCCACGCAGGTATTCCGGGGGCGAAGTCGGTATGGTGGACCTGGACTCCTACGACCAGCGGCACGGCGACGATCTCTACGGCGGGCAGTTCGTTCGACACGGTCCTCGCGGTCTACAGCGGCGGCGTGCTCCCGGCGCTTACGCCGCTTGCCTACAGTGATGATATCACCACGGGCACGATGGCCAGCCGGGTGACTTTTGGCGTGGTGGCGAATACGACCTATCGGATCGCGGTGGACGGATATAATGGAGCCACCGGAGGGATCACGCTGAGTATCTCTCTAGGCGCAGGCACGAGCCGGTCCGAAAACGACGATTACGCCGATCGGGCAGCTCTGGCGGGCGATTATACGGTCGGGCGGGGTTCGTCGAGAACCGCAACGGTCGAGCCGGGTGAGAACAGCGTCTTCCACAATGTAGAGGATGACTTTGATTACATTGGGTGGAGTAGTAATTCCGTGTGGTGGACTTGGACCGCACCTCGCGCCGGCGAGGTCGCCATCACCAACGCGATGGTTATCAATCAGGCTTTTTCGGGGGATTACTTGTATGCGATTGTTGAAGTATTTCGTTCGGATGCATCGACGATCGATGATTTGCCGTCTGTTCCGATAGGCGACCTCAGCTCGACGTTTGCGACTCGTTCAACCGCCAGCCTGACCATGACGGTGGCAGCGGGTGAAGTGCTGCAGATCAAGACGAGCAGCTGGGATGCGGAGTATGGTGCCCAAATAACACTGACCATTGAAATGGATCCGGAGGTTATTATAAACGACACTTTTCTGAAACGCTCGTCGCTTGGGACGTCGAATGCCTCCTTGGCGGCCAATAACGCGGGAGCCTCGGCTGATGTCGGGGAATCAGACCATGCAGGCTCGACAGCCTCCCGTTCGCTCTGGTGGAGCTGGACTGCTCCTGCTGACGGTTACGTGACGATCGATACGCTCGGGAGCCTGATTGACACGACGCTGGGTGTTTATACCGGCACGGTCATAGACAGTTTGGTGGAGGTTGCCAGTAACGATGATGCGAGCCTCATTCCTCTTATCACGACCAGCAGCGTGCATTTCGCCGTTCAAAAGGGGACAGTTTATCAGATCGCCGTTGATGGCAAAGCCGGAGCGGAGGGATCCATCCATCTTGGCGTCACTTTTATCACGAATAGCGTCGTGATTACCGAACAACCGCAAAGTGCATCCGTTTTCACGGGCGATCCGGTGGTCTTCACGGTTTATACCACCGGTGCTCCGGCCGTTTATGACTGGCAGCGTAAGCGGGCGGGCAGCAAGACTTGGAGCCATTATAGCAATGGCGTTACTTCGCCTCCGGCACTTGAGGGAAAGCAGGCGATCTCAACGTTGACCATCAACGCAGTCACAGGCGCGATGAACGGGGATCAATTCCGTTGCGTCATCGCGAATGAAGCCAATCAGGTCACCAGCCAGTCGGCCACGCTGACCGTGATTTCGTTGAGAACCTATGAGGGCAGTGCCGTCTCCTTTAGCATTGCAGACGCCTTCCTGCCCCTGCCGCCCGCGACGACGATCACCTATTATGCGAGCAATCTGCCTCCCGGCTTGACCCTTAATAAGAACACAGGGCAAATCAGCGGACGTATAGCCAAGTCTGGCACTTACACGATTACTTATTGGGCCGTCACGGTGACTGGGGGCGTTAAGACCCAGACATCCACCCGCACCTATGTGCTTTCGGCGCGTAGCTATCCGAAGGTTATCTCGGGTAGTTTTGAAGGCTTGTTGGTCAAGATCAGCGGAGTGCCGGTGGGTAAGCTTGAGTTGCTCGTGGCCCCCGAAAACGGGTCGTTCTCCGGCAAACTGATTTATCGGGAAAAGACTATCAGCTTGAAGGGCTTGCTCACGCTCAATTCGTCCTCGGCGCCGACGGCTGGCGAAGCAACACTCGCGCTGGCGAACTCACTGACCTTGGCGATCACGGTGGAGAATGATTCCACGATGACGGCGACGCTGGCAGGGTCAAATGGACCGATTGGCGACATCGGAGGTGATGGTGTGCTGGTGAAAACCTACACCACTGTCGCGCCTGCGCCTTGGCAGGGCTCCTATACCGTCGCGTTTACGGATGCCGTGGGTGGACCCGAGGGATCCGGCTATGCGATCGGCGTCATCGACAGGTATGGACGGCTGCAACTCAAGGGTAAGCTGTCCGATGGAACGGTTCTGACCGCCGTTACGCCTTCTGACGGAGGCGCGTTGCCTACCTTCCGTCCCTATGTGCAGCTTTACTCCAATAAGCGTGGCTTTATTTCTGGCTGGCTGCCACTGAGTGTCCGGAGTGCGGGCAGCAACCTTTATCACATCGAGACTTCCACTGGTATGGATGTTTATTGGGCTAAGCCTGCGATCTCTACGGACAAGATGTATAAAACGGGATTCGGCCCTGTGGGCGTAAATGTTGTCATGGAGCCGTGGATCGCCACGAGGAACCCGTATTTGGTTGGGCCGCTCGGACTCGTTACGTCGAACTCTCAAACGATCGGTAACTTCACCCTGTCGCTGGAACAGACGGGCGGCGTCTCGAACACAGGCGCCAACCCGGAGAAGCTACCGGTCCTTATGCGGATGGCTCCTTCCGGTGCCGTGTCAGTTACTTCGAGCGATGACAACCCGACGAATCCGCGAAAGTGGGCGGTGAAAATCAACCCGGATTCGGGCTATTTCTCGGGAAGCTTCATTCTGCGAAACAACCGCAAGGTGATCTTTGAAGGCGTGTTGCTCCAGTTGCCGGTGGGCATCAATGACTTTGGGCGTGGATTCTTCCATGCGCCGATTGGCTCGACCCTCTCTGCGGGTGACGTGCTCTTCAGTGGTCCGGAGATCCCCTGATTTTATAAGGCCTCATCGAGCCGCCCCGGGTTTCCGGGGCGGCTTTTTTGTGCCGTGAAAAGCCCGCCCGACAGGTGTCGGTGCCGATCTTGAGGGCGGGAGCGGGGCGTTTTGGTGCCCGGCCGGTTCGAGGGCGCTCTTTCTGGACGTGCCTCTGGCTTACTTATCAGCATGGCAACGCAGGCTCCGGGGCATTTCGAATAAATATGCAGCCGGGCCGCTGACCCGTCGGTTGACGCCACAAGGCACCGGGGTCAGCGACCCCGGCTACACCCAACACGGGTGGCTATTGTTTTATTTGAACCGGCTTGGAGCGTTTCCCTCGCCGGGTCACTTCCGCTGCGTTCAGGAGTCGGGGCTCGCCCACTTGGCGCGGGCATTGCGGATGGCGAGTGCCCAGGCTTTCAGATCTTCGCCATGGTCTTCGCTGGTCAGGAAGGCGAGGTGATCACGAGCTTGGGTATGAAGCTCCTGTCCGGTGGTGCGCGCCATCACTGCCAGGCAGGCGTCCGCCTGCCAGTCCAGCGGACGGTTCAATGCCTCGGTGAGAATGGTGCTTGCGAGAGAATCCGGGAGGCGGGCGGATTTCAGCAGGGGGAGCAGTAGCTCGGTTTCATGTTCCACCGAGAGGTTGAGCAGGTGGGCAAGGGCCTCGGAGCGCGTTTCGATGCTCAATGCCGGATTTTGGACCAAGGCGGCAAGGGCACGGGCTGAACCGAGGATGTCGAGCGCGGGGTCGGCCAGGATGGAATCAATGGTGGGCGTCGGAGTTGCGGCGACCGGGGCCGCGGGCGACTCAGGCGTGATGGTTACCGAAGTCGGGGCAATGGACGGCGTGGAAGCACCTGCCGGTGTGTTGTTCGACGGTTCGCCACTTGTGGGGTGGATGGGGTGCGCCGTGGTCTTGGGATTGGAGGGGCGCAGCCACCAGACGCCAAAAGCGATGAGGCCGACAACGACGAGGGCAGAGAGAATGCGGGAAGTGCGGCTGATCATGAATAAAGGGTGGACCGGGCTAGTGGCTGTGGCCGTGGGTGTCGTGAAGACCGTAAAGCCAGAGAGAGTCGCGCCAGACAACAGCGCCACCTTGGCGGAGGGTGAGTTTCACCTTATGATGTGCGTGAGGGTCGATGCGTGTGGTCCCTGGGCCGAAGCGGTTTTCGCCGACGTTCCATGAAAGCGTTTCGCGTCCGAAATCGGCCGAGACCTCGAGGACGGCGTCCGGTGCAGGTGCGGGCGAGAGCACGGCCGAGAAGGCGGGGGCAATCCAGCCGAGTTCGAGCGTGTGAGGCCGGCCTTCGA
The DNA here is from genome assembly GCA_029266495.1 of Rariglobus sp. GTDB lineage: Bacteria > Verrucomicrobiota > Verrucomicrobiia > Opitutales > Opitutaceae > Rariglobus. The sequence continues at coordinate 8,490 of JAQSWS010000034.1, read as the reverse complement.
TGGTGATCTCATAGAGCGCCCCTTGATGATGTCCGCGGCGAACATCGTGGGCTTCGTGATCGAGGTTTTTTTGATAAAGCGGGATGGAGAGGATTCCGCCCACCAGAAGGAGCACGAGCGTGGTCAGGCCGATGACTTTGGGAGACCAGCGGCGCGCAGGGGGCACGAGGACGGGTTCGTCGGAGTAGGCCATGGGAAATGAGGAATGACTCATGCCGGATGGCGACTGAAGCGCAAACTGGCGGCGGGGCCATCCCCGCACCGAGCCCGCGCCGACGATACGCACCCATCGGCAGGACTCAGACGCAGGCTCAGCTCAGCGCACGGTGCGGAGCTGAATGCTGTCAACGAGGCGGTCGGCGGTGAGGATGTCGGTGGCAACGATCAGCTTGCCACCGATCTGCACGCTTCCGTTGTTCACGAGGAGCGCGATGGCATTTTCGATGGTGTGATTGGGCTCGGAACCGAGTGGCATGATAAAGGGTTCCACGCTGCGCAGCAGACGCAGCTGGCGGAGGGTTTCCACCGAGTTGGTGATCGCGAAAATCGGGACGAGGGCGGGGCGAAGCGCGGCGAGGCCGGCGGCCATGAAACCCTGCCGGGTGAAGGTGAGCAGTGCCGAGCCGGGCATCTGGTGCGCGAGCAGCACGGCGGAGTGGAGGAGCTTGAGCTTGTCGCTGTCGACATAGTCGGGCTCGGCGAATTCGAAGGGGCCTTCCTGCTCAATGCGGCGGGCGATTTTGTCGAGGACCTGCACGCATTCGAGGGGGTATTTGCCGACCGTGGTTTCGCCGGAGAGCATGACGCAGTCGGCTTTTTCGTAGACGGCATTGGCAACGTCCGTGATCTCGGCGCGCGTGGGGACGGGCGAGTTGATCATCGATTCGAGCGTGTGGGTGGCGATGATCACCGGCTTGCCTTGGTCGAAGCAGGACTTGACCGCACGGCGCTGGATGACGGGCAGGTCCTCGAGCGGGCACTCGATGCCGAGGTCGCCGCGGGCAACCATGAGGGAGTCGGTTGCCTGAATGATTTCGTCGAGGTTGGCGATGGCGGTCTGGTCCTCGATCTTGGCGATGATCTTGGCCTTGGACTTGTGCGCCGTGAGAAACTCACGGAGCTGATGGATATCCTTGGCTTCGCGGACAAAGGAAAGAGCGACGAAATCGATGCCCTCCTCGATGCCGACGAGGGTGTCGAGGCGATCCTTCTCCGTGAAGGACGGCAGGTTTACCTTTACGCCGGGAAGGTTGATGTGACGGCGGGAGCTGAGTGCGCCGGGGGTGAGGACTTTGCAGCGGATATGGTTGTCCTTCCGATCAAGCACCTCGAAGCGCATGAGCCCGCTGTCGACGAGCACGATGTCGCCGACATGGATGTCGTTGACGAGGTCCTGATAGTTGACGTTGACGGAGCGGATCTCCACGCCGCCGTCGCGATCCCCGGGCCGGACGGTGAAATCAAAAATCTCGCCCTCTTTCAGCTCGATGGGTGCGTCGAGATCGCCGGTGCGGATCTCGGGCCCCTTGATATCCATCATGATGCCGATCTCGCGTCCGATTTTTTTGGATACGGTGCGAATGCGGCGGATGACGGCGCGGGTCCACTCATGATTGCCGTGCGCCATGTTGAGCCGGGCGACGTCGGCGCCCGCCAGGATGAGCTTCTCCAGCATTTCCTCGCTCTGACTGGCGGGGCCGAGGGTAAAGATGATCTTGGTGCGACGAAGCGACGTGGGCATTTGCATAAGCGGGAGAATTCAGGCCATTCGAACAACTGATGGTCAACCCCCTTAAGCAGCTGTCGTGCTGGGCGGTCACGGTGGAACTGCAGCTGATTGAGATTATGACGCGTTCTAAAGCTCGCAGACCGGCGTGCCGCCGCCGGAAGCGACGATGTTGAACTGGCAGGTGAGCCGGGTGCGGAGGCCGGCGAGGGAGGCTTCGATTGCCTCGTGGCTGTTGCAGTCGCGTGACAAGTGGGTGAGGAAAATGTGACGCCAGCGCGGGCTGGCGACCGCACCCAGAAGTTCGCACATGGCTTCGTTGGAAAGATGGCCGTGGCGGCCGGAGATACGCTGCTTGGTGGGCCAGGGGCGTTTCATGTCGGCCTGGAGCAGGCGAGGGCAGTGGTTGCTCTCGACGACCACCACATCGACGTCGCGGATGCGCTCGTGAATGTGTTGCGGGGCGTGGCCGAGGTCGGTCAGCCAAGCGAGACGGCGACGCGGGGTGAAGAGATCGGCCTCCAGGCCGGTGGAAAACGTGAAACCCACCGGCTCCTGTGCATCGTGAGGCACGTGGAAGCTCTCGATCTCGAGATCCCGAAACTGGAAGCGGGCGCCGGTTTCGAAAATTTTCCAGGATATCGGATGATCGATCTTTGCCTGAACGGCGCGGGCGGTGGCGGAGTTGGCGAAAACCTGGATGTGCGGGAATTTCTTCAGGCCGTCGATTCCGGCGGCGTGGTCGCCGTGTTCATGGGTGAGAAAAATCGCGTCGATCTTTTCCAGGGCCTCGCCGGCGTCGTGGAGAAGCTGGCGGAGTTTGCGCTGGGTAAAGCCGGCGTCGATGAGCACGCGTGTTTCCGCGGTGCGCAGCACGGCGCAATTGCCCGCACTGCCGCTGCCGAGGATTTTAAAGCACATCGCCATGTTTGAGGCTGATGAAGGACCCGCGGCGTGTGTGCGCAAGGGGGATTTGCACGCGGTCGTGACGGGCTTTCGCAAGGGGCTGCCCGTGAATTGACCACGCAGGTTTTATGTTACATCGTCTTTCCTTCATGCCAAAGAAAGCCGCCCAATCCAAAGCTCCCGCAGTGACCGTGCGTCCGCTCAAAGGGGTGGTCACCATCACGCGGCAGGTGCATTTCAACTCGGCGCACCGCCTGTGGAATCCATCCAAGAGCCAGGCTTGGAACGTGAAACAGTTCGGGCTTTGCACGAACCCGCATTGGCACGGTCACAATTACGTGCTCGAGGTGTCGCTCCGCGGCCAGCCTGATCCCGACACCGGCTGCATCATGGACTTGGGCGAGTTGAAGCGCCTCTTGAATACGCACATCGTCGACAAGTGCGATCATCGGAATCTCAACGACGAGGTGGACTTCCTGCGTGGAATCATCCCCTCGACGGAAAATCTCGTGATCGCATTCTGGAATGAGATCGAACCGCACATCCCGGCAGGGCGGTTGTATTGCGTAAAACTCTACGAAACCCCGCGCAACTTTGCGGAATACCACGGGCCGGACGCCGTATAACAAAACAACCCGGTGCGTTGGGAACAACGCGCTCCATTTTTTTCAGCAAACATCTTCTCGCGCCCGTCCGCTTCGCTTACGCGGGGCTGCGGTTATCGTCACCCGCCAGGCGCGTTTTAAAATCCAAAAACGAAATGCCCTCCTCCAAGAAAAAATCCATGTATCTCCACCGCACCGCCGGTGGGGAGGCGCCGCGGATCAAGCGCTCCTACGACGCGAAGTTTACCGTCACGCCCGCCTATCGCGCGTCTCTGCCTGACATGATGGAGGCCGCGGAGTCGATTCCGGGCGCCACCGTGCCGATCCAGCAGGTGGGGATTTCCAATTTCAAGCTGCCGCTCCGCTACCGCACGAAGGCCGGCAAGACGCTCACCCTCGAAACAAGCGTCACGGGCACCGTGTCGCTGCAGGCCGAGTTGAAGGGAATCAACATGAGCCGGATCATGCGGTCGTTTTACGATCACAAGGACGGCGTCACCACGGGTGAGTGGATGGGCAAGGTCCTCAAAGCCTATCTGCGCAAGGTGGAGAGCAAGGCCGCGCGCCTGAAGATCCGCTTCTCCTACCCGATGCTCCAGCCGAGCCTGCGCAGCGGACTGAAAGGCTATCAATTTTACGACGTCGCCTTCGAAGGCGTGATGACGGCGGACGGCCGCTACCGGAGATTTATTCAATTTGATTTCGTTTATTCCTCCGCGTGTCCGTGTTCGGCGGAATTGTCCGAACATGCGCGGGACCAGCGTGCGGCCTACACCGTGCCACATTCTCAGCGCAGCAAGGCCCGGTTGCTCATCGAGGAGGTGGACGGGAAAAAAATCTGGATCGAGGACATACACGCGCTGTGCGTGCGTGCGCTGCGCACCGAGACGCAGGTGATGGTGAAGCGCGAGGACGAGCAGGCTTTTGCCGAGTTGAACGGTGCGCACTTGAAGTTCGTCGAGGACGCCGCCCGCCTCCTCTACGCGGAGCTGGCGAAGGACCGGCGCATCGCCGACTTCCAAGTGGCGTGTTCACACCAGGAGTCGCTGCATTCGCACGACGCGGTGAGCGTGATTTGCAAAGGCGTGCCCGGCGGACTCGCGGCGGATTTCTCCGACTTCGGACTGCTCCGCTGCTGAGGCGATTCGAAAATAAACCATCCACCATCCCTTCCCTCATGGCCTCCACCAAAACTCCCGTCATCCTTATCACCGGCGCGTCGCAAGGGATCGGCGCGGCGATCGCGAAGGTTTTTGCGAAAGAACTGCACCGCGTCCGGCTTGCGCTTGTGGCTCGCAATGCGCGCAACCTGGCAACGGTCGCGCGCGCCTGCACGAAGCTGGGCGCCACCGTGGAGGTGTTCACCTGTGATGTGGCCGACGAGATCGCGGTCGAGGCGCTGGAGGGAGCCGTGACGACCCGCTTCGGCGCGGTCGACGTGCTCGTCAACAACGCGGGGGTGTTTGCCGCCGCGCCCTTTGTGCAGACGTCGGTGGCGGAGTTTGACCGGATCGTCGCGACGAACCTGCGCAGCGCCTTTTTGATGACGCGGGCGTTTGTTCCGATGATGGTCAGGCAACGGCACGGCGACGTGTTCTTCATGAGCTCCATCGCGGGGCTCGACGCGTATCCGAACAGCGCGGCGTATTGCGCGGCGAAGTTTGGCGTGACGGGCCTTGCGAAGGTGTTGCGTGCCGAGACCAAGGATCACGGCGTGCGGGTGTGCTGCGTGCATCCGGGGGCGACGTGGTCACCGTCCTGGTCCGGCAGTGGCGTGGCCGAAGAGCGGATCATGCCGGCGGCGGATGTGGCGCGGGCGTTTTTTGACATATATCGGCTCGGGCGGAACACCGTGGTGGAAGAGATCGTGTTGCGACCGCAACCCGGTGATCTGTGAGGTGACGCGCTGCACGCTGCACGGCATGCGGGCGGGATATCTTGCGCTTTGCATGGGGAAAAATCGCGGAACAAACCGCCTGCCTTATTAAGTTACTCCAAGGCATGCGGATGATTTCCCCCCGGGACGGTTGGCACGCATCTGGCGACAACAGGGGGCATGACTACGATGAACATGCCCAACGCTTTTGGTTTTATTTTCGCCGGCCTGGTCATGGAGGGACTTCACTTTCTTCCTGGCATCTCGGGTGTTCGTGAGCTGTGGCTGCTCGTCATGGGCGGCGTGCTGACGTCGATTGGCGTCGGTGTCGTGGCTCAAGGCGCGTGGCTCCAGGTGGCTCCGCGTGTGCAAGCCCTTTCGCAGGCGGTGGCGGCGAGGAGGCGCGCGGTTATCGGTGTGCCGTCCGATGTCGCAGCCCCGGGTCGCCGGGTTTCCGCCTGACGGACCCGGCCCGTCCGGCAATTGTCGAGGCGGGGTGCGGACCCGGATGCGTATGGAGTAATGACCTACCTGCGCGCGATGGGGAGGTGCTCTAAGCTGGCGGGGTGTTAAAAACCGGCAACCGCAGCTAAACCGCCTTCCCATGGACTTCCGTCGTTACGAATCCAATCTCGCCCAGTCCTACGACCTGGGTGCCAATCAATATCGCCGGGACGACGAGATCGAGGCGCGCAGCGAGAACCATCAGCGGCTCGGCGGCAATCTGCGTCGGATCTGCCGCTCGTTCGCCCGTCCGGCGCGTGTGTTGGAGATGGGCTGCGGCACGGGACGTTATTTCCATTGGCTGGACAATACCGCGCTGCTCGTTGGAACGGACATCTCTGCGGAAATGCTCCGGCAGGCGAAGGAGCCGGTGCATGCGTCACAGGTGACGGCGAAGGAGATCCGTCTGATCCGCAGCAATCTTTACGAGATGAATTTCGAGCCGGAGTCGTTTGATTTTATCTATTCGCTTGGCGTCTTCGGCTATGGTGCGGCGATCACTGCGGACCTCTGCGCGAAGGTCCACGGCTGGCTCGCGCCGGGCGGACGGTTGTATTTCGATGCGCTGGAGCGACGCGATTCCGGGCGCGTTTACGAACTGAAGCAATCGGTCAAATCGGCGGTGCTTCCGTTCATGCCCGGCTCCGTGCGGCAACGGGTGGAGGCACGGCGGCAGGAGGCGGTGCCGGTGTGCAATCATACGCGCGCCGAGATTGAGCAACTCATGTCGGAAGCGGGCTTCGAAGACTTTGTGATCTCTTCGAACACCTGTCATTCGCCTCTGTGGACCGGCATGCACCTGGAGTGCTGCGCGCGCAAGCTGTCCGCGCCCGCCGGAGCTTCCATCCAGCGGGAGGGCCTTGGGCGCGACAAGGCCTCCATTGCGGTCTTGGTTTGAGAGTGGACCTGGAGCGGAGGGATGCTCCGGTCGTCGCGTAGTCGCGATTGAAGCGGGTCTTGTGGCGATGCACTGCCGAAGCATGTGACGCCAAGGTATGATCTTTCATTTCCGCACAGGCGCCCCATCCGAGGGGTTCTGTAATTAGAATTTAGATACAGTGCGTGAAACGGGCCCCCTCACTCTATCTATATTCCCGAGGGGCGAGCTGCCAAAAGTCCTAGGGTGTATGTCCTATTAACTGCATTCATAATTGCATTTATAGGGCAATAGCGACTTAGGCATAGGTTGCAATTTGGGTGTTTGGTTCAGCGCTCATTTTGAGTTAAAAACTCCAGTTCAATTGGTTATGAATATCCCAGCACGCAGCAGTATCCCGTGAGTATCACGCCACTTTTCTGCCATGAGTAATGGCTGAGGCTTCTTGTCCGGACCGTGCAGGCTTTGTCGAAGCCTTGGCGGAGAACGGGGCAAGGGACGGCCACATGGCTTTGTCACTGTTTGTTCTGCGGTTCAGCAGCAGCGAGCCGCTTTGGCTTTGCCATGTTCCTTTCCGTCCGTCCGCACGAATCACCTTTTCGGAGAACTCCATCAACGCACCTTCCTCATGAGACGCCTTCTTCTGATTCTATTTACGGCGACCGTTGCCTTTGCCGATACCAAGCAGCCGGTGTTTCAGGGTGGCCTGGAGGCAGTCCCACTTACGCCGGAGGTGGGCCTTCCCTCGGCCACCACGACGCTCAGTCCGCGTGAAGAGCGTCCGACTTTTCGTCAGGGCGACGCAGGCGGAAAATGGCTGGGCGGAGGCGACATCATTTTTGGAGAGAGGAATCATCGTCCCTCAAAACCCGACCGGGGCTTAAAAAAATCCGGTGGTCCGGCGATGTTTTCGTTCAGCCTGATGTCAGCCGGCGATCCGGGCGTCATCGCGGCGGGGGCGTATCATGTGGTTGCACTCAAGACCGATGGCACGGTGTGGGCCTGGGGTGGAAATTCCGACCAGCAGCTTGGCGGTGTTTTCGGAGCGAGCCGCGCCAAGCCGGTGCAGGTGGTGATTCCCGGGACGGCAACGCCCACGACGATTTCCGCAGGTGGGTTTCATACGCTCGTTCTTTTGGACAACGGGACGGTGAGCGCCTTTGGTCGCAATTCCGAAGGGCAGCTCGGCAATGGTGGCGTGGGCAACGGGCCGGTGGCGGTGTCTGCGCTGACGAATGTCAGCGCCGTGGCGGCCGGCGGTTATCACAGCCTCGCGCTCAAAGCGGATGGCACCGTGTGGGCCTGGGGCATCAGCACCAACGGGCAGCTCGGCACCGGGACGTTCCAGGAAACGACGCCGGTGCAGGTGGCGGGATTGACCGACATCATCGCGATCGGCGCCGGTTCATTTGCCTCCTATGCGGTGAAGTCCGACGGCACGGTCTGGGCGTGGGGTGCGAATGGCTCGGGAGAATTGGGCGATGGCACCGGAGTGGATCAGGCGACGCCCGTGGCGGTGGCGGGACTCGTTGATGCCATCGCTGTGGCGGGTGGATGGAATCATGCCGCGGCGCTGAAAAGCGATGGCACGGTGTGGTGCTGGGGAAGCAACTGGTCGGGACAACTGGGTGATTGGTATTTCGGCGGCTCGGCCACCCCGGTCCAGGCTTATGGCATAACCGGCGCGGTGGGTATCGCGGCGGGTTCGGATCACACCGTGGCGAAACGCTCCGATGGCTCCATGTGGGCCTGGGGTGGCAATTTCAACGGTCAACTCGGAACGGGGGAGGCGTGGGTTTCGACCTTGAACTTCGATCCTCTGCCGTCGCTGCTCGACTCCGGCGTGGTGCAGGTTGCCGCGGGAGGCTACACGACGTTTGCGCTTAAAGATGACGGCACGATCAGCGGCTTTGGCTATGTTGAATACGGCCAGATGGGCGATGGTCTATATCAGGGAAAACCTTTTCCCGTTCAGGCATTCGGGTTGAAAGGCGGC
>JAQSWS010000129.1 GCA_029266495.1 Rariglobus sp. | reverse complement strand
CGTTCCGCTCCTGCTCTCCGCCCCGCGTTTCTTCGCCGGCACCATCACGCTCGGCCAGCTCACCCAGCTCACGGGCGCATTTGGCCGCGTCCAAAGCAGCCTCAATCTTTTTATCAACAGCTACGAGACCATCGCAGGCTGGTGGGCGGTGACACAACGCCTCGAGGGTTTCGTGCGCGGCATCGAGCACGCACACGAACTGCGCGCCACCCAGAGCCGCATCTATTCCACCGGACGCGTCGGCAACGAACTCGTCGTAAAAAACCTGGCGCTCTTCCGTCCGAACGGGAAACCGCTGCTCGCCCCCGTCAACTTCACCCTCTCCCCCGGCGATTCGGTGTTGATCACCGGCCCTTCCGGCTGCGGCAAGAGCACCCTCCTCCGCGCCCTCGCCGGCCTCTGGCCTTACGAACAGGGCTTCGTTCACCTCCCCGCGCCGTTTCGTTGCATGGTGATGCCGCAACGTCCCTACCTGCCCATCGGAACGTTGCGTGCCGCCGTGTGCTACCCCGAGCCCCCCGAAAAGTTCACCGATGCCGCCGTCCGCACCGCCCTGGCCCTCGCCCAGGCCCCCGCGCTCGCCGCCCGCCTCGACGAAGAAACCCACTGGTCGCAACTCCTCTCCGGCGGCGAACAACAACGCGTGGCCCTCGCCCGCGTCTTCCTGCTCAAGCCCGACTGGGTCTTCCTCGACGAAGCCACCGCCGCCATGGATGAAGCCGCCGAACACGCCTTCTACCTGAGCCTCCGCGCCGCCCTTCCGGACATTTCCTACCTGACCATTGCCCACCGAAGCACCCTGCGCGCCGTGCATGCGCGCCATTTTCGCGTCCTTGCCCACGAAGATGGCACCCACCATCTCACCGAGGCCAGCAACGCGATGGCAAATTGGTAGCGGCTAAACATCATTTCCCGGGCTCTTTTTACTTGATACAGAGTCTCAGTCTCCAGAGTCTCGACCCTCGTCTATGTCTACCACTTTGTATCTCGGTTTCCTGATGGGTAAGTCCCCGATGGAGCTCTTTCGCGATGGTGGCCCGATCATGTGGCCCATCCTGATCGTGTCCTTTCTCGCCATCACCGTCGTGGTGGAACGCACGATCTTCCTGTTCCGCGAAAACTCCTCCCGTGAACCCGAGGTGGTCGAAAAAATGCTCGAATACGTGGAAACCCGCGACACCGAGAAAGCCGTCGCCCTCGGCGCCAAAAGCCCTGACTACGTCGCCCGTATTCTTGTCTACGCCCTGACTCACCGGGAGCACTCCCTGCCCAACGCCTTTATGCGCGCCGCCAACCGCGAACTGGCCCGTTTTCAACAGGGCATGGCTTGGCTGGACACGTGCATCACTGCCGCCCCCCTTCTCGGTCTCCTCGGCACGGTCACCGGCATGATGGCCACGTTTGGCGCCCTCGGCGAAGGCGAGATAGGCGCCAGCGCCAGCAAAATCACCGGAGGTGTCGGCGAAGCGCTCATTGCCACCGCCTGCGGTCTGGTCATCGCCATCCTCGGCCTCTTCCCTTACAATGTGCTAAACGCCCGGATCGAGGCTGCGCGCCACGACATTTCCGATGCCTCCAATGCCCTTGAGGTCATCATGAAGAAGGCGGCCGCCGCGTGCCAGGACTGCCCTGCCACCACCTCGTCCCGTCCGCTCCCCGTCGCACCGTTGCCCCGCGCATGAGCGGTCTGCAGCCAGACCCGTTCGCCAGCGCGCCCAGGCGCGCGCGCATCGAGATCATTCCGCTCATCGACGTGATCTTCTTCCTGCTGGCCACGTTCGTCCTCTTCACCATCACCCTCGATAAATCCGGCGGTCTCGCCGTCTCCCTTCCCTCAAGCGAAACCAGCCAGGCCCGGAGACTCTCCGAAGGCGCCGTCACCCTCACGATCGCCGCCGATGGCTCCCTCGCCTGGGATCAACAAAAACTCACGCTGGACCAGTTCATCGCCCGCCTCGAAGCCTACAAGCTGAACACGCCCGACCCGCGAGTCCTCATCAACGGAGACGAAAAAGCACGCTTCTCCCAGGCCCGCTACGTGATCGACGAGGTTCGCAAGGCCGGCATCTCGAAGGTCCTCATCGAAACCCGCATCCGCCCCGCCGGCTCCTGAGCCCGCGCACGCGCTTTCATCACCATGTCAGGCTCATTTGGAGGACAACCCGCCGGCGGCGCCAAAAAAGCGCGCATCGAGATCATTCCGCTCATCGACGTGATCTTCTTCCTGCTGGCCACGTTCGTCCTCTTCACTCTTTCGTTGAACAAAATTCAGTCCGTTCCCGTCGACCTCCCGCAAGCATCCGCCACCGCCCGCCCCGCCGCCGAGGACGATTTGGTGGTCCTCCAGGTCTCCGATGCCGGCACCGCCTACTGGAACAAAGAGCCGATCTCCTCCGCGGAAATCCCGCGCCGCCTCCTCGACTACAAAGCAAGCACGCCCGCCCCCCGCGTGCTGGTTTCCGGCGACGAAAAAGCCTCTTATGGCGATGCCGTCCACGCGCTCGACGAGGTTCGCAAGGCCGGCATCACCCAAGTCTCCGTCGAGACCGCGTTCCGTCCCACCGGCCGTTGATCCCGCCATGAAACGCGACCTCCTGATTGGCTTTATCGTGGCGCTTCTTGTGCACGGCGGACTCGCGCTCGGCGGCGATTTTTTCAAAGGAAATCCCGCTCCTCCACCGGTTGACGATAGCATTCCGGTGATCGAACTCGCCCCGCCGCCTCCCTTGGAACCCGAGGTCGTCGAGATGCCCGAACCTTCCTCCGAAGGCGGCGGCAACCTCTCCGATATCGTCCCGCCCATGCAGGCGGACACCCCCGCGCCCACCGCCTCGACCTTCTCCCAGCCCATCCAGCCTCCTCCCCCGCCCGGCATCGCCCAATCATCCGGCCCGATCATCCCCGTCGGCCGTCCCGGCCCCGGTGTTGGCACGGGCATTGGCAACGGCTTCAAAAACCTCTTCGACCTCGCCAGCCTCGATCAACCCCCGGTCCCTCGCGTTCAGGTAAAGCCTCTTTACCCCTACGAAATGAGCCGCGCCGGCATCAATGGCCGTGTCGTCGTCGGCTTCATCGTTGATTCTGAGGGCAGCGTCCGGAACCCCTACGTGATCAGCTCCACCCATCGCGAATTCGAGCCCGAGGCGCTCCGCGCCGTCGTTCGCTGGAAGTTCAAACCCGGTCGTAAAAACGGCGCCAATGTCAGCACGAGCAACGTGCACCTGCCCTTCGACTTCACCATCTCGGGCAACTGACCATGACCATGCATCGCATTCCCCTGTCCCGTGACCCTGAGCGTGAGCTCAGGGATCGGCCGCAGACCAGCCGCTTGATCTTCGCATGGTTCGCACATGTCCACTGGCTCCTCCTGACCGCGCTTCTCGCCACCACCTGCCTCGTCTCCATCCGCGCCCAGTCCCCCGCGCCCCAGCCACAGGTCTCCGAAGCCGTCTCCAACGAACTTGGCAAGCTCCGCGAACTCACCGAGGCGAAATCCTACGCCCCTGCGCTCGCCCTGATCAATCGCCTCCTCGGCGCCGCCCCCGCCGAGAGCTACGACCGCACTCTTCTCTCCCAAATCAAGGCGCAGATTTTCCTCACCGAAGGTCGTTACGCCGAGGCCATCGCCCCGCTTGAGGACGCTCTCCGTCTTGGCGAACGCCTCAACCACCTTCCCGAAACCACTCAACGCGAATCGCTCTTCCTCCTCGCCCAGCTCTACCAGCAGCAAGCTTCCGAGTCCAAGGACCCCGTCCGGCAGCGCACGCTCCTCGCCCAATCCGTTGCCTGCCTCCGCCGCTGGCAGACCCGCACGCCGAAGCCCACGCCCGAAGGCCAGCTCTTCGCCGCCTCCCTGCTCTACCAGCAGGCCACCCTCGATCCCGATCATCCCGACACCCGCACGCTCCTTGAAGCCCGTGGCGCTGCCGAGGAAGGACTCGTCCTCCAGATCAAGCCGCCCACCGCGCTCTACGTCCTCATCCTCGCTTCGCTCCAACAGCGCGAAGAACACGCCCAGGCCGCCGACCTCCTCGAACTCCTCGTTGAAAAAAGCCCCTCGACCTTGGGCTATTGGCAACAGCTCACCGCCACCTATCTGGCCCTCGCCAGCTCCGCCAAGAACGAGCGTGATGCCGACCGCTACAATCTCCGCGCCCTCCTCGCCCTCGAGCGAGCCCAAGCCCGGGGGTTTCTGAACTCGCCCAAGGAAAACTTCAACCGGGTCGCCCTCCTCCTCGCCCTCCGGCAATTCGAGCCCGCCATCGCCCTTCTCGAAAAAGGCCTCGCCGAAGGCACCCTTGAAAACACCCGCCGCAACTGGGAACTGCTGGCCAGCACCTGCCAGCAAATCCAACGCGAGCCACAGGCCATCGCCGCCCTCGAAAAAGCCGTGAAGGTTCTTCCCGACGACGGCCAGCTCGAGTTCACCCTCGCCCAGCTTCTCTACGCCCGCACCCGCATTGCCGACGCCCGCGCCCACCTCGAACTCGCCGTGAAAAAAGGCGGCCTCGACAAGCCTGGCCAAACCCGCCTCTTCCTCGCTTACACCGCCTACGAACTCCAGGACTACGAGGCCGCCCTCCACCAGGCCCGCGACGCCGCCGCCTTCGACGACGTGAAGAAGGACGACCTCGCCCGCCTCGTCAAAGCCATCGCCGACGCCCGCCGCGCCCGCCCTGAATCCGTATCCAAAACCTGATGACACGCTCCGTCATGAACAAAGCCTACTTCATCACACCCCTGGTCGCCCTCGCCCTCTTCATCGGCGCCTATGCCTGGTCGCAAAGCGGACAAAAGGAACGGGACGAAGCCCGTCAATCCGCCGTCAAGGCCGAACACGCCGCCAAGCTCGCCGCAGAGCGTGAAGCCAACCGCATCGCCTTGGATGAACAGGTCCGCGTGCAGGCGCAGAAACGGAAGGAACGCGTCGAGCAGGAAGCCCGCGAAGCCGCCGAACGCGAAGCGCGCGCCCTGGCCCTGGATGCCCGTGACCAGGCCTTCCGCGACCAGGAACGCCTCGCCCGCCAGATCGAGCGCCTCAAGCGCGAGGTCGCCACCGAGCAGGAAGCCGTCAACAAACTCCAGCTCGACCACGAAGCCACGCTGGCCGAACAGGCCTTCCTAAAGGCGTTTGTTCCCCAGGCCCGGGCCAACGCCGCCGACCTTCAGCGCGTCCTTGAAAAAATCGCCGCAGCCGAGGCCGCGCGCATCAAACAAGCCGCCGAGGCCGCCCAAAAGAAATCCTGATCTAGGCCCGACCGCCGGTCGGGCACTCCGCAACGCAACGCCCTCCGTCCGTTCCGACTTAAACTTCCTCCTCAAACTTCGCGGCTCCGCCACGACCCGAAATGAACCGCCTTTACCTGATCATCCCCCTCATCCTTCTCGCCCTTTTCGGCGGCGTTTACTGGCAGCACAGCCACACCTCCGCCCGTGAGGCCGCCGACAAAGCCACCGCTGCGGCCATCGCCAAAAAAGCCGAGGCCGAGCAGAAAGCCGAAGCCGAACGGATCGCCCGCGCCGATGCCGAAAAACGCGCCGCAGCCCGCCGCGCCGAGGAGGAAAAGCAGGAGGCTGAAAAACGCGCCCGCTACGAAGCCGAGAGCCGGCGCATTGCCGACGACACCGCCCGCTATGCGACCCAGGTCAAAACGCTCTCCGCCGAGTCCGCCGCCCTTGAGCAACAACTGGCCGCTCTGCGCACCCGCCGCGCCGCGCTTAACACCGAAAACTTCGCCCTCGCCCGGGAGGTCGAACTCGCCCGCATTGCCAAACGCAATGCCGAGCTGGAGATCCAGCGTCTCACCGAAATGGTTGCCCGCCAGGCCGGCAACACGACGCTTGCGCGCACTTCGCAATAAACGCGCAAAGATTTTGTTTGCCCGCGCGAAACTCCCCCGTTTGCCTTCGCAACCCTGCTCTTCGCAGCAGGACAAAATGGATCGGCGGGACGTAGCTTAGCCTGGTAGAGCGCTACATTCGGGTTGTAGAGGTCGAGAGTTCGAATCTCTCCGTCCCGACCATTTTAAAGATAGCTAAAAACCCGGTGGCTTGATCGATGAACAAACCTTCCGCGGGTCTTCTGCTTTTGCTGATTGCCTTGCCCATCGCCGGGGCGTTCGGCGTGGTGCATGACCAAATCAGTTATTCCGTATCCCCCGAGTATTTTACTCGTTTTAAGTTCATCCAGTTCGACCTCTTGGATTCACCACAACCGGCGCGGGTTCGTGCGGCAATCGTCGGGTTCCTCGCGTCGTGGTGGATGGGTGTGCCGATCGGGCTGTTGATCACGCCTCTTGCCCTCATGCATCGCAACGGATCGGCGGTCTTCCGAGCCGGAGTGGCCTCCTTTGGCATCGTAACGATCTGCACACTGCTTTTTGCCCTGAGTGGTTTGGTCTACGGGTATTTCCAAACCCAGAACATCAACCCGGCGAATTACCACGGTTGGTTTTTACCGCCGAACCTTGTCGATCCACGGCGATTTCTCTGCGTCGGCTACATGCATAACGCCGCCTATCTCGGCGGTGTTGCAGGAATTCCCGTCGCGTGGGCCTATCTCTTGGTGATGCGTTTCCGCATTCCTCGCCAAGTTGCTCAGCCTTTGGACTCTCCGCGCCTCCGCGTCTCCGCGTGAGACAAATTCAAAATCCAACCTCACGCGGAGAACACCGAGAGAAAGCCGACGGAAAATCGGACTTTGCAGGCCTCTGGAAAAACCGTCTATCGCCATCTTGCGGAAGGCATCCTCCGGGATGCCCCCCCACAGACCCTCCGGAGGAAACCGGAATACACCGCGCCCGGTTGTTCATGACGAATGGACCGATTAGGCTCCGTCATGAGCAAAGCATTTCTTCGCGAAGATGACTTGGGTGAGGTCGCACTCATCCACCGCCCGATCCCTTCTCTGGCGCCGGGCGAAAAAAATTACATTACACCCGCCGGGGCACACCGGCTCCGCGAGGCGCTGGCCGAACTCAAGCACGAACGCGCCGGCCTGGCTGTTCCGCCCATAGCAGCAGATACCCGCCGCGAACTTCAAGAGATCGACGAACGCATACACTACCTCGAAGAGAGCCTGCGCACCGCCGAAATCGTTCGGGTCCCGGAACGTCCATGGAATGTCGTGCGCTTTGGAGCGATCGTCCTCGTGCGCGACTCCGACGGAGTGCAATCGCAGTATCGCATCGGCGGAGTCGATGAAGCCGACTTGTCGCAAGATTGCGTAAGCTGGCGTTCACCGATTGCCCGCGCCTTGCTTCACGCCAAAGTCGGCGCGCGTGTGCCCTTCGAATTTCCCGGCGGGAAAACCCATCTGGAGATCGTCTCCATCAAGTATGACTAAGTCGGAGTGATTGTAGTTTTTAATTAACTACGAAATTGTCATCGCCGGGCGGCCGCTCGCTGGCGCCGGGCTTCCTTCCGTTTTCGAAAGAACCGCTCCCATCCGCCGACCGGTTCCGATAACGGCGTCGGAATGCCCGGACCCCGCGCATGCTCGTGGATCTTTCGTTTTAACCGAATAAACGCCCATGCACACGTGGACGTGATGACCACAAAATAAAGGCCGAACCCTGTCATCCGTAGCGGGGTGAGATCATCGGATATGTCCCCGAACGTCACGCCAACCACCGAGCGAGCGACGTTGATCGGCAGACTCCACGCCAGGTAGGTTCCGAGCGGCACGCCAACCAGCGGTAACACGTAGATCTGAGAAAAATACGGTACTCCGGGCAGAAGCATCGTGAACAAGGTAAGCGGAGTGTGCGTGGTCTTCGGCAGACGCGCGCGGAACGGGGCGAGTCTCCGCGCAAAAAATCCCGGCGCCATTTTGACCAAACCGTAGGCGCTCAATAATTGCAGCAACGTCGCAAGGGCAACCAACACGCATCCGAAGCCAATGCCGAAACGCACACCGGCGATCGCATGCACGATCATCACCGGAAAACCCAGCAATGGCAGCACCACCATACCCGCAAACACCACAAATCCATTGAGTCCATCGGCCCTGCGGTGAAGGGCATCAATATCGAGTTGCCGGTAAAAAAGTGCCATGCCGGCCAACACCATCACCACCACACCGATGAGCAGATATTGCTTCGGCGTGAGGCGCCGTAGGAAGGAAAGCATGTGAATACAGACTCCTTTCCCTGCTGACGGTTCAAAAGGGGCCGGGAATGAAGCCAGCGATCCCAACGCCACCACAGCGCTCGCCGCTCGCCGGATAAAACCGGACCTAAGCGCATGACCGCGCAAGCCTCGGTCCAAGGTCGGTCTCTCACCGGGGAGATATACGTCGTGTTCAGCGAATTCCCCTTTTAGGATGCCCGGGTCAGCCAAAACGAAGGCGGTATTTCACCGCCATGCGCGCCAACCGGCTGACATAATTCCACAACCATGAGAGACGATTACCTGAACGCCGCCCGCAAGATCATCGATGACCCGAATATCCTGATCAACATCGTCTCCTGCCGTGTTAAACAACTGAGACGGGGCAGTCGCGCCTTGGTGGAGTCCTTGGAAAAACTTTCTCTGGAAGACACCGCCCTTCGCGAAATCGCCGAGGGCAAGATCAGTTACCAGCTCGCCACCATCGAAGAGTTGGCTCGTCGGTAATAGCATCAGAATTCTGGCGTCTGAGTCGTATTATCGGCGGCAGGATAAAGCCCTAAGCCTTGGGATACTTCCCCCCTGCGCGGGGGAAGATTCGCCTCGGTATTCCGAGCCGCGCCTTTTCTGAATGGTGGAGATCGCACCGGGCTGCGAAGGAGGTGTCTGGCGGGAGAACTCCCTCTCTGCCTTATGAGCAAACGAAGCCTCCCGAAGTGGGCCGCAACTTGGATCATCGCCGCGAAAAACTGGAACGAGGACGGCGCCTTCGCTCATTCCGCGTCGGTTAGTTTCTATACACTTTTTTCCCTCGCGCCGGTGATGCTCATTGTCTTGAGCATCGCGGGTTTTGTTTTCGGCCCGGAAATCGCGTCGAAACAGTTGAATACCCAGATCGCCAACCTCATGGGCGAAGGCACCGCCGAGATGATTCAGAAGACGGTGGACCAGGCAAAACCGCAGAAGCAGGGGTGGACGGCGACGGCTATCAGCATCGGCATGCTCATCCTCGGCGCCACGACCGTCTTCGCACAGTTGCAGACTGCGCTGAACAGTATCTGGGGCGTAAAGACGAAGCCCAGTCGGGCCGGCTGGCTCGTGTTGTTGATGCAACGCCTGATCTCGTTCGCGATGGTGCTCACGGTGGGGTTCTTATTGCTCGTGTCGCTGGTCCTCACAACCGCGCTCACGTCCTTCGCTCATTTTATCGAAGGAAAGATTTCGATTCCTCAGGCGGTCCTGCAAGGTGCCGAACTGATGGTGACACTCGGGATCGTGACCGTGCTGTTTGCGATGATGTTCAAGATCATGCCGGACGTGCAAGTGAGCTGGCGCAGTATCTGGCGAGGCGCATTCGTGACTGCGGTGCTCTTCAGCATAGGCCGGGTCTTGATCGCTTTTTATCTGAAACATTCCGACGTCGCATCGGTGTATGGAACGGCCGGATCGCTCGTGGCATTGTTGATCTGGATCTACTACTCGTGCGCGATCCTGT
>JAQSWS010000128.1 GCA_029266495.1 Rariglobus sp. | reverse complement strand
GCGAGGTGGCGGATCAACTTCATAAGTCTGGAGCTGAGCGGCTGGGATCCGGAGCCTCACACCTTGAAGTGACGGCTCCGGACCGCTCTGGACTACCGGCTTTTATGACGCGCTTTGCGTGGCATAGGCCTCCATGCCGACGCAGCTGCAAACGAGGTTGCGGTCGCCGTAGACGTTGTCCACGCGGCCGACGGACGGCCAGAACTTGGTCTGCCGGGAGAACTCGCTCGGAAAGGCGGCCAGCTCGCGCGAGTAGGGACGCGTCCAGTCATCGGACGTCACGACCTTCGCGGTGTGCGGGGCGTTCTTGAGTGGATTATTGGTCTTATCGCATTCGCCGTTAACCACCGCCTGCATCTCGCCGTGAATGGAGATCAATGCATCGCAGAAACGGTCCAGCTCGGCCTGGGTTTCGCTTTCGGTCGGCTCGATCATAAGGGTGCCGGCGACCGGCCAGCTCATGGTGGGCGAGTGATAACCGTAGTCCATGAGGCGTTTGGCGGCGTCTTCAACCTCGATGCCGTGTTTTTTCCAGCCGCGCAGGTCGATGATGCACTCGTGGGCGACGAGGCCGTTTTGTCCGCGATAGAGAACGGGGAAGAATTTCTCCAGGCGTTTGGCAATGTAGTTGGCGCTGAGGATCGCGACCTTGGTGGCGTCAGTCAGCCCGTCGGGCCCCATCATGCGGATGAACATCCACGGAATCACCAGAATGCTGGCGGAGCCGTAGGGCGCGGCGGAAACGGCGCCGATCGTGGCGGGCGTGACCGTCTCGCCGGATGCGGTGACATGCTGCGGCGCCTGAACGGCGTGGCCGGGGAGAAACGGGGTGAGGTGGGCGGCCACGCAGACGGGCCCGACGCCCGGACCGCCGCCGCCGTGGGGGATGCAGAAGGTCTTGTGGAGGTTGAGGTGGGCGACGTCGGCGCCGACGAGGCCGGGTGAGGTGAGGCCGACCTGGGCGTTGAGGTTGGCGCCGTCCATGTAGACCTGTCCGCCGTGTTTATGGATGATGGCGGAGATGTCTTTGATCGTGCTCTCGAACACGCCGTGGGTGGACGGATAGGTGATCATCAGCGCGGCGAGATCGTGGGTGTGGGCGGCGGCCTTGGCGGTGAGATCGGTGAGGTCGATGTTGCCGTTCGTGTCGCAGGCAACGGGAACGACTTCGAAGCCGCACATGACGGCGCTGGCGGGGTTGGTGCCGTGGGCGCTGGTGGGGATGAGGCAGATGTTGCGACGGCCTTCGCCGCGCGACTCGTGATAGGCGCGGATGGCGAGAAGGCCCGCGTATTCGCCCTGCGAGCCGGCGTTGGGCTGGAGGGAGATCGCGGCAAAGCCGGTGATTTCGCACAACCAGGCCTCCAGCTCGCGGCAGAGCCGGGCGAAGCCGCGGGACTGTTCGGCGGGGGCGAACGGGTGGACGCGCGAGAACTCGGGCCATGACGCGGGGAACATCTCGCTGGTCGCGTTGAGCTTCATCGTGCACGAGCCAAGGGAGATCATCGAATGCGTGAGCGAGAGGTCCTTGTTCTCGAGGCGCTTGATGTAGCGGAGCAGTTCGTGCTCGGTGTGATGGGTGTTGAACACCTGGGCGGTGAGGAAGGGGGACCGGCGCGCGAGCGCCCCGAAATGACCGATGTCCAATGACGAATGTCCAATGGAGTCGAGCGCGGGGGCGGAGGCGCCAAAGAGCGCGAGGAGCGTCTCGACTTGCTCGAGGGTGGTGGCTTCGTCGAGCGAAATGCCGACGGCGCGGGCGTCGACCGGGCGGAGATTGATGCGTTTCGCGGCGGCGGCGGCGTGGATTTTGGCGGCGTCGATGCCGGAGACGGTGAGCGTGTCGAAGACGGGCCCGGCATTGACGGTCGCACCGGCCGAGCGGAGACCCGCGGCGAGCACGGCGGTGAGCGCCTGAACGCGGCGGGCGATTTTTTTGAGTCCCTCGGGGCCGTGATAGATGGCATACATCGAGGCCATCACGGCGAGGAGGACCTGGGCGGTGCAGATGTTGGACGTGGCCTTGTCGCGGCGGATGTGTTGCTCACGGGTGCCGAGCGAGAGGCGGAGGGCGGGCCCGCCCTGGGCATCGCGGGAGACGCCGATGAGGCGGCCGGGCATCTGGCGCTTGTGGGTGTCGCGCGTGGCGAAGAACGCCGCGTGCGGGCCGCCGAAGCCGAGAGGCACGCCGAAGCGCTGGGCCGAGCCGATGGCGACATCGGCGCCGAACTCGGCGGGCGGACGCAGGAGGGTGAGGGCGAGGAGGTCGGTGGCGACGACGCAGAGCGCGCCGGCGGCATGGGCGGTTTCGAAAAAGGTAGTGAAATCGTGAATACTGCCGGTGGTGTCGGGGTATTGCACGAGGACGCCGAAGACGTTGCCGGCGGCGGCGAAATCGAACGTGCGGTGATCGCCCTTGACGACGGTGATGCCCAGCGGGGTCGCGCGGGTGTGGACGATGTCGAGGGTCTGCGGATGGCACTTTTCGGAGACGAAAAAGATGCCGCCTTCAACATCCTTGATACGATGGCAGAGCATCATGGCCTCGGCCGCGGCGGTGCCCTCGTCGAGGAGGGAGGCGTTGGCGATGTCGAGTCCGGTGAGGTCGGTGATGACCGTCTGGTAGTTGAGAAGGGCCTCGAGGCGTCCTTGGGAGATCTCGGCCTGATAAGGGGTGTAGGAGGTATACCAGCCGGGATTTTCGAAGACGTTGCGCTGAATGACGGCGGGCACGAGGGTGTCGTGGTAGCCCATGCCGATGAAACTGCGGAACACCTGGTTTTGGGCGGCGATCTGGCGGAGCTCGGAAAGCGCGGCGGATTCTCCGAGGGCGGCGGGGAGGTTGAGCGGGCGTTCGAGGCGGATGTGCGCCGGAACGGTGGCATCGATGAAGGCGTCGAGGCTCGGGTAGCCGAGGGCTGCGAGCATGGCGGTGCGTTCGGCAGAGTCGGGCGAGGTGTGGCGATGCGCGAACGAGTCGGTGGGAGCGAGGAGCTCCGAGAGGGAAGAGGCGGATGAAGCGGAAGGCGCGGAAGCGGGCATAAAAAAAGGACGGTAGGCGAGGCCTACCGTCCGGCAAATGGTTTTTGGAAACGCGGGCGGGTATTAGAGGGACGGTGCGTTTTGACCCCGGATTATGCGGATGCTGGAGGGAGACATGGAGGCTGCAGAAGAACGAGGTCGGCGGATCGATTGGCACTTGGTTGCCGATTATCTGGACGCAGGAGTTGTCTCGCGAAGTGCGGATAAAGCCCAGACGAAGGTCCGATCCAAGGGAAACCCCGTCGAGTCTCCTCACTCGTTGTCCCGATGCCGTCCTTACTCCGAACTTTGCCCGACCTTCGCGAGACCTCCTTTCCAGACCTGCCGGCCATGAATTCGGCAACGGGCACAGTCAGTCGGAATGTTGGCCACAAAAGACGCAAAAATTGCCGATTTTGCCAATGTTGCTCTCCCGCGCACTCATAGGCGCCGTTCACGGTGCATACGCTTTTTGAATTTTGGTGACTCTTTTGCGGCCATCCCTCCGAGGTAATTTCTCAAAGCACTTGGATGACGGGACAGCCTGTTGGGCTTGGATACCGGTCCGATCCTTGGGTGCTGCGTCCTGCTCTGGGCCAGCATCTCGTGATGACACTATCTAGAAATAGAAAACTATGAAAAAATCTCACCAGATTAGGGAAACTTAAGAGGTGAAATCGGAGTATCAGGGCTTAGGACTAAATCCGCCTACGCTATCAAGTGTTTATAGTTAATGACACTCGATGGAGTATCGATGTAGCCCGGTATTTATGGAAAGACTACGTGACTTTCATTTCACCGGATCGTCACCCCTGCGATTTGACGGAGGGATGAGGCATACCCCCTGCTAGGGGATAAGCAGAAAACTCAAAATGGAGACAGGTTGAGAATTTAAATATGAATACAAAAATTAAAATCGGAATGATCTTTGCCACTAGTTTAGTGGCCTGTTGCAGTTTCGTGACGGCAGCCACTTTGGGAACCTATGAGTTCACTGGAACATCAACTGCTGATGGCCAGTTTAATGCAGTTACCGCGCAGCCAACTGGCGCTTCGTTTTCTACGTTTACACGCACAAATGTAAATTGGACCTCCACGGCGAATCTTTTTAACAGCACGGCGTGGAATGTTGCTGTTACTGTAGATACAGCTGAATATGTTCAATTTTCCTTCACGGTTGATACGGGATATACGGCTACATTAAGTAGCCTTTCATATTTTCAGCAGGGTAGTAATACTGTGAATGACGAGTATCGCGTTGCTTATAGCACTAATTCCTTTGCTACGACTGCAGGCTTCATTGATGATACCGTCGCAATAAGTCCCGGAAGTAGCGAAACGTATAATTTTGGAAGCGTCGTCCTTACTGCGGGTCAGAGTATCTCGTTTAGGTTTTATGTTTTTGGCGACACACAAGCTGACGGGGTAGGAGTTCCTTCGGCAGCAGGCACCTTTCGCTTTGATACCATTAGTTTGGATGGGAGCATTGTAAGCGCAGTTCCCGAGCCGTCTGCCTACGCAATGATGGCAGGTGGCTTGGCCTTGGCCAGTGTGTTGGTCCATCGGCGCCGTCGAGCCGCGGTTAAGGCTGCCTAAGAGGGGGGGATTTCTGGTATGATTTCGATCAGCGGCGACGGCTTGGGCTGTCGCTGCTTTTTATTGTCCAAGTAAATGTGTCTTTGCTGCATTGCCCGCGATTATGAAAAAACTGTTTCGGGCGATTTGGGGCTAAGTGAATTCCAGCTAATTAAATGGAGTCGTATCGCCAAGTAGGCCGGCTTGAGGTGGGCGGTCTTGGCACGGGCGATGCAATACCTCCGGTATATATTTTCAACGGCTGTTGGTTTTACGCGAACGTCACTCCTGCGGTTTGATCGGGCGCGTGGGCCTTAGCAGGTTTTTCCTAGCGGTCCGGATTGCTCCGGCTCGTGTTTCTTTTGATCGCTGTGGCTTCGTTTTTCTTATTTTCGCATCGTATTCCTGTTCATCGGCCGGCTGCTAAATCCAAGCGTGGGTTTGCGCTGTTGATCACCGTCACTTTGCTGGCGTTTCTGGTGCTGCTGCTGGTTTCGCTCGCATCGCTTTCACGGGTGGAGACCCAGGTTGCGAGCAACAATCAGATCATCGCCCAAGCACGTCAAAACGCGCTGCTGGCGATGAATATAGCGATCGGTCAATTACAGCGATATGCGGGGCCGGACAATCGTGTCACGGCTCAAGCCAGCTTGACCGGTGCGGCTGTGCAAAATCCATGGTTTACGGGTGTTTGGGATGCGGATACCGCCTCTCCGACCGCGACCACCTGGCTGGTCAGTGGCAACGAAACAGCCGCCTTGGCGATCAACCAGGCGACCAGCCTTAACCGGACGGCGGCCGAACCGGATGTGGCATTGACCAGTGTCGCGAATCCCGGCCGCGTGCGGCTCGTGGGACCGGGCTCGGCGCGAATGAGTGCGTTGGGATCGGCGAATATCGAGCACGGTGCGGTGGTGGTGCCGGCGGTCGCAATTCAAGCTGAGCCTCCCGGGATGGCGGCAGGCACTCTGGTTACGGTCGGTCGCTACGCCTGGTGGGTGGGTGACCAGGGAGTCAAAGCTTCGCTGGGCCTCGCCGACCGGGCTGACGACGTGACCTATGCTCCCTGGTCGACCTCGACGTTGAGAAACCGAATTCGTCAGCAAATCGGGTCGAGCCCCAACTATTTCCGTGGCAGCTCCGCAGTCTCGGGTCTCTCGACGGTGCGCACGGAGGGCTTCGACCCACTCTCGAATGCCACGAGCCCTTCGTTGCTGAATGTGGTGGCGAATGAACAGCTGGCATTGCTGACCCCGGCGGGTGGCACGGTGAAGCAAGTGGATTTTGTGAAGGACCGTTATCACGATTTCACGACGGCGGCGTTCTCCGTCCTCGCGAATACGCGGGCATCCACGGACGCATATCGCGGGTTGATGCTGGACCTCTCAACCAAGCCGAGCCTGCTCGGCACTGCGTTCGCGAAGTATGCCGACTATTCCAATTACATGAAGCTTCCGGAGGAGACGGCGGCGACCGATCCGCTGGTTCCTTCAGGCTTGTTGATCGCGAGCGCGGATTCACCGCGTCGTCGTTACAAAACACAGCCGTTGACGACAAACGCGGCCACGGGATTGCCCGAAATCGCTTTTAGCGTGGCGCCCGTCCTGGCGAATTTTGTGATCCAGTTTCAGGTGCGCCGGATCAGCGCCAGCAATCCCGCACTGCAAATCCGGTCAAAGGTATATGCGACGATGTGGAACCCTTATGCCACTGCGCTGGTGCCCCCTTCCAACCTGCGTCTGGAAATCACCGGATTGCCCACGATCATGGTGAAAGATTCGGTTGATGCGAGCAGTGTGGCGGTGGCGGTCGATTTGCAGTCCACCAGTCCTGTGCTTGCGACCGGCTTGAGCCTTCCCTTCAGCAAGGCCGACCGCTACAGCGGCAGCACCAGTTTTGGTGCGGATGGGGAACTGGCAACCTGGTTGCCCGGGCGGGTGTATTCGTGGACCACTGCGAGCGGCGCCACGGCCGGGCCGGTCCTGGGCTTTTATAACAACTCGATGAGCATGACGGGATGGACGCATACGGTGGCTTCCGCGCCGACCGGCTCGGCGCTCGCATTGAGTGTCGATATTCCTGAAGTGAGTGCCACGCCCCTGACCGTGAAGGTGCTGTTGGGGACTGATATTGTGGCCACTTACACGGCAAAATATGATGCCGACGAGGTGCCGAATTCCAACGTCTCCACGACAGCAACGGCCGATTACTGGTGTTTTGGATTTACCTTTCGGCTGAATCAGCCGCGCGATTACGATCTGGACCGGTCCTGGTTGACTCGCACCGATCCCAGATCGGCCAGCTTGACCCAGGCGGACGCGGCGGACGCGGAAGTGCTCATACCCTTCAACACCCGCACGACGACCTCCCCTTTGCCGAGCAAATATATTGGGACGATTGTCACGACTGACAGCACGGGCACTTCGAATCTGAACGGAAACCTGATCCATCGCGTGCAGGGGCAGAATGCGCGCGCGATGAGCACCTATAACGACGTGTCGCTGTTCGAATTGCCGCGACTGCCGCTGCTCTCCGCCGGGGAGTTGCAGCATCTGCAGATCAAGGACAAGCGGCCATTTTCCATCGGGAACCCCTGGGGTGGCACGGCAAACGCGATTTTTGACCGCTTCTTTTTTTCCGGTCTGCCGCTGGCAGGAGCGGGCACGTTACCGGATCTCACTGCGAACCAGCCTTTGCCTAATTGGAATCTTAAGCCCGTGGGAATAACGACTGCCGCGGCCATCGTGGCGGGCGATGTTGAGCAGACGGCCAGCCACCTGCTGCAAGGGGGCGGGTTCAACATCAATTCCACGAGCATCGCGGCTTGGCGGGCGGTGCTCTCCAGTGCGCGGTTCAGTGCGGCAAAACCGATGGTCGTAGCCGACATCGTAAATGCCAGCGGCAACACGGATCCCAACGCAGGCACCCAGAACGACGCGGTCACCCGCTCGGAAACTTTTATATCGGACCCGAGCATGGGAGTGGATTCTTCGCCGGTGTTTTTCCGATTTCCGCAAACGGCGCAGGAGGTGTTTTATTGGGCCGATCCGAGCCCGGGCAGCGGTATTTCGGGCAACGCCCGGAAATTCTACACCTCGGCTTTCCGTCAGGGCGTGCGCGGCTACAATGCCAGCACGCCATTCACGGGGGCGGCCGGCACCTTTAGCGATCCGGGGGCGACCGGGGCCAAGATGGGGACCTCCCGCCAGCATGTCACCGCCGACCAGGTGGAGGTGCTGGCGAACGAGATCGTCAGGCGCTTGCGCATACGGGCAGCTGCGGCGGGTCCCTTCCGCAACTTGGAGACGTTTCTTTCGGAAACCACGGTTTTTGGCGTCCAGCCGGGCGAAGGGCGCAGTTTGCTGGAAGACGCCATTGACGCTGCCGGCATGAACGCGGCGGAGGTGAAGCCCGTGGCCACGGCTCTCGCCGCCGATCACAGCGGGTTAAGCAGTTTGACGCTGACGCAAGCCGATCTGCTTACCGCAACCGCGCCTTATCTGCGGACACGCTCCGATACTTTTACGGTGCGCACCTATGGAGAGGTCATCAATCCGCTGACGTCCGCAGTGGAGGGCAAGGCATGGGCCGAGGCCACGGTGCAGCGTTATCCTGAAACGGTGTCGGCAACAGACTCCGTCCTGCAACCCGGAGCGGCGGGAAATGTGTTCGGGCGTCGTTTTAAAATCATCAGCTTCCGATGGCTTACTTCCACCGATATTTGATCGTCCTGGTCAGCTTGACCGGATTGTTGCCCAATCTTGTGAGGGGGCAGGCGGGAGCGGCGGCTGCTCCTGCGGAAATCGAGATGAAATTCACGGTTTTTGCTCCGCGTGCGGTCAAGGGCATGGGTTATTTCCCCGACGGTAATAGAAAGCCGTTGAGTAATGTGAAATTCTACAACTCCTACCGCTCGCCGGTTTACAGTTACAAGGGCGGAGCGGTGGTGCGTTTTTATGACGAAGCGGAGGTGGCGGTGGTTCAGGCCGCGGTCGCTGCGGGACGTCCGGCACCGGTGCTCAACCCCATCGCGGTGTGTGCAATTCCCGAGGGTGTGACCACGGCATTTTTGCTTTTCATCCCCAGGTCCGGTGCGGCGATCGGCGGGTTTAAATTTGATATCTTTGTGATGGACGATGGTGAGGCCAGTGTCCCCCTCGAACACTTTGTGATTATCAACGCGTCAAAGATGGAGTTGCTCGCCCGTATCAACGGAAACGACACCAAGATACTCCGTGGTGTCAGTCCCCCCATCAAAGCAGACAAAGGGCTGGTCATCCTGATGGCTGCGCGCACCGAGCCGGAATACCACAAGCTCCTGATTGCCGATACCTGGGACCTCGGGCCACGGCAGCGTAACCTGGTGATCTTTTTTCCGCCACGAACGGCGACCGCGCTCCTTCCCGATGTGGTGCGGATAAACGACCAGATGCCGGAAGAAAAAAAGAAGTAGAGCTCTATTGGCCGCCTTGAACGTTTTGCCTCGAAATCGGCCGCGTTTCGGCAACTCGTGGCACCATGACTTCTGCTGCAACCCGTGCCGCTTACATCGATCGCCGGCTGGCGGAACTTTATCCTGCGCCGGCAATCCCGCTTGATCACACCGACGCCTACACATTGCTCATTGCCGTGCTGCTCTCTGCGCAGTGCACGGACAAGCGCGTGAACCTCACCACGCCGGCGTTGTTCGCCCTTGCGGATACCCCGTTGAAGATGGTGCGGCTGTCGGTCGATGAGATTAATACCATCGTGCGGCCTTGCGGGCTCGCACCGCGGAAGGCCCAGGCGATTCACCGGTTGTCTGAGCTGATCCTGGAAAAACACGGAGGCGAAGTGCCGCGGACCTTCGAGGAGCTGGAGGCGCTGCCCGGCGTGGGGCACAAGACGGCATCGGTTGTGATGGCGCAGGCATTTGGCGTGCCGGCATTTCCGGTTGATACCCACATTCACCGGCTTGCCCAGCGCTGGCGGTTGACCAAGGCGGGCGGCAGCGTGGAGCAGACCGAGCGGGATCTGAAAAAGCTATTCCCGCAGGATCATTGGAATGCGCTGCACCTGCGGATCATTTATTAT
>JAQSWS010000033.1 GCA_029266495.1 Rariglobus sp. | reverse complement strand
TGCGCAGGTTCATCGGTCCGTCGGGGGTGAAAACCAGCCCGTTGCGCGCCACGCGTGAAGGCAGCACGCAATCGAACATGTCCACGCCCAGCGCGATCATCTTGAGCAACTGCGGCGGCGTGCCCAGCCCCATGGTGTAGCGCGGCTTGTCCGCCGGCATGAAAGGCGTGGTCGCACCCACCTGCTTTAACATCTCCGGCTCGGGCTCGCCGACGCTGACGCCACCCACCGCATAACCCGGGAAATCCAGCGCGGCCAGCGCCTCCGCCGCCTCCCGCCTCAAATCGTCATAGGTCGAGCCTTGCACAATCGCGAACAAGTGGTGACCCGCCGCCAGCCAGCCGTTGTCCGTCACGATGTCCTTGCACTGCTTCGCCCACCGCAACGAACGCGCGCATGCCTCCGCGGTCGCGTCGCGTTCACAAGGCCAGGGCGGACACTCGTCGATCACCATGGCAATGTCGCTGCCGAGATTTTGCTGGATCGCCATCACCTCGCGCGGACCGAGAAAGAGCTTTTTGCCATCCAGGTGCGACTGAAACTCCACCCCGTCGTCGTGCATCTTGCGCAACTTCGCCAGGGAAAACACCTGGAAGCCACCGCTGTCCGTGAGGATCGGACCGTCCCATCCCATGAATGTGTGCAGCCCGCCCAGCTCCTTCACCAGCTCGCTGCCCGGACGGAGGTTGAGGTGGTAGGTGTTGCCTAGAATAATCTGTGAACCGATCTCGCGCAGGTGGGCCGGCGTGAGCGATTTGACGGTTCCCTGGGTGCCGACCGGCATGAAGATCGGGGTCTCAATCACCCCGTGCCGGGTGCGCAGCCGGCCGCGACGGGCCGCCGTGAGGGTATCGGTCTTCATCAATTCGAAATGAGCGGGCATTGCGCAAACCTACCGCCACGCTTGACCCAAGTGTCAACCCGCGAGGATAGTAAGCCACTTACATCTCCCGTGCTGCTCGTCATCGACAACTACGATTCGTTCACCTTCAACCTCGTCCAATACTTCGGCCAGTTGGGCGTGGAGCAGCGCGTATTCCGCAACGACGAGATCACGCCCGCCGAGGCCCTCGCGCTCAATCCTGACCGCGTGCTCATTTCTCCGGGCCCGTGCTCGCCCGCCGAGGCCGGCGTGTCGCTCGACATGATCGGCGCCTTCGCCGGCAAAAAACCCATTCTCGGCGTCTGCCTCGGCCATCAGTCCATCGGCCACTACTTCGGCGGCCACGTCGTGCGCGCCGACCGTCTCATGCACGGCAAGACCTCGCCCATCCTTCACAAGGACACCGACGTTTTCAAAGGCCTGCCCCAAGGCTTCGCCGCCACCCGTTACCACTCGCTGCTCGTCGAACGCGCCACCCTTCCCGCCTCCCTGGAAATCACCGCCGAGACCAAGGAAGGCGAAATCATGGGCCTGCGCCACAAGGAGCTCCCCATCTGGGGCGTCCAGTTCCACCCCGAATCCATCGCCACCGAAGGCGGCATGAAGATTCTGGAGAACTTTCTCACGCTTAACTGATCCCATTCCCATGCGTTGTCCCAAGTGCACTTCCATCGAGGACAAGGTCATCGACTCCCGCATCAGCAAAGAAGGGAGCTCGATCCGCCGTCGTCGTGAGTGCCTCGAATGCGGGCACCGCTACAGCACCACCGAGTTCATCGTGCGCGAAGGCATCGTCGTTATCAAACGCGACGGCCGCCGCGAAGACTTCGACCGCGAAAAACTCGTCCGCGCCGCCCGCGCCGCCTGCCAGAAACGCCCCGTCGATGCCGAGCAGATCGCCATGCTCGTCGAAGACGTGATCGACGCCCTCGAGGCCCAATACGACTCCGACATCCCCTCCCGCGCCATCGGCGATGCCGTCATGCAGCGCCTCCGCAAGATCGATGAAGTCGCCTACGTGCGCTTCGCCAGCGTGTATAAGGAATTTCGCGACGTCTCCGAATTCATGCACGAAATCAACGCGCTCGACAAAAAACCCGCTCCGCAAGACTGATGCCCGCCCCCGCCCGCGACGAGTTGCGCCGCCTGCACTTCATCAACGCGCTCTTCGCGCATGTCACCGGCCACGATCTCTACCTCGCGGAGCAGATCAAGGAAGCCATCGCCTTCAGCCTCGTCGAACTTGAGGAACAGACACGCGAACACCCCGAGTTCGCCGCCAAATACGACGCCGCGTTCAACGCCTCCGCCGCGCGTTTGCTGGAGAGCCTCTTCGCCGGCCTGCCCCGCCATGGCTTTTTTCACTGGGACGCGCTCAGCACCCTCACCTCGGCGACCCCGCTCTTCGCCCGCGCCGAACTGATGACCGGACTCAAGCGCCTCGCCCCCTTCCGCGAAAGCACGTTACTCGTCACCAACCTGCGCCCCGCCCTGCTCCCCCCGGAAAAACGCGCCACCGCCCGCCGCCAGCGTGAATACGAGGATGCGCTCGCCTATATCCGCGACCTCACCGCCGCCCGGACGGCCCCCAGCGCCGACCTGCGGCTGCTGTTCCTCTGATTCACCGGATTGATTTCTTCCGTGTATTTCGTGCGGTCCGCGGGCAAACTGTCCCCATGGCCAAGACCCTTTTTCAACGCATCATCGACCGCGAAATTCCCGCGAAGATCGAGCACGAGGATGATCGCTGCATTGTCATTCACGACATCGAACCTCAGGCGCCCGTTCATTTGCTCATCATCCCGAAAACCGTGATCCCCCGGGTGGGTGAGGCAACGCCCGCCGATGAAGCCGTCCTCGGACATCTTCTGCTCACCGCCGGCGTGGTGGCCAAAAAACTCGGTATCCCGCGCGGCTTCCGGCTCGTCATCAACCACGGTCCCGATGCCTGCGAAAGCGTTCCCCATCTCCACGTTCACCTGCTCGCCAAACGCCAGCTCGCCTGGCCGCCGGGTTGAGCCAGGCCCCGTCCCCTGATCACCATGCTGCGCCCCAAGCTGGTTGCCTTTCTTCTCCTGCCCGCCTTTGCCACTGCACATGCAGGCTGGAAAGACGACACCGGCCATACCCGCCTCCAGCAGACATTCACCAGCGGCGTGCCAACCGGCGTGGCCGGCGGCATCACCCAAGCCGAAGCGGGAGACACCGGTGGTAACAACTACCTTCCCGACGCCGCCAACGGCGCTTTCACCGGCAAGACCATCACCAATAAAAGCACGGGATCAGGAACATCCGGTCATGCGACGTCGGTGGGTGGATATTTTTATGGCACGTCCAGCAGCCTGATCCCCGCCACCGTTGCCATCGACGCTTACAACGCGAACGGATGGCTGAACACGGATTTTCTTAACTTTGGTTTGGGCAGTTATCCTTTGGTGGAAACCCGGCGTGTTCAAAATCATAGCTGGATTAGCAATGGTTCGCTGAGCGACGGGCAGGTTACCCATGCCGACCTGCGCCTTGATTATGCAATCAATCGCGATGGCTTTGTGAGTGTGGTCGGTGTCAACAACGGGACAAGCACCACACTGCCGGGCCTCATGTGTCAGGGCTACCACACGATCTCGGTCGGTCTCGTCAACGGCCAGCACAGCGCCGGTATCACGGCTTTCGATACGCCAGGACGAATGAAGCCCGATCTTGTCGGCTTCGAAGGCCTCACCAGTTTCGCCACCCCTCAGGTGGCCAGCGCAGCCGGACTGGTTTCCGAAAAACTACGCAACACCAGCTATTCCCCCGCCCTTGCCACCGCCGATTACCCCCGGCTCACCAAAGCACTCCTGCTTGCCGGCGCCGCCAAGGATCCCCTCGCCAGTTGGTCCCGCACCGACACCACCAAACCTTATGATGCCCGCTACGGCGCCGGCGCGCTCAACGTCTTCCTCGCCTATCGGATTCTCTTGGCCGGCAATTTCTCACCATCCGACACAGCCACCGTAGATTCCACGGGATGGTCGGTCGACACGGCACTAAGCCAGGGAAACGGCACCACCCGCACCTATTTCTTCGACATTCCCGCCGGCTCGGCTTCCACCCGTTTCTCTGCGGTCCTCGTCTGGCATCGAGTCATAGACAATTCCCTCAATCCCACCGTAGCCAATCTCGACCTGAAACTCTGTGCCGTTGCCGACGGCACGTTCGACGTCGGCAGTGTGCTCGACTCCAGCATCAGCACGGTGGACAACGTGGAGCACGTCTACCAAGCCAGCCTCGCTCCCGGCCGCTATGCCGTGCAGGTTACCCGAACCAGTGGCGCAAGCACCATCTATGCACTCGCCTGGCGCTCCTCGCCCACCGTGACCGTCGCCGCCACCTCACCCGTCGCTCGTGAACTCGACGGCTCGCCTGCAACGTTCACCCTTACCCGCACCGGTCCCGTCACCTCCCCACTCCTCGTGCCCCTCGCGTGGGGCGGCTCCGCCGTATCCGGAACTCATTACACCACTCCGGCCGCCTCGGTGCTCATTCCTGCGGGATCGTCCGCCGCCACCGTTCAAATTACGCCTCTCGCCGACTCCGTCGCGCAGGGGGATCGAACCGTCTCCCTCACTGTTGCCACCGATTTTTCGCTCTCCGCCGGCGTGTCATCGAGTGCCACCGCCACTCTGGAGGACAAGCCTTACGATGCCTGGCGTTTCGCCCGCTTCACCACCGTCGAGCTTGCCGACACGGCCACCAGCGGAGACTCCGCCGATCCGGACGCCGACAGTCTGTCCAACCTCATGGAATATGCGTTGGGCACGGAACCCAAAACCGTCGATCCCGTCACGACCGCACCCGGCGTGGGCACCTCGGCCGACCGGCTCACACTCACCTACACGCGCCCCACTGCGCTCGCCGATGTGAACTACGTCGTCGAATGGTCCGGGAACCTGCAGGACTGGAGCACCGGCGCCGCCGTCACCGAGACAGTCAGCAGCACCAGCAACGGCAACGGCACGACCACCGTGATCGTGCGCACCGTGGCACCGCTCAGCACCACGCCCCGTCAGTTCCTGCGCCTGCGCATCACTCGCCTGTAGGCTCGCAGGCGGGCTTGGACAGCACGAGCGAGAGCCACGAGGGCGCTTCGCCGTTCGGTCCGTCGGCGTGCTCCTTGAGAATATCCAGCACCAGGCCCGCCTCCCGGACCTGCGTGATCATCGCCTCCAGATT
This sequence comes from Rariglobus sp., assembly GCA_029266495.1. Lineage (GTDB taxonomy): Bacteria > Verrucomicrobiota > Verrucomicrobiia > Opitutales > Opitutaceae > Rariglobus. Next base: position 56,144 of record JAQSWS010000033.1, on the reverse strand, counting down.
CCAATGGAAGTCCTCGATCACGATCTCCTTCCCGGCAGTGCCGACATAGACCCGGAACGGCGTGCCGTTGGCCATGTAACGATCTTCGTCAAAATCGGTCCGATACGTCGCAAAGGTCCGGTTGCGAAAACACGGATGGGTCACGGATGCGACCAGCACGCCACCGGGCTTCAGCGATCGGGCGATCAAGGCCAGATTCTCCCCGCATTCCGCGTGCGTCCTCCAGCACATCCAGACGCCGAGCATGACAACGACGTCGAATACCCCCGTCCATCCGGCCCCGGGCTCTTCGCATAATGAGACCGCTGCATTGCCCTCGCCTGCGATGCGTCGGCGGGCCTGTTCCCTCATGTGCGGATCACGATCATACGCCGATACCCGACCCTTGACGTGCCGGGCCAGCTCCACGGAAAAGCGGGCATCGCCGCAGCCAAAATCAAGCACAGAGCCCGGCTTTCGCTGGAGGACGATCTCGCGCACCCAAGGAAACAGAACCGTGTCCCGGTTATCGCCGCAATCGATGTAACCCAGTGCATCCATGCACAAAAAAATTAAGAGCAACCCAGAGCGTGGCGAGCCCCGTCTCTCCATCAGGGGAACCCGTCCGGACATCAATCGTGACTGATCGATTTGAGAAGGTTCCCCGAACCTCACGTGGCTGCCGGGCTTGATTTCCCGGGCACGTCCCTCAAAACATTTTGAACATGAAGGTCTTCCTGCGCGTGGTGTTACTGGCAATACTCATTTCGGCCGCAGTCGTTGCCTGGCGGAAATATTATCCGTCAGCTCAACCCGAGCCCGCTCCTTCGACACCTGCCGAGACCACCATCGTCGAAACCCTCCCCGGGCCATTGAGCTCCCCTCCGCGAATGTGGATCGATCAAAATGGACGCTCGTTCGAGGGTTCGTTGATTTCCGCCAAAAAAGGCCAGGTCGTCATTCGGAGACAGAGTGATTCCGCCTGCTTCAAACTTCCCGTGACGACGCTCAGTCTCGACGATCAGGCGTTCGTCGAGGGTCAAATGGAGGTGGCCGAACAAACCAAGCGCGGTTTCGTCGAACAACTGCCCGGCTACTACACCCTCAGCCGAAAGCTCGAAATCAAGGGCTACCTCACGCGCGTGCCCGCATCCGATCTGGTCGGAGGCTGGCTCCAGGAACGCTTTGACCCGGTCTATCTTCTTTTGCTTTCCCCCGACCTCCACGGCACCGACTCCGGATCACTCTGGGTGCGCGTGGACGAGAAATTTTTCCGGGCGCAGAACGAAGGCAACCTGCTCAACCAGGATCAGCTGCCCAAGTCCGCGGATGGCAAGAACGGGCTGGCCGAACCGCTGTCATGGCCGCGTCCTCAAGTCACCATCGTCGAGGCCCAGTATGGGCCCCACGCCTATGGCATCAACGTCACTTACAAGCTGATGAGCCTCGCTTCTCAGAACGCCCTTCCCGTGGAGATCAAGCCCGAGACATTCGGATTGTCGTCGCATGCCCCGGCCACGTGGGAACTCACAATTTTATGGCGGACGGCAACCGGAGAGGTGCGCCGCACGCTGCGTGACGGCGCGAGCCTCACCTGGCCTTGAGAAAAAAGCAGCGCTGGCGCCACGCCTCCCGCCCGTTACTGCTGAATGCGCAGCGGCAGACGGCGCAGGCGTTGCGAAAGATCGTTGAACTGCCCGCTGGTCGGGCGGGTCGCCAGATCGTCGCCCGTGCGGATCACCTGCGAGGGGAGAAAATTATTCACCAGCGCGCAATACTCGCTGTTCACCATGATGCCGAGCAGTTCGCCCGTCTTGCTCAAGACAAGGTCTCCACGCGACGGGGCGAAGTCGCCAAACAGCCGCCTTACAAGCCGGTTGTCCATGCGCACGTAACTCGGATTGGCCGGATCGAGCTTGAAGGGAACCTCACCATAGCCCGTCCCGCCATTTGAGATGAGCAACGCGTCGGTGAACTTGAAAGGCTCCAGCGCGATCGGATAGGCCTTCACCCCCAATGCGGCTTGCTGCATCGGCGAAACCGGCAGCACGGCGACGCGCGGGTCAATCGCCAGAAAGGACAGTCGATCCACCGTGCCGGCATAGGACCCCTTGCGGAACTCCGCCTTGAGCGTGTTCCAATCCCAACCGGGTTCCGAGAGCGAGGAGAACGGCGTGTCATTGATATGAAGCAACGCCACGGTGGCGCGCCCGTCGGTCACGAAGATCGTTCGCGTGTCCTTCGTCAGCGTGCGTTCCCCAATCAAGCCGGGACGCGTGCCGATGAACGAAGTCTGCACGCGGTTGGCGAGAAACTCGTTGAACAGCACGTTGACGTTGATGGGCCGGTTTTCGCGAATTTCCTTGGTGAGCGCGGTGGAGCTGTCGGCGAGCTGCCCGACGCCCTGGGCGAGCTGCGTGGTGGTTTCCTGCACTTTGAGGCGTTCCTGGCGCTCGGCCTCGACCTGGGTTTTGAGGGTGTCGGCGGCGACGCGGAGCATCTGTTTTTCCTGTTCGGCGACGCGCACGGTGACGTTGAGATCCTCGATCTTCGCGCGGGCCTCGGCCTGGGATTTTTCGAGGGCGGCGAGTTCCTTCGCCTGGCGCTCGGCCTCGGCCCGGCGCTGTTCAAGGTCGCGCTGGAGCTTGTCGAGTTGCTCCTTGGTGAGCGAGGCATCGGCCGCCGCGGCGGTGTATTGCCGTGAAAGCGTGTCGACCTTCGATTGCGTGTCGGCAAGGACGCTGGAGGTTTGCGAGAGCGCCTTTTCGCGTTCGCTCAGCGTGCTCTGCGTGGTCTGGAGTTGTTGCGAGAGCTGGTCGCGTTGCACGCGTTCGTCCTCCAGCGAAAGCTTCATCACGGAGACGATGTCGTCATCCGCGGTGGCCGCGCCGGCACCCGGCGTGGCGGCGACGGCGGGAGGCTTGGGCGCGGCATCCGCCGGCACGGCTTTCTGCCAGTCCGTCAGTGCAAGCAACGTCAGCAGGAGAAAGTCGCAAAGAATGAGGAGGAGGGTTCTGTTCATGGCGCGTAGGCGCGGGCGGGCGGACGCAGGTGTAACGCGTTGTCACCGGCAACGAATACTTCGCAGGTCTTCATGCCACGGCGATCACGGGCTTTGATTCGACCTGGCCTTCAAGAATCAACCGGCGTTTGTAAGGGCGGACGTGACGGATCTTGACGAGCGCCACGCAGCAAATGCCAAAGAGATTGGAGGAATAGGCGGCGAGGAGGTTGGGCTGGATCACGCCCAGGACTTGCAGCACGAGGGCCGTCGCGGTGCCGGCGATGCCGATGTAGAGGCCGCCGTCGAAGAGATTTTCCTCGTTCTCCATCAGGCGAAGCTTGAGGAGCGCGGGCGCGTCCTGGCGGTCGATCTCTCGCATTTTGGCGAGGCAGAAGAGATACATGCCGATTTGCAGCAGGGCGAAGAAGCCGATGGTGAGGAGGGTTGAGATGTCCATGGTATGCGTGGGAGCCGTGTGCGTGAGGGAGGCAGGATCGGAAATATTGGAGAGGACGGGAACAGTTAACTTGAGTTGGAATTCGGATGGATCGGGAGTCTTGAGCAGGAAGGGTTCCGTCCCAAGCACGAGCATCGCGGCGGTCAGGATCGCCAGCATGCCGCTCTTCACCCGCGGCAGCGACGAGTCGCCGTCGTCGAAGAGCAGACTCTCCAGACCCCGAAACAAACAGAATGCTCCCAGGAGAAAACCGAGATACTTCGCGACCAGCGCCAGCCTGGGATAAAGCAACGCCGCGAGGGTGAAAGGACCGAACGAGGGAGCCGGCTGGCGGTTGACGGGAACCTGGCGGGTGAGCAATTGCTCCGTGGCGCCCTGGCCGAGGGCAAGCGCAAGCTTCAGGTCCTCCATGCCCGGGCGTCCGTATTTCAAGAGGTAAGTCGCCACACGGTCGGCCGAACCGGTGACAAGCGCCGCCGCGTAGATCAACGGCAGGTCGTCGGGCGTGGCGCGGGCCAGCTGGGCGAACTCACCGGCGGTCTTCACGCTGTCGGTCACACGCATGAGTTCGGTCAGCTGAATCCAATCCAGACGCCTGCCCAGGGAGAGCAGATCAATAAAAACGGGCTCCAGTCCGCCGAGCTGGTTTTGCCGCACCGCAACGTCGGCGAGCTCGCGCAACTCACGCTGAAGCGGGGTGGAAAAATGCTCTCCCTGATAAAGCAAGGCGGAGAGCAGCACGACCGCATCAAGGGTCTGCCCCCCGGGCTTGGTCGCGGGCACAAAGCGTCCGGCCTGATCGATCTCGCGCACGCGCAGGAGCGTGAGCACGCCTTGCGAACGGGAATTTTGCAGGTAGCCGAGCAATTGGGTGCGCGCTTTCTCCGTGATGAAAAACGTGAGCACGGGCGTGCTGGCGGTGCGCCCGGCGTTTTCCTTGAGATTAAAGATCGGATCGAGAAAGGGGTCCCAGCCGCCCCAAGGCACGAGTTCCGGTTGACGGTGGGCGGCGTTGTCGAGGGCGGTTGCCAGTGCGGAGGACTGCGGGTCGCCCAGCGTGCGGGCGGCGGCGAGGACCATCGCGGCGGGACCGGGCTTCTCGCGCTCCAATAACTGGCGCCCTTGGCGTGCCACTGCAGGAGTGCCCGCACCCGCTTCTTTGAGGAGCGCGGGGGTGACCGACTTGAGATTGACGGGCACCACCCAGGCCGCCGCCAGCACAAGCAAACCGGCAAGCATCCAGATCAAGACCGATCCGGAACGGAGATGGGCGGAAGAACTCATGCGCGTCGCAGTATTCATTTGCCGCTCGCGCATGGCAAATACACGTTACGCGGCCTCAACAATAGACTAATGGCCCTTCGAATTGTTCACTACAACGACCCCGTGCTCCGAAAAAAAGGAGATCCCGTAAAGGTCTTCGACTCCTCCCTTGGCCTGCTTTCCGAGCAAATGGTGGCCACGATGCACACCGCCTCCGGTATCGGACTGGCCGCGCAACAAATTGGCAAGGCGTTGCAATTCTGCGTGGTCGACCTGCGTGCCGCCGACCGCGATTTCACATGGGAACTCGACGGCGCCAAACCCCCGCTCGAGCTGTTCATGCCGCTCACGTTGATCAACCCGGTCGTCACCCTGCTGCCTTCCGAGGAAACCGTTTATGAGGAGGGTTGCCTCTCATTCCCCGACATCCGCGGCGACGTGTTCCGTCCGGATGCCATTCGCGTGACTTATCAGGACTTGCAGGGCACCCCGCATACGCTCGCGTGCGACGGCCTGCTCTCCCGCTGCATCCAGCATGAAGTGGATCACCTCAACGGCACCCTCTTCATCGATCGCATGGAGAAAAAGGTCCGCACCGGTCTCGAGAAAAAGATCAAGGAACTCGCGAAACAAACCCGCGAGGAAAGCGAAGCGGCTCCGTAGATACCCGTCCGATGTAGGGCCGCCGCTCACGGCGTGCCATTCCTCCCCCTGAGACAGTTTGCAGCGTCCGTCCCCTCGCCTCCCGCGCCGCGCCGCGCCTAGGTTCATGGCAACCTCTTACCCACTCCGATACCCATGAGCCAAAAATCCGACGGCATGAACTACGCCCCCCAAGGCAAACCCAGCCCGGTGGTCAGGCCCGGTGAATTCGTTTTTGCCGCCGCGCACCTCGACCACGGCCACATCTACGGCCAGTGCAACGGCCTCACCGAGGCCGGCGGCGAACTCAAATGGGTCTACGATGCCGACCCGAAGAAAGTTGAAGCCTTTCGCGCCAAGTATCCGCAGGTCCAGGTTGCCCGCTCGCTCGACGAAATTCTCGCCGATCCCGCGGTGAAACTCGTCGCCGCCGCCGCCGTTCCGAATCTGCGCGGCCCTCTCGGCTGCCGTGTGATGGAAGCCGGCAAGGACTACTTCACCGACAAGACCCCGTTCACCCAGCTGTCCCAGCTTGAGGAAGCCCGCGCTGTCGCCGCCCGCACCGGCCGGAAATATGCGGTGTATTTCAGCGAACGCCTCCACGTCGAATCCGCGATGTATGCCACCGATCTCGTCCAACAAGGCGCCATCGGTCGCGTCATTCAGGTCATCGGCCTTGGCCCGCATCGCCTCGGCACGGGACGCCCCGACTGGTTCTTCAAAAAAGAACAATACGGCGGCATTCTTTGCGACATCGGCAGCCATCAGTTCGAGCAATTCCTTACGTTCACCGGCGCGACCGACGCCACCGTGACCAACGCCGCCGTCGCCAACTACGCTCACCCGGAAACCCCCGAGTTCGAGGATTTCGGCGAGGCCAGCCTCGTGGGCAACAACGGTGCCTCAAACTACATCCGCGTCGATTGGTTCACCCCCGCCGGCCTGAGCACGTGGGGCGACGGCCGCATGACCATTCTCGGCACCCATGGCTACATCGAGCTGCGCAAATACGTCGATGTCGGCCGGGAAAAAACCGGGAATCATGTCTATCTGGTTGATGAAAAAGGTGAACACCACCTCCACGTCGAAGGCCAGGTTGGCTTCCGGTTCTTCGGCGAACTGATCCTAGACTGTCTCAACCGCACCGAGAAAGCCATGACGCAGGCCCACGCCTTCAAGGCCGCGGAACTGTGCCTCAAGGCCCAGGCGGCCGCCCGGAAGATCGCCTGAGCCGGGCCAAAGGCACGCCGGCACAGGCAAGACCGGACAGGCTCAAAAAAAACAGCGCAGGCCCGCAAGATCCTGCGATTCCGTGCGAACCAATCTCTGGTTCGTCGGTCCGTGCCCGCATGCCCGTGCATGCCCACGATTTTTTCATTTTTTGCTTACACAAGCAGGAGGGAAAAAACGTGCGTTTTCACGGTCATGAACCAAGCTCATGACCAACATCGCAACTCGCGATCATGTTAAAACCCCCACATGAAACTCCTTAAAATCCTGTCCGTTCTGACCGTCACCAGCGCCCTCGCCGTCTCCTCGCACGCCGAGGCGTTTTTCCAAGCCTCCCTCTGGGCCCCCGAACCGCAACTCGTTCCCGCCACCGAGGATGTATCCGGTATCCGCCTTCAGATCTACGGCGAGAATCGCAACGTCAAAGGTCTCGACATCGGCTTCGCCCATTCCACCACCGGCGACTTCGTCGGCCTTGGCGGTCTCTGGACCCTTTATAATCACGTCGGCGGCACCACGACCGGCGTCCAGTGGGGCTTGATCAACCACACCGAGGGAGAAGTGACCGGCTGGCAGGGTGGCTGGTTCAATATCAACTCCTCCAAGGTCAAAGGCCTCCAGACCGGTCTGGTGAATTGGAATGACATCTCCAGCGCCGACTTCTCCGGTCTTCAGCTCGGTTTCGTCAACACCGCCAAACATGTGCACGGCGTCCAGTTTGGTTTGGTCAACTATGCCGCCAGCCTTAAAGGCGTGCAGATCGGCATTTGGAACCAGGTGGAGTCACGTGATTGGGATCAATTCGATCCGCTCCCCAAGGTGTTCCCCTTCATCAATGTTGGTTTCTGATCGTTCTGCCTGATCCTTGGTTCGTTCTCTGTGCCCCGGGATTTTCCCGGGGCTTTTTTGTGCTAGGAGAACAAGCACCAGCGAACCGATCCGTCCACCGGCGCCGGCCGCCCGCACGGCGGAACGTCAGCCACGGTTGGCGCTGGCAACGCGGCGGATTGAGCGCATAGCGTTCGAGCCATGTCTTCCATCGCGACCCGCACCGGTGACGAAGGCACCACCGGCCTTCTCTACGGCCAGCGCGTGCCCAAGGATCACCCGCAAATCGAGGCCGTCGGCGCCTACGACGAACTCAATGCCGCCATCGGCTTCGCCAAGGCCACCTGTCCCGACGCCGGGCTTCGCGCCGGGTTGGAGCACATCCAAAAAGACCTCGTCAACCTGATGGGCGAGCTCGCCTGCGCTGAATCCGATGCCACGCGTTATGCCGCGTCAAAATTCCCCAGGCTCACCGATGCCGACCTGGACCGGATCGATGCCGCCATCGCCGCGGTCGAGGCGCAAAACGTCAAGTTCGACGGCTGGGCCACGCCCGGAGCCAATCTGCATGCCGCCGCCCTCGATCTCGCGCGCACCACCGCCCGTCGGGCCGAACGGCGCCTCATCGGCCTTCCGGCCCAAGGCCGCACCGTGCGCCCTCTGCTCATCCGCTACATCAACCGCGTCTCCGACCTCCTCTGGCTCCTCGCACGAAAAGCGGAGATGTGATCCCGTCGGCGGGAAGGCCGGAATCGGACAGCAAAACGCCCGCACTCTCTCGAGTGCGGGCGTTTCGTATTCGTTTCTAATTACGTTAACTGCTCATCGAGCTCACAGCAGATCCGCCGCGAGTTCGGCGAGCTTCGAGCGTTCGCCCTTCGTAAGTTTCACGTGGGCGGAGAGCGCGTGGCCCTTCATGCGATTGTGGCAATAAACCAGGCCGTTGCTGCGCGCATCGACGTAGGGATTATCAATCTGCGCCGGATCGCCGATCAGCACGATCTTCGAACCTTCGGAGATGCGCGTGATCACCGTTTTCACCTCGTGGGGCGTGAGCTGTTGCGCCTCGTCGAGAATGAAGAAGCGGCGGGCGATCGAGCGTCCACGGATGAAGCACAGCGCCTCGACCTCGACCAGGCCGCTCTTGATGAGCCGCTCGTAAGGTTTCATCGGCGCCACCGGACCATGACTGCCGCCGCCATGACCGCCGCCGTGGCTGGAAACGGATTCCTGTCGCGATGTTTCCAGCGCGCTCGGCTGTTTTTTCTGCTGCTTCTTGGAGACCTTCTTGGCGGCGAACTGCGGCTCCTTCGTGGGCTTCGAAGGCATCAGCACTTCGAGCGCATCGAAGTAGGGCTGCAGCCAGGGCTTCATTTTTTCCTCCATCGTGCCCGGAAGGAACCCGATGTCCTTGCCGAGCGCCATGACCGGGCGGGAGATCGAAACGCCGTCGTAAAGCGAACGGTCGTCATGCGTCTGGTGAAGCGCACAGCCGATCGAAAGCAGGGTCTTGCCCGTGCCCGCCTTGCCGAAGCAGGTGACCAGCGAAATCGAATCGTCGAGCAACGCATCCATGAAGAACTGCTGCTCCAGGTTGCGCGAACGAATGGAAATGCCGCCCGGCGCCTTGATGCTCTCCGGAATGCGCAGGCGTTTGACGATGCCATTGCCATAGTAACGAGCCGGCATGGTCTTGCCCTCGTCCGAACGGAGCAGGATGTATTCGTTGAGGAAGAGCTCCTTGGCGCCCTCTTCACCAAGATCAAACTCACCCTCGGAACAGAAACGCTGAATCTCGTAGATGGTGACGGGGATTTCGCGATAGGCGTCCTCATCGTCTCCTTCCGGCACTTTGTCGTTGAGGTAATCCTGCGCCTCAAGACCGACGGCGCGGGCTTTCAACGCGACGTTCACATCCTTGGTGACGAGGATCGTCGGAGGCGTGTAACGCTCTTGAACGAACAGGGCGGAGGCGATGATGCGGTTGTCCTTCTTCGAGAAGTCGGAGAGCACCGCGCGCAGCTTTTTCATCAGCGGCGCCTCGCGCATGGCCTCGCTGTCGGCCATGTAGGGATTGATGATGACTTGAAGGGTGCCACCGTTCTCCAGCTTCACGCCTTCGTGCATGGAGCGAGTGTCAGGCAGAAGCTCCGAGAGGATGCGGTGCACACGGTGGGCATTGCGGCCGCGCTCGGTGGACTGCTCGGTTTTGATGGCATCCAATTCTTCCAAAACCTCGACCGGAATGGCCAGGTTGTTGTCCTCGAATTTAAATATCGACTGGGGGTCGTGGAGGAGGACGTTGGTGTCCAGGACGAAGGTCTTCGCCTTTGCAGAGACCTTGAGCTGCGATTTAGAGGCGATTGCCCCGCTCAGGTGTTCCATTAGGTTGTGGATAACTTGTGAATAAGACGCTGCACGTATCGACAGGTTTGTCCATGCAAGACATGCGCCAGTTCCGGAAAAGTTTCCCGCCCGTGACATTTCCCGCCGGACACGGAGGTGAAAACCCCAGAGGCTCTTCACCCTGACGATTCATGCGTAGGGCCGCCACGGCTCCTCGCCCTCGGCGCGAGGTTTCACCTTCACCGGCGCCCAGACGCGCAGCAAGTATTCGGCAAGATTCCTAAGGCTGGTGCGACGCAGTCCCTCGCGTTGAGCGACCTCGCGAAATGGAGACACGACCGCCGAACGCTCTTCGAAATAACGCCATAACTCGCCCTCCAGCTCCATTGCCGCGGAGTGAGGATCGCGTGCCCGCGCGGAAACAGCAGTGACCTTGTCATGCCAGTGCCGTTTTTCGTCCGGCATCTGCTGGAGGTAATCGAACACCATCTGCTCGGCACGGTTCAGGCTCATTTCGCCGACACCGTGCGCACGTGTTTCGGAAAAACAACCGCAAAGCCACGGCCCCCTGCGACATTGCTTTTACCCCCTCCCTCGCCCAGCGTCGCCCCAATCTATTCTTCTCCATGTGGTCTAAACTTAAGGAACAGTTTCCCCTCATCCTCATCCTCGCCCTGATCATCGGCGGCGCGGTTTACTACGCCAACACCCGTATCGTCGCCCTCCAAGCCGCCCAACAGGAAGAGCTCGGCACGTTGCGCCAGCAGCACGCCGCCGAACTCCAGGCTTCCTCCGAGCAGACCCGCCGCCAGATCGACGCCGTCAACACCCTCCTCAAGGACGCCATCGAAAAACGGTCCGCCGATGCGTTCATGAACGAAGAGGAATTCGCCAAGGCCAACGAGGCCAAGGTCAACCAGCTCGCCGAAGCCATCGCCCAAAAAATCCAACCGTTCAACCCCCTTCCCAAGAGCCCCGAGGAAGCCGAACGCGTCCAAAACGAGCAGATCGACAAGGTCTCCAACCGCCTTTCCGAACGCATCCAGCCCATCCTCGCCGACATCGCCAAAGATCAAAACCTTACCCGCGAATCCCTCGCCGGTTACAGCCAGAAAATCTCCGACCAGGTCGGTATCATTCTCACCGCGGAACTCGCGAAGAATCAGGTTCTCAACAACAATCTCGCCGATACCCAGGCCGTCGCCCGCGAGTCCCTTGCGCTCTCACACGAACTCACCGCCCTCTACCTGAGTTCACTCAAGGACCAAGGCATCCTCACCCGCCTCCTCACGCTCCCCGCCAACGTGGTGCGCGACGCCTCCCAGTTCAGCATCATCACCAGCAGCGAGCGCAAAAAGAAGGAGGAGGAACTCGTTGCCAAAATGGCCGATATCCAAAAACGCCTCGACGCCCAGCTCGCCGCCGCCCCAAAGAAATAACCTTCAAGGGTGATCCCCAAAGCCCGCCGCAAGAAAATCGGCCCCCTTTTCAAGCCACGCCTAAACCGCGTGGCTTTTTCCTGAACCTCTTCCGCCTTTTCCCAGTCTCTCCCCGCATGATCCGACGCCTTCCCGCCTGCCTCGCCACCTTCGCCCTGCTCCTTCTTCTCGCCGCGCCCGCCTGCAAACGCCCCGGAACCCGCGTCGCCGCCGGCGACCTCACTCAAACCCTCCACATCGGAAACAGCGCCGAACCCTCCGACCTCGATCCGCAACTCATCACCAGCGTCAACGAATCTCAGATCGTGCTCAACCTCGTGGAGGGACTCACCGCGATGGACCCCAAGGATGCCCACCCCGTCCCCGGCGTCGCCGAGCGCTGGGACGTTTCCGACGACAAACTCACCTGGACTTTCCATCTCCGCGCCGACGCCCGCTGGTCCAACGGCGATCCCGTCACCGCCCGCGATTTCGCCTATTCCTTCCAGCGTATTCTCACCCCTTCCTTCGCCTCCGAATACGCCTCGCTCCTCCACTGCCTGCGCGGCGCCACCGATTTCAACTCCGGCAAGCTCACCGATTTCTCCCAAGTCGGCGTCCGCGTGATCGACGACCGCACGCTCGCCCTCACGCTCCACACACCTCTCGCCTACCTGCCCGCCCTCGTCATGCACCAGTCCTGGAATCCCGTCCACCGCCCCACCATCGAGAAGTTCGGCAAGATGGACGAACGCGGCACCAAGTGGACCCGCCCCGGCAACTACGTTGGCAACGGCCCCTTCACGCTCTCCGTGTGGGAACCCAACCAAGTCATCCGTCTCGTCAAAAGCGAAACCTACTGGGACCGCGCCAAAGTCCGCCTCAACGAAGTGAACATCTACCCCATCGAAGAACGCATGACCGAGGAAGCCGCCTTCCGCACCGGCCAGCTCCACGTCACCGCCGTCGTCCCCAACGAGAAAATCGAAACCTATAAGCGCGAACAACCCGCCCTGCTCCGCCAGGAATCAACCTTCGCCAGCTACTACTTCACCTTCAACACCACCAAACCGCCGCTCAACGATTCACGTGTCCGCCGCGCCCTCACTCTGGTGGTCGACCGCCCCGCCCTCTGCGAAAAGGTCCTTCGCGGCAGCCGCGCGCCGTCCTATACGCTCACCCCTTCCGGCATCGCCGGCTACACCACCACTCCCGCCTTCACCGAAAACAACGACGAGGCGCGCCGCCTGCTCGCCGACGCCGGCTTTCCCGGCGGCACCGGATTCCCTCGCTTGGAACTCCTCATGGCCAAGGGCGGCAACAGCCAGCTCCCCGAAGCGATCCAGCAGATGTGGAAAACCCAACTCGGCGTCGACATCGCCATCGTCCTTCAGGAAAGCCGCGTCCTCAGCGACTCCCTGCGCACCAAAACCTACGATATTTCCATAGTCGGCTGGGTCGGCGACTACCTCGACCCGAGCAGCTTCCTCGAACTCTTCCGCACCGGCAACGGCAACAACCACACCGGCTGGGCCCGCCCCGCATATGACCGCCTCCTCGACGAAGCCCTCAGCTCCGGTGACGACGCCATCCGCTATCCGATCTACCGCCGCGCCGAAGCGCTTCTCCTCGACGATATGCCTATCGGCCCGCTCATCTCCGGACGCCGCAACTACCTGATCCGCCCCAGCGTCCGCGGCTGGGAACCCAACGTCTTGGACCTCCACCCCTTCAAGGGCGTCTACCTCGAACCATAACCCCAGCCTGGCCCGGCTTACTTCGCCTTGGATCCCACCCCAATTTGTCACTTAATAAGTGACAAATCCCTCCGGCCGCGCTTCTCGCCCCGTGGCGATTTCCGCTCAGGCGAGACCGCAGGCACGCCACCTGCTCAAGAGAGGTGGTAATACTTTTATCCACAATCGTAACACTGCCGATCAACCCAATACCGCCATGCGTCTCCGTCATCTCCTCGCCTCCCTCGCGGTCAGCGCCGCTTCCGTCCTCTCCGCCGCCCCCCTCAAAATCGCCTACTCGGACTGGCCGGGTTGGACCGCCCTCGCCATCGCCGAACAAAAGGGCTGGTTCAAGGAAGCCGGCGTCGAAGTCGAACTCCTCTGGTTCGAATACGGACCGTCCATGGAGGCCTTCACCGCCGGCAAGGTGGACGCCGTCACCGTCACGAATGGAGACGCCCTCGTCACCGGCGCAGGCGGCGCGAAAAACATCGCGGTCCTCATCACCGACTACTCCAACGGCAACGACATGATCGTCGCCAAACCCGGCATCAAATCCCTCAAGGACTTCAAAGGCAAAAAAGTCGGCATCGAAATCGGCTTTGTCGAACACCTCCTTCTTTTAAACGGACTCAAGAAGGCCGGCCTTACCGAAGCCGACGTCGAGCTCGTGCCGACGCCCACCAATCAAACGCCGCAAGTCCTCGCCTCCGGCCAGGTGGATGCCATCGGTGCCTGGCAGCCCAACTCCGGCGCCGCCCTCAAGGCCGTCCCCGGCGCAAAAGCCATCTACACCAGTGCCGATGAGCCCGGCCTCATTTATGACGCCGTGGTCGTGACCCCGCAAAGCCTCGCCAAAAATCGCGCCGAGTGGGTGAAGTTTGCCAAGGTCTGGGACAAAGTCGTCGCCTACCTCGCCGATCCCAAGACCACCGAGGACGGCGTGAAGATCATGGCCGCCCGCGCCGGTGTGGACGCCAAGGAATACGCCTCGTTCCTCCCCGGGACCAAGTTCCTCTCGCTCGCCGAAGGCGCCAAGGTCCTCACCAACAAGACCGCCGGCTTCGACTCCGTCCTCGGCTCCTCCAAGATCGCCGACGAGTTCAACGTGAAGAACGGCGTGTATAAGGAATCCCAAGACGCCGCCGCCTACCTCGACGCCTCCATCACGCTGGACGCACTAAAAAAATAACCCACGCCGCGCGTCGTCCCAACACGCCTTCCATCCGGCATTGGTCATTGGACATTGGTCATTAGTCATTCGGCGGGACGCCCACCAAGGACGTCCCGCCATCCCCTGATCAATCGACGCCTTCCTACCGCCCGCCGCGTTTCTCCGCCTCCCGCCGCCATGTCCCGCCCACGCTGGTTCGCCGTCCGCCAGGATCTCTCGCCCTCGCGGAAACGTCTGCTCGGCATGACAGCGTTCCTCCTTCCACTCCTGCTCTGGAGCATCGTCAGTTACGTGCCGTTCATCTGGCACCCCAACATCAAAGTGATCGATCCGGGCGAAGTCTCCTGGTTGCGCCCCGGACTCCAAATCCCCCGCGCCGATTTCGCCAAGGAAGTCGCCACGGCCCAGGCCACGGGCGCCCGTGTTCCGACCGGCGAACGCGCCAATCCGATCTACCTGCCCGCCCCGCATTCCGTCGCTCGCGCGCTCTACACCGCGTTTACCACCAAGCCGGTCCTGCGCGGCGATCTCTGGCTTCACGAAAGCCTCGCGATGAGCCTCAAAACGATCTTCTGGGGCTTCATTCTCTCCTCCGCCATCGGCGTGCCGCTCGGCATCCTCTGCGGCGCGTTTGTCTCCGCCTCGCGCCTCACCGAACCTTTCGTCGACTTCGTCCGTTACATGCCCGCGCCCGCCTTCGGCGCGCTCATGGTCGCCGTGCTCGGCATCCACCTCGAACCCAAGGTCGCGATCATCGTCATCGGCACGTTTTTCCAGCAAGTCCTCGTCGTCGCCAACACGGTCCGCAAAGTCGACTGCAGCCTCATTGAGGCCGCGCAAACCCTGGGTGCCAAACGCCGCCAGTTGGTCCTTCGCGTGCTCCTCCCCGCCAGTCTGCCCGATCTCTATAACGATCTGCGCATCCTCCTCGGCTGGGCATGGACCTACCTCATCGTCGCCGAGGTCATCGGCGTCAGCAGCGGCATTACGTTTTTCATCAACCAGCAGGCCAAGTATCGCAACTTCGACAACGTCTACGCCGCCATCCTCATCATCGGCTTCATCGGACTCGCGACCGACCAGATCCTCGCCTGGATCGGCGATCGCCTCTTCGCCTGGAAAAACCCGCGCCCGAGCCGCGTGCGCACCTTCGTCACCCGACTCTTCGCCGGCCGCGACGTCCTGCTCTTTCCCGACAAACCCACCGCCTGATCCTTTTCTGATTTTGTGCCTTCTGTGCCTTTTGTGGCCATTCATTCCTCTCCGACTTCCGTGGTTAAAACCTCCGACACGCTTCTCGATCACCTTCGGCCATCCCCCGTGGTCGCCGCGCGCTTTGCGAAGATCAAAGAGCGCCCCGTCGTCCTGGAGATTGATCGTCTCGGTCGTCAATTCCCCGGTGAACACGGCCCGATCACCGCCCTTCGCGACATCTCCCTCCAAGTCCACCGTCGCGAACTCGTCTGCGTCATCGGCCCGTCCGGCTGCGGCAAATCCACCCTCATCCGCATCATCGCCGGCCTCGATGACCCCACCTCCGGCCGCATGCTGGTCGACGGCAAGGAAACCAGCGGACCCTGCCCCGAGCGCGGCATGGTCTTCCAAGGCTACACGCTCTTCCCGTGGCTCACCGTAAAGCGCAACGTCATGTTCGGCCTCCAAATGGCCGGGCGCCCTGCCAGCGAGGCCGAACGCGAAGCCCGCCAGTGGATCGACTTGGTCGGACTCTCCAAATTCTCCGACAACTACCCCCACCAACTCTCCGGCGGCATGAAGCAACGCGTCGCCATCGCCCGCGCCCTCGCACCCAATCCGCGCGTCCTGCTCATGGACGAACCGTTCGGCGCGCTCGACGCCCAGACGCGCGCCCAGATGCAATCCCACCTCCTCGAGATCTGGCGCAACGTGGATGTCACGATCCTCTTCATCACGCACGACCTCGACGAAGCCATCTTTCTCGCCGACCGCATCGTCGTTCTCAAAGCCAACCCCGGCGAGATCCAGGAGATCATCGAAGTCCCCGTGCCGCGTCCACGCAGCCTCGATCAAGTCCACTCGCCCGAGTTTCAGGCCACCCGCCGCCGTCTCGACGAGTTGATCCACCCCAAGCTCCACACCCCCGCCGAACACCTCCCCATCATCCGCCTCACCCAGGCCGGCGACGACGTCGAATAACCCGCCATGCCCGCCAAATCCGCCAACCGCGCCCCCGTCCTCTGGGACCACCTCACGTGGCCCGAGATCGGCGCGCTCATCGCGGATGGGATGGACGCAGTCATGCTCCCCTGCGGCGCCACCGAGCAACACGGCCCTCACCTTGGCACCGGCATGGACACCTCCCTCGCGACCGACGCCTGCGCCGCCGTCTCCGCTGCCACCGGTGTGCCCGTCCTTCCGCCGCTCGCCTACGGCTGCTCCCTCGGCCACTCCCACCGCTGGCCCGGCACCCTCGCGCTCTCGCCCCAAACCCTCATCGTCCTCGTCACCGACCTCGGCGACTGGCTCTGGCACGCCGGCGTGCGCCGTCTCTTCCTCATCAACAGCCACGTCACCAATGCCGCGCCCCTCCGCTGCGCGCTCGAAATCCTCCGCAGCCGTCACGACGGCTTGATGATCGCCGTCATCAACACCGCCGAAGTCAGCCCCCGCGTGCGCACCGCCTTCTTCGCCGACGCCGCCGACTGGCACGCCAACCAAGCCGAGACCGCGCTCATGCTCGCCCGCGCGCCCGCCCTCGCACGCCCCGACCTCTGCGTCACCGCCGACGATCCCGACCGCACCACCGGCCTCGTCTTCGCCCACCCGGTCAACCGCACGAGCCTCAACGGCGTCACCGGCACGCCCAGCCGCGCCACCACCGCCCAAGGCGAACGCCTCTTCGGCTGGATCGTCACCGACCTCACGAAAACCATCCGCCGCGCCCTCCTCGAAAACGCCCCCCTCGCCACCCCATATTTCACCAACGGCCCGAACCCATTTGTCACTTAATAAGTGACAAAATCCTCCGCGTTTTTCACCGGCCATCACGCCACCAAAGGCCACCGCCGTGCCCAATTCCGTCTGCACCCTTCCGTTCCTCCTTTCCTGATTTCCAAATAAAAAATTCCGTCTTCATGAAATCCGATTCCGAAATCCTCCAACTTCAGTCCGACCTCCGCACCAAAGGCGTCAAATACGTCGTCGGCGCCTACGTGGACATCCACGGCGTTCCCAAAGGCAAATTCGTCCCCATCGACCATTTCGCCCACTTCGCGCACGGCTCCGAACTCTACACCGGCTACGCCCTCGATGGCCTTGGTCAGTCGCCCAACGACGACGAAATCGCCTCCCTTCCCGACCTCGACCGCGGCTGCATTCTCCCGTGGAACAAGGAGGTCGCCTGGTTCCCCGCTGACAACACGTTCAAAGGCCAGCCCTACGAGATCAACACCCGCGTCGCCCTCAAAAAAACCCTCGCCGACGCCGCTTCGCTCGGCTTCGGCATGAACCTCGGCATCGAGTGCGAAGTCTACGTGGTGAAACTCGGCCCCGACGGCAAAAGCCTCTCCATCCCCAACCCCGACGACCGCCTCACCAAGGCCTGCTACGACGTCCAGGGCTTCCTCGATCGCTACCCCTGGCTCAACAAAGTCTCCACCGCCATCAACGACCTCGGCTGGGACCTCTACTCGCTCGACCACGAAGACGCCAACAGCCAGTTCGAATTCGATTTCAACTACAGCGACGCCCTCACCATGTGCGACCGCTACGTCTTCTTCCGCACGATGGCCCGCCACTACGCCGCCGAGGAAGGCCTCCTCGCCACGTTCATGCCGAAACCCTTCGCCGACAAAACCGGCAACGGCGCGCACTTCAACATGTCCCTCTCCGATCTCGCCACTGGCAAAAATGCCTTCAAGTGCGACCCGAAGGACGACCCGCGCGGCCTCGGCCTCACGCCCGTCGCCTACCACTTCATCGCCGGCATCCTCCGCCACGGCCCCGCCATCTGCGCCGCCATGGCGCCCACCGTGAACAGCTACAAGCGCCTCGTCCGCCGCGGACTCATGAGCTACTTCTCCTGGGCGCCCGTCTTCAACAGTTTCGGCACCAACAACCGCACCAACTCCATCCGCGTGCCCATGGGTGGCGGACGCTGCGAAAGCCGCAACGCCGACTCCGCCTGCAACCCCTACCTCGCCGCGACGCTCGCCCTCGCCGCCGGCCTGGAAGGCATCCGCGAAAAACTCGACCCGGGCCTCCCGCAGGAGGACAACCTCTACGAACTCTCCCCCGAAGAATTCGCCAGGCGCGGCATCCAGGAACTCCCGCGCAACCTCCACGAAGCCGTCGCCGCCTTCGCCGCCGATCCGTTCGTCACCGCCACGCTCGGCCAGGGACTCCGCGACGAATTCATCGCCTACAAATCCGAAGAGTGGCGCCAGTATCACCAGCAAGTCAGCGCCTGGGAAATCGACCGCTACGCCCGCATGTTCTAATCGAACCCGTTGAGGGTTGAGTGATGAGCGTTGAGAGCCAAACCACGCTCGCCCTCCGTCACTCAACCCTCAACTCTCATCTCTCAACTTCTGCATGCCCCCCGCCAAAAAAGACCGCCTCGCCCGCTTCAGCGTCTCCCTCCCCGAGAGCCTCCTTGATGAGCTCGACGCGATGGTCAAAAGCCGCGGCTACGCCAGCCGTTCTCAAGCCGTCGCCGCCCTCGCTCGCGACGGCCTGGTCGACTTCGCCACCCAGCTCGGCACCGCGTCCGTCGCGGGCACCATCAGCCTCGTTTACGACCACACCCAAAAAGGTCTCCAGGCCCGCCTCGCCGCCATCCAGCACAAATATTACCTGATGGTCGTCTCCAGCATGCACGTGCACCTCGAAGACCATAACTACATGGAAGTCCTCCTCGTGCAGGGCCCGGCGCAAGAATTGCGCAAGCTCGCCGACGAACTCGCCACCTGCCGCGGCGTCAAAACCGGCAAGCTCAACCTCACCGCCACCGCAATCCCCCCGCTCCTCTGAAAACCCGCGGCCCCGGGCGGGAGCCGAGGGAGGATCACCCGCCTCAGTTTGCACTTCATTCGTCGTTGGGCATTCGTCATTGGTCATTCCCTCCATGTCCATGCCCTCGCCCACCTCTGACGCCTCAGTCCCCGCCCCCATTCCCGTCACCGTCCTCACCGGCTTCCTCGGCGCCGGCAAGACCACGCTCCTCAACCGCATCCTCACCGAGCAACACGGCAAAAAACTCGCCGTGATCGAAAACGAGTTCGGCGAGGTCGGCGTGGACAACCAGCTCGTCATCCAGAGCGACGAGGAAATCTTCGAGATGAACAACGGCTGCATCTGCTGCAGCGTGCGCGGCGACCTGATCCGCATCCTCGGACGTCTCATGAAGCGCAAGGACCGCCTCGACGGCATCCTCATCGAGACCACCGGCCTCGCCGACCCCGGCCCCGTCGCCCAGACCTTCTTCACCGACGACGAGATGCGCACCTGCTTCCGTCTCGACAGCATTGTCACCCTCGTCGACGCCAAACACGTCCTTCAGCACGTGGACGACTCCCCCGAGGTCAAAAAACAGATCGGTTTCGCCGACGTCATCATCCTCAACAAGACCGACCTCGTCCCCTCCGCCGAGCTCGACGCCCTGGAATCGCGTATTCACAAAATGAATGCGGCGGCCAGAATCCACCGCACCCACAACGCCGCCATCGACCTCAAGCACGTCCTCAACGTCGGTGGCTTCAACCTCTCGCGCGCCACCGAGCTCAACCCCAACTTCATGGAGCCGTCCTACCCCTTCGAATGGGCCGGCGTCTACGCAATCCCGAAGGGCGAACACCAGATCGTGATCGGCCACGGCCACGACGAATGCTGCGGACACGATCACGACCATGACCACGGCGATCATGCACATGGGGAAGAAGGCCACTCGCACGAAGGCCACCACCATCACCACGGCGCCGAGGGCACCCTCGATATCGTGGTCATGCCCGTCAAATCGTTCGCCGATGCCGACCTCGCCGCCGCCCGCGACGCCGCCGTGCTCGTGTTCTCCGACTGGGAAAACCAGGTGAAGCCCGGTGACACCATCGTCCCCGGAGGCACGCTCCAGCGCCTGCAAATCGGCGAACACGCCCACGCGCACTTCGGCCTCACGGTCGCCGAGCCCGGCCTGTTCATGGTCTTCGAGGCCTGCGGACACCACCCGCTCCACATCCAGGTCATGGGCGAAAACGTCAAACCCGGCTGGCAGCAGGACTACGAACACACCCACTCGCATGACGACGACGTCACCAGCGTCGGCATCACCGAACAAGGCGACCTCGATGGCAAGCGGCTCAACGACTGGATCGGTGAGCTCCTCAAGGTGAAGGGCAACGACATCTATCGCTGCAAAGGCGTCCTCTCGATCAAAGGCGCGCCCAACAAACTGGTCTTTCAAGGCGTCCACATGCTCTTCGACGCCAAGTTCGACAAACCCTGGGCTGGCGCTCCGCGCACCAACACCCTCGTCTTCATCGGCAAGAACCTCGACCGAGAAGCCCTCACCGAAGGCTTCAAATCCTGCCTGGCTTGAGGTAGGGCATGACCGCCGGGCACGCCGGCTTGAATCCGTGGCTCTGAGCGTGAGCTCAGAGCGCGTTTCGCACGCACCAAAAGCCGGCCGCCTCTGCGAGCGCCGTCGGGCAAAATGAACGGATTCACCGCGCACTCCCTTGCAGAGTGCATTCGCGGCCGCATGGGAAACTTCCCCAAGGGCCTTGCAACCGGCTGAACGCGGGAGGCTTGGCGCGTCTGGCACGCAGTGGGCAGCTCCTCCGGCATGCACAGTTGCATCCTGATGACCGGGGATCCGGAGACCGCCTTCTCCGGTCGTCTCACCTCAACCCTGAATCCCTTGGGGATTCGGATGAAACTAAACTACCAAAGCTGCGCCGGAATTGGAGTCCCAGCCTAAGGAGTCGACGAGGGAGTTTACCAAGGGTAAATGACCAAGGCGGCGACGCCGGATCGCATTTCAAGGCCAGGCAGAATGGGTATTTTAGGTTTTGTCCGAGTCCCTTGATCAAACCATGAAATCCGAAATCAAGAGCACTCTTAAAACCCTCAACGACCTCATCGAAATCCTTCGCGACGGACAGCATGGCTACCGGACTGCCGCGCAAGACGTGAAAGCCCCCGAACTTGCCCGCTTGTTCAATCGCTATTCAGAACAACGCGCCGAATTCATCTTCCAGTTGCAAACCCGCTTGAGCGGACTCGGCGAGAAGGTCGAGGACTCCGGCAGCGTGACCGGCTCGCTGCACCGCGGCTGGATCAACCTGAAGGCTGCGCTCTCGACCAACGAACCGCATGCCGTCCTCGCCGAGGTGGAACGCGGCGAAGACGCCGCCGTCGACGCCTTTCAAAAAGCCCTGGACAGCCAGGATCTCGATCTGCCGACCCGCGACATCATCCATCGTCAATACACCGACGTAAAAGCCGCCCACGACCACGTGAAGCAGCTCCGCGACGGCGTCACTTACCGCAAGGCCTCCTGATTCACGGCCTCGCCACGGCGCCTGCCACGCCGCCCTCCCACCGGCAACAAACCGCCGCCACTCCCCTCCCGGGTGGCGGCGGTTTTGTTTTGTTCACACCTGAAAGTCGGGTGCCGGCAAATCGAGTGGAGTATCGTCCATTCCCACGCGAAGTCCCTGCTCGCGTTGATGAAAACCACGGGCCTACCTTCGCCATACCCCGATGAAGCCTTCGCCTTATAGACGTCTCTATGAGTATGCCTTCGTGTTGGTCATTATCATGATTCTTGCCGCAGTGATCCTTCCGACAATTGGGCATACCTGCGGGGGCAGAGGCGGCCGGTTTGTAGACGGGTCCAATTTGCGTCAAATCGGTCAGGCCACTCTGATCTACGCCTCAGGTCATAACGATCGGCTACCCGTCGCGGAAGATGTTTGGGACTATGCCCGCCAGTTGGCCGAAGGCGGCGGACTCGATGAAGCACGCCTGTGGCAATCCACAATCGATCCGGCTTCTACGCCGGCCGGAGATAAAAAACTAAAGGTTCTCCTTCCATCCTTGAACGGACAACAGCCTCGTGAACTCAATCCGGCCTTTCGTAAGGTCAAACCGGCGTTTGCCGTGGCTCTGGGGAAAATCACCACCAACTCCCCTGCGACCACCCCAATCGCCTGGACCCGCGGCCTTCAGCCCGACGGCACTTGGGCCAAACATAGTCCGTATGGAACCGCGGGTGGTTATATTTATTTCCTGGGAGGCAACGTGGCCTTTTACCTGAATCTGTCCGGCAACGGCGGGGAGCTTATTGGTCGGGACGGTAACAAGACCGCCAACATCTTCGACGCCCTCCCTCGTGGCTGCCGTATTGGCGAATATATGCCCACGCCCGCCGAAGAAGCACAGTGGGCGAGAATCACGGAAGAGAACAAGCCTCGCAGCCCCTCACGATGAGCGCATTTCTGTTTCTCTGTGGCCGGCCCCGTATCATCGTGGCCACGCTTTTTCTCACCGTGATCTCATCCCTATCGGGCAATGGTCACGTAAGTGCCCAAAAAGCATCAGACCGCTCAAATCTACGTCAGATAGGGCAGGCATCATTGATCTATGCGCAAGAGCACCAAAACCAGTTTCCTCACGCAACGGATGTGTGGGATTATGCACGCATGCTGGCGCAAGACGCTGGCCTCGACTCGGCCAACCTGTGGCAATCGTCGACCGATCCAGCCGCTCCATGGAATATTGATCGCAGCGCACCTGTCCTCACGGCTATTGAATCAGCCAAACCGCGCCAGCTCACTCCGGCGTTTCGTGAACTGATACCCTGCTTTGCCGTAGTTCTTGGAAAGCTTGATACCGATATGCCCGCCACCACGCCCATCGCGTGGACTCGCGGGCTCCAGCCCGACGGCACCTGGGCCAGACACAGCCCTTATGGGGAGGGCGGATATGTGTTTTTCATGAACGGCAACATCATGTTTTTCCGCAGCATCGCCGGCGAACTCACTCGCTTCGACGGAACAGGAACAACCTCGAATATCCTCGAAGCACTCCCACCCGGGACACGCATCGGTGAATACGTGCCGACAGTCGGAGAGAGCACGCAATGGCGTCGAACAAATGCCATCCGGTCATTTTTGGCATACATCCCGCCTGCGCTTATATGGCTTTTTGTTCTATGGGCACCGTTCGTTTGGCTCTCAATTTCTCGCATGGTCAAAAAACAAAAAGGCGCGCTCACCGTGCTCCTCTGGCCACTCATCATAACCATCCTCTTGGCTATCGTGGTGCCAACGGTTTCTTGAATCACTCCCGGCTCTAATGACTCCCGACCTCCTGCGTTCTTTCTGCCTCGGCACGCTGCTTTTTATAATATTCACCAGCGCGTCAATTGCAGGAGGCACCGTTCGGGTCTTCCGACAGGTGGACGCTTCTAACATGCGCCAGATCAACCAGGCGTGCATGATTTATGCGGGCACGCACGACGGCCATTTCCCCGACGCATCCGACATTTGGGACTATGCACGTATTCTGGCAGATGAGGCGGGACTGGATGACGCCAGGATGTGGACCTCAAAAATTGACCCTGCGTTTGGAAAGTCAGCCTCGGGCATCCTCATAAAAAGTTCCGCCCTGCCGCACCGGTTGACTCCGGAGTTCCGCCAGATCAAACTAAGTGTCGCCATCGCGGTGGGAAACCTGTCCCTCGCAACGCCCGCAACGACTCCCATCCTATGGACACGCGGACTCCAGCCAGACGGCACCTGGGCCACGCACAGTCCTTACGGGAACAAGGGTGGATACATCATGTTCGTGGGTGGGCATGGGACATTTTTTAAAAACCTCACAGACAGTGGAGAGCAATTGCTTCGCTTCGACGGGAAGGGCACGACCTCAAACATCCTCGAGGCAATCCCGCCCGGCAGTCGCATTCTCGAATACGTGCCCACCGCGGATGAGCAGGCTGCGTGGTCAAAGGTCGAAAGAATACTGAGCGAGCCCGTGAAACGAACATCTCCACTGGTCGGCATGGTGATCATCTGGATACCGTTTTTGGGTGTGAGCATTTATCGATCGCTTGCCAAGAAGCCCGGCGTCCTGACCGTTCTCGTCTGGCCACTACTGCTCAGCATCCTTTTGTCTATTATCGTGCCAACGGTATCTTGAACCGTTTCCGTCTCAATGACTCCCGCCCCCCTCACCCTTCCCCCCGCCTGGTCCGGCCTCTTCGCCCACGGCTACACGCCGGCGCAATTCGCCGCCCTCTCCACGCTCATCGATGAAGCCTATGCGCAGGGCGAGGTGTTCCCGGCGCGCGAACACATCTTTCGCGCCCTCGAGCTTGTGCGCCCCGCCGATGTGAAGGTCGTCATTCTCGGCCAGGATCCCTACCCCACGCCCGGCAATGCCCACGGCCTCTCCTTCTCCGTGATGCCTCCGGCCCGCACGCCCGCTTCGCTTAAAAACATTTTCCAATCCCTCGCCCGCTGCGTGCCCGGCTGGTGCCCGCCCTCCTCCGGCAATCTCGAACCATGGGCCCGCCAGGGCGTCCTGCTCCTCAACTTGATTCTCACCGTGCGCTCCGGCGAACCCATGAGCCATGCCCGCCTCGGCTGGCAGGCGTTCACCCAGGCCGTGCTCCGCTTCGTCCAGATGGAGTCGCCCTACATCGTCTTCATGCTCTGGGGCGGCAAAGCCGTCGCCTCCGCCCAGCCGCATATCGACGCCTCCAAACACGCGATCCTCATCGACCAGCATCCGTCCCCCCTCGCCCAAAACCGCCTCCCACCCGAACAAAAATTCGCCGCCAACCACCACTTCGCCGAAGCCAACCGCCTCCTCACCGAACACGCCCGCCCCCCCATCGACTGGCGCCTATAAAAAAGCTCGGCCATTCGCCATCCGCCATTGGTCATTGGTCATTGGTCATTCCGCTCGCCGCGAGCGGTCACTTCCGTTCCGACTCCACCGCGTGCAGTTCCTTCGAACGGTCACCCGACAGGTCCAGCGCATCGAACGAGGCCGACTCCGGCAGCTTCACGGAAAATTCCCGCAGCACCGCCACCCGCACGCGCACGCCTTCGCCTGTCACAAGCCCCAGCACATGCCCGCCGCTCTTCCGGTCCGCCGCCAGATAATGAAAATGGTGACCTGGCACGTTCACCGCCTTTGAAAATCCCGGGCAACGCAGGCCGACCAGTTCTCCCTCCGTCTTCGTGATCGTAAACAGCGACTGCGTTTTGACGACCTCCGCGAGCATCGGATACGGCTTCTCCTGGCGCGGCACGCTGCGCGTCCGCACCTCGGCAAAGCCACCCGTCACCCGCACCGCATAAAACAAATTCGCCGACGGCAGCAGCGCATCCACGCGCGCCTGCACCTGCTCAAGCGTCAATCCCGCCGGCAGCGCCAGCTCGATGTCCGCCTTGAAAAACGTCACCGCCGCAAACGGCGTGCGCACCGCATCACCCGGCTCGTGCACCGCCCCCTGGCCGTCGATCTGGAAAACTTTGCCGTCCAGCAGCACCATCTCCCCGTCGAGCGCCTCGAACGTCCCCAAACCAAAGTCGCCGCGTTGCTTCACCTCGCCCAGCGTCGCGACGCCTTCGTAGTGGCCCTTGAGCAGCGCATCGATCGTCGACCATTGCGTGAGCACGCCCCGCTCCGCCGCGACCAATGCCGCGGTCCACACGCACAACCCAGCCACGCATCCCAGGAATTTTTTCATTCCGCGCAGGTTGAAAGCCGCCGCTTCCGCCCGCAACCCCGCATCGTGCCGCGTCCGCCCCGTGGCCCTGAGCCTGAGCTCAGGGAACGCCGCGCACCCTCCCCGTCCCGACCATTACTTCGCCGTCTCCTGCCCCGGGGTCGCCGCAGCCGTTCCCGCCGCCGCAGCCTCCTGCGGCTGTTCCAGCCTGAGCTCCATTCCCAACCCGTCCCCGTCCTCCGCCAGCGTAGGCGTCACCCGGAGTTGAGTATTGCCGATGTTGATCGTTCCGCTGCGGCCGGGGCGCACGGACACACTCGGATAAGTCATCACGTCCGTGCCCTGCGTGTTCGCAAGCTTCTCGAAAACCGCCGCTTCCTCATCGGGCACCCACACCTCGCCATGTTGAAGCGTGTTGGCCGCATTCGTGGCCAGGTTGTCCAGGCCCACGCTCTTGCCGACCTCATCGGTCAGGGTGACGTAACGCCCTTCAATCATCACCACGTTCGCCCCGTCAATCTGCTCGACGCTCGGCT
The DNA here is from genome assembly GCA_029266495.1 of Rariglobus sp. Classification (GTDB taxonomy): domain Bacteria; phylum Verrucomicrobiota; class Verrucomicrobiia; order Opitutales; family Opitutaceae; genus Rariglobus. The sequence continues at coordinate 29,812 of JAQSWS010000033.1, read as the reverse complement.
TGGCAAAGGCATAAAGCCGCCGGCCATCCGCCAGCTTGTAACCGCCCGTCACCACGACTTCGCCTGATTTAAGATCGGCCCTCAACGTGGAACTCAAGAGATCGGCGATCATCGGACGGCGAAGTTCATCCAACTCATCCCTCGTTTGCTTCAACGCCGCACCATGCGCCACCAGGCGGGCCCGTGTATCGGCCAGCTGCGCATTCAAGTCGGCATTTTCACGCATCAACCGCTCCATTTCCGCGGTGTCCACCGAAGCGACGCCGGGAGCGGGCGTATCCACGGCAGGAACAGCCGGACGAAGTTCGGCCGACGGAGCGGGCCTGTGGATTTCCTCCGGCGCACGCTGCGCGATCCGGTAGGTCACCCAACTCGAAACAAGGGCTGCAAGGAGAGCGACGAGGGGGTATTTTAAAAAATTCATAAGCAACGCCAGGGGGCCGCTCGCGAAGTTGGGCCGGAGACCTTCCGCAGGCAAGGCTCCGAAATCACGCGGCGCGGTCGAACACCTCGTGGAGCGCTACAAGAACCGCAGCGGTGACTCCGGGGTCACGGCCTATCAACTCGGCCGCGACTCCCTCCTCGTGCAGTTTAAAAATGGGACAATCTATTCCTACACCTACGCCAGCGCCGGCCGCAAAAACATCGAGCACATGAAGCGCCTCGCCGTGGCCGGCCAGGGACTCTCCACCTTCATCAGCCAACACGTAAGCCACCGCTACGCCGCAAAACTCGCCTAGCCCCCCGGTCGTGGCCTTGAGCGTGATCTCAAGGAGCACCCGTCCCCGCATACGCCACACCGTCCGCTTCGGTCTATTTTCCCCGGCCTGCGCCCGCTCCCCCACCATCCATTGAACATTTTCAAACCCAAGGGGTCGCAAGCCATGCCCCCTCCACCTCCATGTCTACCCGCAGCCTCCTCCCGCTCCTCACCCTCGCCTTCGCCTCCACGCTCCCCGCCGAAGAGGTCAAACTCACCGGCGCCAACGGCCGCTCCGTCGAATTCGCCGGCATTTGGGAAGCCCGCCCCGAGGGCCTCGTCGTCGTAACCTCCGCCGAAAGCGCCCCCGTCATCGTCACTTGGGACAAGTTCGACCTCGCCAAACTCAAGACCGAGCAACCCGCCCTCGACGCCGCCCGCCAGCGCGCCGTGTTCCTCCGCAGCGCCCAACCGGTGAACCTCGGCCTCTTCGCCGAGATCCTCACCGCCACCCAGGTCGGCTCCGAAATCCGCCGCGTGCTCGACGTGCCCACCACCGTCAAGGTTCCCGTCGCCTTCCGCACCACCACCGAAACCACCGTGCAAGCCCAGCTAGTCACCACTTATCCGACCGTCTGGGACGGCCTCCAGCTCCCCCCGTTCTCGGGCATCAACCAACGCAGCAAAACCGAGACGGAAACGCGTCAGATCACCCCCGACGAACTCACCACCACGCCACGCCGCGTCCTTCAGCAGTTCTCCCGCACCGACGGTGTCCTCGCCTCCGACCGTCGCGCTTTGTTCGAGCTGAACAAGATGAATCCGAAGCTCCTGGAAGAGGCCGCCCAAGGCCTCGAACGCATCCGCTCCAGTCTCCCGCCCAAACAGTTTCTCGCCAACGATCCCACGCTTCAAACCCTCTCCCAACGCCTGACCGAAGCCATTGCCACGATCCGTGATCTGCCCTCCGGCCAGACCGTCAACCGCGCGCAACAGGACCGCATCCGCGATTTCCTCACCCTCGCCGACCACCCCATCCTGCGCTGATTCTGCCCCCCGCAAGGGCGTGGCTCGTCCACGCCCGTTCCGAAAATCGCCCGCTTGATTTTTTCCAAAGCCCGCTAAAATAGCGGGCTTTTTCGTTTTCTAGTCTCAACGTTCTTCCTCTTCCGATCACTTAACTCTCATCTCTCAACCCTCAACACCGTCCGTCCCCATGTCCACCGCCACTCCGCAAAAATTCGAGTTCCAGGCCGAAATCAAACAGCTCCTCGATATCGTCATCCACTCGCTCTACACGGAGAAGGAAATCTTCGTCCGCGAACTCGTTTCCAACGCCTCCGACGCCCTCGAAAAGTTCCGCCACCTCCAGCTCACCGAGAAGGACGTCGCCGACGACTCGCTCGCCCTGGAGATCAACCTGACGACCGACGACACCGCCAAGACCCTCACGCTCCAGGACGCCGGCCTCGGCATGACCCGCGCCGAGCTCATCGAAAACCTCGGCACCATCGCCCACTCCGGCTCCAAGGCCTTCCTCAAGGCCCTCAGCGAAGGCGGACAAAAAAACTCCAATCTCATCGGCCAGTTCGGCGTCGGCTTCTACTCCGCCTTCATGGTCGCCAAGACCGTCAAAGTTTACTCCCGCTCCTGGAAGAAAGACGAACCCGCCCACGTCTGGACCAGCGACGGCTCCGGCAGCTACGAGGTCGAGGAGGTCTCCGACCAGCAGCGCGGCACCAAGATCGTTATCGAGCTCAAGGACGACTGCGGCGAATTCGCCACCGAGAGCCGTATCAAGGAAATCCTCGAGCGCTACAGCGCCTTCGTGTCGTTCCCCGTCAATCTGAACGGCAAACACATCAACACCGTCGAAGCCCTCTGGCTCCGCTCGAAAAACGAGATCACCGACGAGCAATACACCGCGTTTTACAAGTTCCAGAGCCACGCCTACGACGAGCCCCGCCTGCGCCTTCACTTCAGCGCCGACGCCCCGCTTCAGATCAACGCCCTCCTCTTCGTCCCCAAGGACAACACCGAAAAATTCGGCATGGCCCGCCTCGAGCCCTCCGTCTCGCTCTATTGCCGCAAGGTCCTGATCGACGCCAAACCCAAGGACCTCCTGCCCGAATGGCTCCGCTTCATGAAGGGCGTCGTCGATAGCGAGGACCTCCCGCTCAACATCTCGCGCGAAACCATGCAGGACCGCGCCCTGATCGAGAAACTGAACAAGGTCATCACCAAGCGCTTCATCAAGTTCCTCTCCGAGGAAGCCAAGAACCGTGCCGACGCCTACAACGAATTCTACGCCGAGTTCGGCGTGTTCCTGAAGGAAGGCGCCGCCCTCGACTATACCCACAAGGACGAGATCGTTAAGCTCCTCCGCTTCGAGTCCTCCCTCACCGAGAAGGGCAAGACGACCTCGCTCACCGACTACGTGTCCCGCATGGGCGCCGAGCAAAAGGAAATCTACTTCCTCCTCGGACCGTCCCGCTCCGCCATCGAAGCCGGCCCGTATCTCGAAGGTTTCAAGGCCCGCAACCTCGAGGTCCTCTTCTGCTATGAAGCGGTTGACGAATACGTCATGAGCAACGTCCGTGAATTCGAGGGCAAGAAGCTCATCGCCGCCGATCACGCCGACGTGAAACTCACCGACGCACCCAAGCCCCCCGCCGCCGAAGGCGACCTCTCCGACGACGACGCCAAGGCCCTCGCCGAATGGCTCAAGACGACCCTCGGCGACCGCGTCGAGTCCGTGAAACCCAGCGATCGCCTCGTCGACTCGCCCGCCCTCGCCGTCAACGCCGACAAATTCATGTCGCCCCAAATGCGCCGCATGATGAAGGCCATGAACAAGGACGGCGCCGACGCCCCCGTGAAGGTGAACCTCGAGATCAACCCGCGCCACGCCGTGATCAAGCACCTCGCCGCCACGAAGACCTCGTCGCCCGAGAAAGCCGCCCTGATCGCCGAGCAGATCCTCGACAACAGCCTCATCAGCGCCGGCCTTTTCGAAGACCCGTCCAAGATGGTCGCCCGCCTCTACAAGCTCCTCGAAACCGTCTGACCCGGTAGGGCGGGGACTCCGCTCCCCGCCCCGGCGCAGCAGAAGCCCGGACGCGCTTTCGTCCCAAGACAGAAGCGACGTCCGTATTGCCCCCCCGCTTGCGCTATTCCCAACAAAATCCGGACCAGACAAAGCAGGTCTCCCTCAAGCCCCGACCACCACACGTCGGGGCCTTTTTTACGCCCGCACCTCTCAAACTCAATTTGTCACCTAATAAGTGACAAGTTTTACTACTCATTCTTCAACCATTACTTGAATTAGTATGGCTACCTAACCATACCTTCCGCTTGACGCGTATGGCTCCCTAGCCATATCGTCGTTCCCACCATGAAAATGACCATGCACATCGACGAAGATGTCTTGGATCGCGTGATGAAGATCACCGGCGCCAAGACCAAGCGAGCCGCCGTCGAACTCGCCCTCAACGAAATGGCCCGCCGTCATAAGTTGAAGGAGGTTTTCTCCAAAGGCCTCGGGCTCACCCCGGATGAACTTAAAAACGCTTACGATCCGGCATCCCTAGCCTCTCTGGATAAACCCGAAATGATCGCTGCGGAAGATCCGGCACCCTATGGCGATTCCCGTTCTTCCTGATAGCAGTTTCTACATTCGTAATGCCCGCTTAGGTCTGGATCCGTTCCAAGAACTCAGCCGACATACGGGCGAATGGGATTTTTTTGCGTGCGGCATGGTTATTACGGAAGTCACGCGAGGCCTTCGCGACCCACGCGTGCTTCACGAGTATCAGACCAGCTTTGCCCTAATGACCTACATAGATACCACCGCAGTCGTTTGGGAGCGCACTGCGCACCTGGCGTGGTCGCTCGACCGGCAAGGCTTGGTCATCCCCGCCAGCGACATTCTCATCGCCGCCTGCGCTCTCGAAACCGAGGCCATCGTGCTCACTTTCGACGCGCACTTCCAAAAAATCCCCGGCCTGCGCATCACGAGCCAGCTTAGCTGAACGAGCGAAAGTGACACAGACATCCTCGTCTGTGTTCCGAGAAGCATCACCGGCAAGAATGCCTGTGCCACCTCGCTCGGAACGATTCCCCTTGTCACCCGTGCGCCGCCCCCTTCCCTCACCCGTCCCTCGTGTTTCGAGGATTTCCGCCCCCTCCTCACGCACGCCCGCCCCATGGACACGTTTATCTACGGCATCGATTTCGGCACCAGCAATTCCGCCGTCACCATCTGGAACGCCACCACGCGCACCCTCGCGCGCGACCCGCGCATCGCCGGCGTGGACGCGACGTTCATGTATTTCCCTTACACGACGAAGCGCATCTCCCCCGCTTTGGGCAACGCCGCCAAACTCCGCTACGTTGAGGACGAGATGCGCGGACGGTTCTTCCAAGCCATCAAAACGATCCTGCCCTACGAAACGTTCACCGAGACGGTCGTGAACAACCAGACCTACCTCATCGAGGACTTGATCGCAATTTTCCTCCAGCACCTCAAGGCCCGCGCCGACGCCGTCACGAACCAGAACGTCAAACGCGTCGTCCTCGGCCGCCCCGCCGTCTTCTCGACCGATCCTGCTGAAGACCAGCTCGCGGAGAAACGCCTCCACCGCGCCGCCCAGATCGCCGGCTTCACCGAGATCCATTTCCAATACGAACCGATCGCCGCCGCCTTCGCTTACGAGTCGCGCATCACGAAACCCGAACGCGTGCTCGTGGGCGACTTCGGCGGCGGCACCTCGGACTTCACCGTCGTGCAACTCGACCCCGCGCGCCAAGGTTTCACCGATCGCATGGCCGATATCCTCGCCACCGGTGGCCTGCCCGTCGCCGGCAACAAATACGACGCCGCCACCATGTGGCACAAAGTCACTCCGCTCTTCGGGCGCGGTGCCACCTACGACAGCTGGGGCAAACAGATCGAGGTCCCCGATTCCCTCTACCGCACGATCTGCCAGTGGGACCAGATCGTCTTCCTGCGCAACGCCAAGAAAATGGACCTTCTCTGGCGGCTCACCGGCCTCTCCAACGACCCGCCCGCCTTCGAACGTTTTCAGGCTCTCATCAAGGAAAACCAAGGCTTCGCCCTCTTCCAAAAAATCGAAGGTGCGAAAATCGCGCTCACCACGCAGGTCACCGCGCCGATCACCTTCACGCATCCGCGCATTCCCATCGACCTCCGCATGAGCCGCTCCGAGTTCAACAAAAACTCCGCCGACCTCACCCACGCAATCGCCGGTTACCTCGATAAATTCCTCGCCGATTCCGCGATCGCACCCGCCAGCATCGAGACGGTCTTCCTCACCGGCGGCACCTCCCTCATCCGCAGCCTCCGCGCAGAATTCGTCACCCGTTTCGGCCAGGATAAAATCCGCGACCCGCGTCGATACCATCCAGACGCAATACTCTATATATCCGCGCGCTACGTAACGAAAATCAGCCTGCCCCCGTCCCTGACGGGTTGAACCCGACTCTTTGAAAGATTCGCCAAGGGATTCCGCCGCCACCAGCGTAATACCCGGCATGAAAGACCCACGCGATCCGCTCTCCTCCACGTTGCAAACGTGGCGCCATGAGCCCGCCCCCGCGCCTGACTTCAATCAGGGAGTCTGGGCGCGTATTCATTCCACCGGAGCCACCCGCGAGCCCGCCGCTCTCTTCCACTTCCCCGGTGCCATTCCACTCGCCGCCAGTCTGGCCATCCTTTTCGCCCTGGCCGCCGGAAGTGGCGGTGCCTTTGCGCTCAACCGCTCGCTCACCACCGATCGCATGGCCGACGCCTACGTGCGCAGCATCGACCCGGTGCGAATGACCGCCTCCGGCCCAACCCACGTCCACCCGTGAGTCCCTGCGTCCGTTATCTCCTGATGGCGCTCGCCGCCGCCGCCTTCGCCTTCGGCCTCACCTTCGCCTTGCTGCGGCCCGCCGCAGATAACGAGGCCGACGAAATGGCCTGGATGCAAAAAGAGTTCCAGCTCACCCCGGCCCAAACCACCGCCATCGCACAGCTCCACGACGATTATTTCCCCGTCTGCATGGACCACTGCAAACGCATCGTCCAAGCCCGCAAGCACCTCGCCGTCGCCGACGACAAACCTGCCGCCCAGGCCGAACTCACCCGTCTCGAGGCCATCTGCCACGACGCGACCCAAGCCCACCTGAAACGGGTCGCCGCCGTCATGTCCCCCGAACAAGGCGCCCGCTTCCTCGCCCTCGTCGGCCCCAAAGTCTCCGGCCAGAGCCACGAGGCTCCCCTCGGGCTCAAATGATCTCCGGCTCCCCCCAGCCCACCGACGAATCCCTCGCCTCCGGGCTGCGCGAGGGTGACGACACCGCACTCGATGCGCTCATGCTCCGCTGGCAGGTCCCCCTGCGCTCGTTTCTCTACCGGCACACGCAAAACGAAGCCGACGCCCTCGATCTCGCCCAGGAAACGTTTGTGCGCATCTACCAGCACCGCGCACGCTACCGTGAAGGCGCCCGGTTCTCGACCTGGATGTTCCAGATCGCCCTCAACCTCGCCCGCGACCATGCCCGCCGCCGCACCCGCCGGCCGCTTGTCGCCCTCGATGAGGCGCCCGAACCCGCCGACACCCACGGCGATCCCCAAAGCGAATCCCTCGCCGCCGAACGCGCCAGCGCCGTCCGCACCGCGATCGCCACCCTCCCCGACAACCTCCGCGCGCCCCTCGTGCTTTCCGAATACGAAAACATGTCCCACGCCGACATCGCCGCCATTGTCCGCGCCACGCCCAAGGCCGTGGAAACCCGCCTCGCCCGGGCCCGCGATCTCCTCCGTAAAAAACTGACTGGCTTCCTCGGGTAAGGCTGGCCCGCCGGGTCCGCCGCCTCGCAGATGTCAGGATTCGCCTCGTCCGCAGCTTCCGCTTTCGCGCCTTCTGTGCATTTTGTGGTCAACCCTCCTCCGCATGCCCCTCGTCTCCATCAACCCCGCCACCGGCCGCGTGATCGCCCGCCACCGCGAACACACCGCGGCTGAAGTTTCCTCCGCACTCGCCTCCACCCACGCCGCTTTCCTCGACTGGCGCGCTCTTTCTCCCACCGAGCGCGCCCGCCACCTGACCGCCCTCGGCGCCTCCCTGCGCAAACAACAAGCCGCCCTTGCCCGCCTCATCACCGCCGAGATGGGCAAGCCCCTGGAAGACGCCCGCCTCGAAATCGAAAAGTGCGCCGCGTGCTGCGACTTCTACGCAAAGCATGCCGCCGGTTTCCTTAAATCCCACCGCCCTGCCGGCGCACCGAAAAACACCCGGGTGCTCTTTGAACCGCTTGGCGTGATTCTCGCCATCATGCCGTGGAACTTCCCTTTCTGGCAGCTCTTCCGCGCCGCCGCGCCCGCGTTGATGGCCGGCAACACGATCCTCCTCAAGCACGCCTCCAACACCAGCGGCTGTGCCCTCGCGATCGAACGCGTCTTCTCCAGGGCCCGCGTTCCCGCCGGGCTCCTGCGCACCCTGCTCGTATCCTCCAAATCAATACCCGCCGTCCTCAAGGACCCGCGCATCCGCGGCGTCACCCTCACCGGCAGCACCACCGCCGGGCGCAAAGTCGGCGCGCTCGCCGGCACCGCGCTCAAACCCGCCGTGCTGGAACTGGGCGGCAGCGACCCCTATGTGATCCTCGCCGACGCCGACCTCGACCTCGCCGCCGAAACCTGCGCCAAGGCCCGCCTGACCAACGCAGGCCAAAGCTGCGTCGCCGCCAAACGGTTCATCGTCGTCGAAAGCGTCCGCGCCGCCTTCGAGCCAAAATTCATCGCGCGCATGGCCGCCCGCCGCATGGGCGATCCCACCGCCAAAGGCACCGACTTCGGGCCGCTCGCGCGCACCGACCTCCGCGACGAACTCCACGCGCAGGTCCAAAAAAGCGTGAAACGCGGCGCCCGCGTCCTCCTCGGCGGAATACTCCCCCCTGCCAGAAACAAAGGCGCCTTCTATCCCGCCACCGTGCTCTCCGGCGTCCGTCCCGGCATGCCCGCCTATGACGAGGAACTCTTCGGACCCGTCGCCGCCATCATCCCCGCCAAGGACGAAGCGGACGCCCTGCGCATCGCCAACGACACCGCCTACGGCCTGGGTGCGGCAATCTTCAGTCGCAACCGCCGCCGTGCCCGCGAACTCGCCCAAAAGCATCTCGATGCCGGCATGGTCTTCATCAACGCGCAGGTCCGCTCCGACTCCAGCCTGCCTTTCGGCGGAGTCAAAGCCTCCGGCCTCGGCCGCGAGCTCAGCGCCTTCGGCATCCGGGAGTTTGTGAACATCAAGACACTTTGGGTGGAATGATCCCGGGCACTCCCCGGCAGCGTTACATTCCCGTAACACCTCATAAAAGGCTGGTTTCGTCCTGCGCCGACTTTAGTCTCCGCCCTCTTCATCCGATGGCCACGAAGCGCAAAAAGACCCGCCCCACCAAGCCTCCCGCCGCCCCGGCCACGGCGGCTCCCGTCGCGCCCGCCGATGAACGTGTCATCACCCCGAAACCCCGCCACCGACCGGTCACGCCTTCGGCCAAGCCGGTCAAGGCCGCCTATTTCAACCGCGAACTGAGCTGGCTCGCCTTTAACCGCCGTGTGCTGGAGCAGGCCCGGAACGCGAAGCATCCCCTCCTCGAACGCGTCAAATTCCTCGCGATCGTCTCCTCCAACCTGGACGAGTTTTTCGAGATCCGCGTCTCCGGCATCATCCAGCAGGTCGAAAGCGGCGTGACCGAGCCCAGTGTCGACGGTCTCGGCCCCAAGGAATCCCTTCGCCGCATCCACTCCGTCGTGGCCTCGCTCGTCGAAGACCAATACGACTGCTGGCAAAACGAACTCATGCCCGCGCTCGCCGCCGAAGGCATTGTCTTCAAGACCGCCGCCGAGCTCACCCCCTTCGAACTCGCCTGGGTCACCTCTTATTTCCACGAGCAGGTCTACCCCGTCCTCACCCCGCTCGCGCTCGACCAGTCGCATCCCTTTCCCCAGCTCGGCAACAAGACGCTCAACGTCATCGTCTCCCTCGACAACCCCGCCACCCCCGAGGTCGAGCAGCTCGTCGCCATCCTGCCCGTGCCGCGCATCCTCCCCCGCCTCGTGCCCATCGACCCGGCCGGCGCCACCCCGCAGCGCTTTCTCTTTCTCTCCGAGATCATCAAGCTGTGCGCCGGCGAGTTCTTTCCCGGCTATCGCGTGACCGGAGCCCACTCCTTCCGCGTCACCCGCAACAGCGACCTCTACATCGACGAGGAGGAAGCCGAAAACCTGCTCAAAAAAATCGAGGACGAGCTTCGCAACCTCCGCCGCGGCGCCGCCGTGCGCCTCGAAATCGAGGAAGGCGTGGACGATGCCATTTTCAGCACCCTCCTCGATCACCTCGACCTCTCCCACGAATACGTTTTCCGTCTCAACGGCCCGCTCAATCTCCTGCGGCTGATGAGCCTCGCCGAGGTGGACCGCCCCGACCTCAAGTATCCGCCTTTCACCCCGGTCAACGTCTCCCCGCTCCGCGACCCCGCCCATATTTTCGAGACATTGCGCGCGCAGGACGTTTTGCTGCACCATCCCTATGATTCGTTCCAGCCGGTCGTCGATTTCGTCGAACAGGCCGCCCGCGATCCGCAGGTCTTCGCCATCAAGCAGACACTCTACCGCACCAGCGGCGACTCGCCGATCGTCCGCGCCCTCATCGAGGCGTCGAAAAACGGCAAGCAGGTCACCGCGCTGGTCGAACTGAAGGCCCGCTTCGACGAGGCCAACAACATCCAGTGGGCCAAGCAGCTCGAGGAAGCCGGCGTGCACGTCGTCTACGGCCTCATCGGCCACAAGACCCACTGCAAATGCTCCCTGGTCGTCCGTCGCGAAGGCAGGCTGCTCCGCCGCTACGCCCACCTCGGCACGGGCAATTACAACCCGAAGACCGCGAAGCTTTACACCGACCTCAGCTATTTCACCGCCCGGGACGAACTCACCTCCGACGCCGCCAACCTCTTCAACACCCTCACCGGCTTCAGCCGCGAGCCCGTCTTCGAACACCTGCTGGTCGCGCCCTACAACCTCCACCGTCGTACCCAGGAGCTGATACAGAGGGAGACCGACAACGCCGCGGCCGGCCGGCCGGCCCGGATCATCGTCAAGATGAACTCCCTCGTGGACAAGGCCACCATCGACAAACTCTACGCGGCCTCCCGCGCCGGCGTGAAAATCGACATCATCGTGCGCGGCGTCTGCTGCCTTGTCCCCGGGGTGAAGGGCCTCAGTGACAACATCCGCGTGCGCAGCATCGTGGGCCGCTACCTGGAACACGCCCGGGCATTTTATTTCGAGAACGCCGGCGAAGGCGAACCGCTCGTTCTTGCCGGCAGCGCCGACTGGATGCCGCGCAATTTCTTCCGCCGTGTCGAGGTGGTCTATCCCGTCCGCGATCCCGCCCTGCGCCGCTGGATCACCGATGAATTGTTCGTGATGGAACTCCAGGACAACGAACACGCCCGGGAACTTCACGCCAACGGCGGCTATCTGCCCGTCCCGCGGGCCGCCAACGCTCCGCCGTTCTCCGCCCAGAGTTACTTCATCGCCGCCGCCACCCAGCGCGCCCTCTCCTGATTCCGCCTCGTTCTTCTTTCTCCGAGCCGTAACGAGGCAGTCGGCGACAGAGTGGCGGGGTGATCGCGCTTCAAGACCAAGCAGAATTGACGATCTGTTTTCGTTCGAGTCCCTTAATCATCCTCTTTCGCCAGAGATGAAGATTAAGAAGAAAGAGAAAGAGTCGTCTATGCCCCGCCCGCTTTTCACAGCCTTTCCCGCCGCCGCCCTCGCTTTCGTCCTCGCCGCCTGCGCGCAGGCCCGCATCTGGACCGATACCCAGGGTCGCACCCTGGAGGCCGACTACGTTTCCGCCAGCGTTTCCGAGGTCACCCTGCGCCGGCCCGACGGACGCACCTTCACGCTCGCGCTCACTCTCCTCTCGCCCGCCGATCGCGCCTTCGTCACTCAAAAAACCGCCCCCACGGCGGTCGCCCCACCGCCCTCCTCCCCCGGCGACTTCGAGGAGTTGAACACCCTTCTCGGCCTCCCGCTCCTCGCCGACGACTCCCTTTGGGACGACACGCCCGCCACGGTTGCACTTCGGCTCAACCTGCCGCTGGAAGGAAAAACGAAACACTTCGAGGGCTACCGCGGCTATGCGCTCGAACCCTTCCCGATTCTCGGCGCCAAGGCGCACATGATCTCGTTGCAGGCCGCCGAAGGCCGCATCACCACCCTCACCGTTCAGTTCACCAATCGCGGCGATTACCCACCTTTCCGCAAGCGCGAGGACCACTTCTCCCCGCCCAAGGCCGAGCTCCAGGAATTCGAGCAGGCACTCAAGCGCGACTTCGATGCCCTCACCGCGGCACTCACCACAAAACTCGGTGAACCCAAGCGCGAGGTCGCCGTCGGCGGACTCGACGCCGGCCGTCATTCCTTGCGCTGGGAATGGGGGACGCACGCCCTCCTCGCGAGCCACGATGCCGGGCAAATGGTGTCGTTGAAAATCCTGCCCTCGGACCGCTCCGCACCTCCGCGGCTCGCTGACGAACAGGTGCGCCGCCTCTTCAAGGAACGAATCACCCGCCGCACCGGCGGAGACGTCATCCTCGATCAGATCCCGATGGTGGACCAGGGCCCCAAGGGCTACTGCGTGCCCGCGACCTTCGAGCGTTACCTTCGTTACGCCGGCATCCCCGCCGACATGTATGAACTCGCCGCGAGCGGCGGCACGGATTTTGGCGGAGGCTCCACCCTCGACGCGATGACCCGGAGCCTCGATCGTTATGTGCGTCGCCAAGGCCGGCGCCTTGAGCAGGTCTCCGTCAAACTTACTGTCGCCGGTATCGCCCGCTACATCGATGAAGGCCGCCCTCTCATCTGGGGCTTGTATTCCACCGATGGATTCAACGCCCTCGCCAGTCGTAACACGGAGACGCGTCAAACCTCCACCGCCTTGTTCGACTTGAAACGTGCACCCACGCCGGCCGAGCTCGCCGCCCTTCAGCCCGACCCCGCCTCAAGCCACGCCTGCCTGATCATCGGCTACAACCGTGCGACGAATGAAATCGCCGTATCCGATTCATGGGGACCGCAGTTTCAGGAACGCTGGGTCCCGGTTGCCGTCGCGCAAAAGGCATCGCAGGACGAATATTGGGCGCTCGCCTGGTAGACTCAGACGTTGCTGGTCGAGCGCATCTCAAACGGCACCGCCGTGCCCTCATCTTCCGACAGACCCGGGTTGGTGTGCCTCGTTCTGGCCGGCAGCGTTTCACGGATGAGCGCCTTCAGGCGGCACGTCGACACACGCAGGCAAAACGTCCGCCTCAACCACCCCCGGTTTGCCGGATGCTCATTGAAGCGTTCGGCTTCCGCCACGAAGTCGCGCAGCCGGCGGAGATGTTCCACTCCATAAATAAGATCAAAATCCGCGGCAAAATAGTTCTGATTAATCAGCGGTAGCAGCCATCTCACAAGGTGGGTGCGGCGATACAGGGTCTGGCGGAAGACAGCTCGCGCAAATTTCTCCGGAGGGAGATTGTTTTTCGCGCAAAAGCATTCCGCAAAGGTAGGATTGCTCATCTGAGGTAGGGGTATGTCCCCACGGTAGGAAAATTACCTAGCTGTGCAACCCCGTGCTTCGCAGGGTGATTGCATTAAAATTAACCAATTAGCCACCACGGCCTTAGATTTTACATGTATTTCATAAATCTGAGGGAATTCGCCGTGAAGGGCTTGCCGTCAACCCCGCCCCCTTACCCGCCTCCCCCTCTTGCGGCCAAACCGAACAAAAGTCCGGCTCTCCCCGTAACAATTCAAAGGTCCGGTGTCTCATCCCCTCTTCACGAACGTCACCTCGGAAGCGATTTTGTCGTTTGCCAAGCCTCCCGTCCGGCCTACTTTCTCCACTCTTCATGCTTTCCTTTCTCTTCAAGCGCTTTGCCGGCCGTCACTATAAAAAGTTCCTCGAGAAGGCCCGCCCTGTCGTCGCACGCATCAACGAATTCGAGCAATCGTATCAAAAGCTCACCGACGACCAGCTCCGCGCGAAGACCGATGAATTCCGCGCCCGCCTGAAGGCCGGCGAGACCCTGGATCAGATCCTCCCCGAGGCGTTCGCCACCGTCAAAAATGCCGCCCGCCGCCTCGTGGGCACCCGCGCCCTCGTCTGCGGCCATGAGCTCGAATGGAACATGGTCCACTTCGACGTCCAGCTCATCGGCGGCTATGCCATCCACTCCGGCAAGATCGCCGAAATGGCCACCGGCGAAGGTAAAACCCTCGTCTCCACCCTGCCCCTTTATCTCAACGCCCTCACCGGCCGGAACACCCAGCTCGTCACCGTCAACGACTACCTCGCCCGTCGCGACTCCGAGTGGATGGGACACCTCTTCAACTTCCTCGGACTCACCACCGGCTGTATCCAGCAATCAATGCCGTCCGACGTCCGTCGCGAGATGTATGGCCGCGACATCACCTACGGCACCGCCTCCGAGTTCGGCTTCGACTACCTCCGCGACAATGGCATGGCCACGCGCAAGGAAGACCAGGTCCAGCGCGACTACTGGTTCTGCATCGTGGACGAAATCGACTCCATCCTTGTCGACGAAGCCCGCACTCCGTTGATCATTTCCGGCCCCGCTCCGATCGAACGCGAGCAGCCCTTCACCCGCCTCAAGCCCGGCATCGACGCCCTCGTCAACGAACAGACCCGCCTCGTCAACCGCTTCGCCAACGACGCCAAGGCCCTCCTCGAAAAACCGGACGTCACTCCCGACGAACGCAAGGCCGCCGCGCTGAAGCTTCTCCAGGTCAAGATCGGCCACCCGAAGAACAAGCAGCTCCTCCGCCTCATGGAGAACCCCGAGTGGCGCAAGCTCCTCGACAAGACCGAGACCGAGATGAACAGCGACTTCCAGAAGACGGAACTCTACCGCCTCAAGGAAGAGCTCCTCTTCTCCATCGACGAACGCCAGCACCAGGCCGACCTCTCCGAAAAAGGCCGCACCAAACTCCGCCCCGACAACCCCGACGCCTTCGTCCTCCCCGACCTCGCCACCGAGTTCAGCGAACTCGAGCGTCGCACTGATCTCACCCCCGAACAACGCGAGGAGATCAAGGCCAAGTCCCAGAACAACTACTCCGAAGTGTCGGAGGAGATCCACGCCATCTCCCAGCTCCTGCGCGCCTATTCCCTCTACGAAAAGGACGTCGAATACGTCGTCGCCGAGGGCAAGGTCATGATCGTGGACGAAAACACCGGCCGCGTCATGCCCGGGCGTCGCTGGTCCGACGGTCTCCACCAGGCCGTCGAGGCCAAGGAAAACGTGAATATCGAGCGCGAAACCCGCACCTACGCGACGATCACCATCCAGAATTACTTCCGCCTCTACGAAAAGCTCGCGGGCATGACCGGCACCGCCGAAACCGAGGCCCTCGAGTTCAACGATATTTACCGTCTCTCCGTGCAGGTCATTCCGACCAACAAGCCCTGCATCCGCATCGACAAAAACGACTCCATCTTCAAAACCCGCCGCGACAAGTTCAACGCGGTGGTCGCCGAGATCGAGGCCTCCAACAAACGCGGCCAGCCCGTCCTCGTCGGCACCGTTTCCGTCGAGTCCTCGGAAGTCCTCTCTCGCATGCTCAAACGCGCCGGTGTCATCCACACCGTGCTCAACGCCAAGTATCACGAGCAGGAGGCCGAGATCGTCACCCGCGCGGGCCAGCGCGGCGCCGTCACCATCGCCACCAACATGGCCGGCCGCGGCACCGACATCAAACTCGGCGAGGGCGTGCGCGAACTCGGCGGCCTCTACGTCATCGGCACCGAGCGCCACGAGTCCCGCCGCATCGACCGCCAGCTTCGCGGACGTTGCTCGCGCCAGGGCGACCCCGGCCTCACGAAGTTCTTCCTCTCGCTCGAGGACAACCTCATGCGTCTCTTCCTCCAGGGGAACCTGGCTTCACGCCTCATGGAAGGCTCGATGAAGGATGGCGAGGAGCTTGAGCATCCGTGGCTCAACCGTTCGATCGAAAGCGCCCAAAAGAAGGTCGAGCAGCAAAACTTCTCCCAACGCAAACGCCTCCTTCAATACGACGACGTGCTCAATCAGCAACGCGAGGTCGTCTACGGCATCCGCAACGCCGCCATTCACGCCGACCGCCCGAAGGAAATCATCTTCGAGCAGGTCGCCGAGGAGATCGACAGCCGCCTCGAGAATGCCGGCATCACCGGCCGCTCGCACCCCGTCCAGTCCGCCGTCGACAGCTTCGTCGGCTGGGTCAACGCCACCTTCCCCATCGGCCTCAAACCCGACGAGCTCACGGGCAACAACATCGAGGCGCTTACCGCCCTCGTTGTTGAACGCGTCCGCCAGGCCTACGCCGTGAAGGAATCGGTCGAAGTTCCCGAGTCGCTCGGCTCGCTCGAGCGCTACGTGATCATCAACGCGATCGACCACCACTGGCAGGAGCACCTCACCGAGATGGAAGAACTCCGCCGCGCGATCGGTCTGCGCAGCTACGGCCAGACCGACCCGCTCGTCGCCTACAAGGGCGAGGCGTTCAAGTATTTTGAGGAGATGATGACTAACATCCGTCTCCAGATCTGCACCGGCCTGTTCCGCAATGCCTCCAACCTGGAGGTGTTCGAAAACATGCTCTCCCTCCTGAGCCGCAGTGCCAAGGCGCAGGGTCCCGCCAACACCCCGGCTCCGGTCGCGGCAGCCCCCGCCCCGCAGATCACGACCACCATCACGACCAGCGGCGGGCCCGCCCCCGAGGCGGCGGCCCCGAAAGAGATCGAACTCCCCAAGGTGACGATCCGCCGCGACACCCCGAAGGTCGGCCGCAACGACCCCTGCCCCTGCGGCAGCGGCAAGAAGTTCAAGAACTGCCACGGGCTATAAGCCTCCGCACCGCCCTCCCCGTCCTCCGGCCGGTCGCCTTCCGCGACCGGCCTTTTTGCGTCCGCCGCCTGCGTTTGCCTGGCCGGCATTCGTCTGCTTTCATTAGTTGACAATTTTCACTAATGGAAACCGGACACCCTTCCTCCGCATCAACCGTTCCCGCTTTCGTCCGCGGACTTGCCGCCATGCGGCTCCTTGCCAGCGAGGGACCGCTCGCCATGGAGGCCGTGGCCGTTCGTCTTTGCCTGCCCCGCAGCTCCACCTTCCGGCTGCTCGAAACCCTGCGCGCCCTCGGCCATGCCGAGCGCGATTCCGCCCGCCGCTACCGGCTCACATGGAGCTTTCGTCCCGACGAAAGCGGCGCCTTCGTTCCTCGTCTGTCCGCCGCGATGCGCCAGCTCGCCGAATCCCTCGGCGTCACCATCGAATGGTATGAGCCGTCCGCGCGCGGCATGGAGTTGCGCCTGCAGCAGCTTCCCTCCCGCGCTGAAGTCCTCGTGCAGGCCCGGCCCGGATTTGTCCGCGAATGGAACACCGAATTCGATGCCGTCGCCCGCCTCGGCCATGCACTCGTTCCCTCCGCACCCGCCCTTCAGGCAGGGATCCACCATTTCGCCCGCGACGGCCAGCGCACCCGCCTCCCGCTGCGCGATGCACGCACCCTGCTCGTCGCCGCCCGCGAGCACGAGTCGGCCTCCGACACCACTTTCAATTCCTTTGGCGTGCGCCGCGCAGCCGTCGCCGTGCGGCTCCCCGGAAACGTCTTCGCCGGCCTCCTCGTCGCCGCCTCCTCGCTCACCTTCAGTCCCAAGGCCCCCACGCCCGCTCAACTCGTCTCCGCCTTGCGCGGCGCCGGCGTCACCATCGCCCACTAATCCCATGCGAATCCTTTACCTGGACCTCGATTCCTGCCGCCCCGACCACCTCGGTTGTTACGGCTACCATCGCAACACCTCGCCTCACATCGACGCCATTGCCCGTCAGGCGATGATCTTCAATGGCTGCCACACCTCCGATGCCCCGTGTCTGCCGTCACGGACCGCCCTCTATTCGGGCCGCTTTGGCATTCACACCGGCGTCGTCGGCCACGGAGGCACCGCAGCCAGTCCAAAGAACGAGGGCCCCCGCCGTGACTTCTCCGACTCCTTCGTGCGCCAGGGTCTTGCCCGCCAGCTCCAGCGCCTCGGCCTGCACACCGCGATGATTTCACCCTTCGGCCAGCGCCACGGCGCGCATTGGTTCTACGCCGGGTTCAATGAAATCCATAACTCCGGCGGCGGCGGCGTGGAATCCGCCGGAGACGTCTGGCCGTCGATTGAAACCTGGCTCGATCACAAGGCCTCCGCCGACAACTGGTTTCTTCACGTCAATTTCTGGGACATCCACACCCCCTACCGTGTGCCGCTCGACTACGGTGAGCCCTTTGCCGACGCGCCGCTTCCCCCCTGGCTGGAAGCCGGCGCCGAAGCCATAATCGCCCGTCATAATCGCCTCACCGGCCCACACTCCTCGCTCGACCTCGACATGTATGGCGACCGCGAAAATCCCGCCTTCCCCCGTTCGCCCGGAGCCATCCGCAACCGCCACGACCTCCGCCGCGTGTTTAATGGTTACGATACCGGCATCCGTTACGTGGACGACCACGTCGGCCGCATCGTCGCCAAACTCAAGGCCGCCGGCCTCTACGACGACACGGCCATCATCATCTCCGCCGATCACGGCGAGAACCTCGGCGAACTCGGCCTCTACAGCGAACACGGAACCGCCGACGCCGCCACCTGCCGCGTCCCGCTTATCATCAAGTGGCCGGGCGGAAGCCAGGGTGTGAATTCAAAGTTCCACTACAACATAGACCTGGCGCCCACGCTCATGGAGCTGCTCGGCGGCGAACACCAACCGCTCTGGGATGGCGCCAGCTTTGCTCCCGCCGTGCGAACCGGCGACGCCTCCGCCGGGCGCGACGAAATTGTCTTCTCCCAATGCGCCCATGTCTGCCAGCGCGCCGTCCGCTGGGAAAACTGGCTCTACCTGCGCACCTACCACGATGGCTTCCATCTCTTCCCGCAGGAGATACTCTTCGATCTCGCCCGCGATCCGCACGAGCAAAACGACCTCGCGGCACAGCATCCCGGTCTCCTTCGCGAAGGCGCCTGGCGCCTCGCCCGCTGGCACGACGCCCAGATGCAACGCATGGCACTCCATTCCGATGACGTGACCGATCCGCTCTGGACGGTGATCCGCGAAGGCGGCCCCTTCCACGCCCGTCTCATCCACCCCGGAAATCCCGGCGGTCCTGAAGAATTTAATCACTATCTCACCCGGCTTGAGGCCACCGGCCGCGCGGATGGCGCCGCAGTTTTACGCGACCGTTACCTGACCAGGACGGTTTCCTTCCCAGACACACCCTAGACGTCGCGCACGCATCGGAACCCCAGGTTCGTCGTCGCGCTGTCAGGCGTGTTCGCGTTGCGCGCATCAACGCGGTAGCGGTTGCAGTAACTCGCATGGCACAGGTGACTGCCGCCGCGCATCACGCGCCTCTCCCCATGGCACGGGCCGGCCGGGTCCATCACCGGGCTGCGCGCATAGTAGGTCTCGTCAAACCAGTCCCAACACCACTCCCACACATTGCCGGTCGTGTTGTAGAGGCCGAATCCGTTCGCGCGAAAACTCTTCGCCGGTCCCGGCCCGTAGTAACCGTCGGCCTCGGTATTGCGCGCAGGGAAATCGCCCTGCCACACATTCATCAGATGCCTGCCGCCCGGCTCAAGCTCGTCGCCCCACGGGTAACGGTTCAAGTGCGGCAGTCCGCCGCGCGCCGCATATTCCCACTCGGCCTCGGTGGGCAGGCGCTTGCCGGCCCAGGCGGCATAGGCGCGCGCGTCGTTCCACGACACGTGCACGACCGGGTGACTCCAGCGTTTCTTGATGTTGGAGCCGGTCCCCTCCGGATGCCGCCAGTCGGCGCCGTCCAGCCGGCACCACCACTCGGATCCGAGCACCCGTGCCGGCGCGGCCGTCTGCAATTGTTTCGCCGAAAGGTGTCCCCAAAATACGAACGACCAGCCGAAACGCTCGGACTCCGTCTTGTAGCCGGTGGCATTCACAAACACGTTGAACTGCTCGTTCGTCACCACCGTCACGTCGATCCAGAAGGGCGCCAGCTCCACTTCATGGACCGGTCCCTCGCCATCGGAGGCGAAGCCGTAACCACGCTCGTTTCCCATGAGGAACTTTCCTCCGGGGAGCCGTTTCATTTCCGCGGTCGAACCCGTCGCAACCCGGGCGAACCCGGGCGTCTCCGCGGTGGCGGCGGCACCGCGTCCCTCACGCCCCGGGGCGCAACAGCTCCCGTTTTTGTCCATCGCCCCTTATGACACCGCGGGAGGCTCAATCTCGGCCGGCTTCACCGGGAAGACGAGGGAGAGCACCACGGACGCCATCAGCACACCGCCGATGATACCGAGCGAAAGCCCGATCGGGAACTTGCCGCCAAAAGCCGCATCCAGCCACACCATCTTCAAACCCACGAAGACCAGAATGAGGCCGAGGCCGAACTTCAAGAGGTGGAACTTGTGCATGACATTCGCCAGCAGGAAGAACATCGAACGCAGGCCAAGAATGGCGAAAATGTTCGAGGTGAAAACAACCAGCGGCTCCTTGGTGATCGCAAAAATCGCCGGCACCGAGTCCACCGCGAAGACGATGTCGGTCATCTCCATGCACGCCAGACACACGAACAGCGGCGTGATATACAGGATGCCCTGCCTGCGCACCACGAAGCGCTGTCCTTCAAAGCCGGGTGTAACCGGGAACCAGCGCCTCAACAGTCGAATGAGCGGATTTTTGTCGGGATCGAGTTGTTTGTCCTCCGCAAAGAAAACCTTCACACCGGTGAAAATCAAAAACGCCCCGAGGACCCAGACGACCCAGTGGAATTTGATGAGCAGCGCACCCAGTGCGATGAAGGTGATGCGGAAGCCGACGGCCCCCAGAATGCCATAGAAGAGCACCCGGTGCTGATACTGCGAAGGAACGCCAAAGAAATTAAAGATGACGATGAAGACGAAAATGTTGTCCACCGACAGCGCCTGCTCGACCACGTAACCCGTGAGGAATTCCAACGCGGTGCGATCGGCCAGCCGCAGCGCTTCAACCCGCGCGGCGTCCCCCACCACTCCCTTTTCCGCCAAGGTTGCGAGCAGCGGTTCGTAAACGGGGAATTTATGCTGCGCGTATTTCCAGAAGCAGAAGCAAAATACCAGCGCCAGGCTCACCCAGATGACGCTCCACGTGCCGGCTTCCCGGAGCGACACGGCATGCGCCTTGCGATGGAATACACCGAGGTCGAGCGCAAGCACCCCAAAGACAAACAAGGTGAAGAATCCGTAGAACCACCAATAATCGGAGAACGGGAAGAGCAGGATGTTATCCATAAATGAATGGCTTGAGAAAAGCGCCTGGCCTTCCGTGCTCAAGGGAACTCCGCTGGAAAATTCACCCCTCGTTTCCATCCGGTTCCGGCAAGACTCAAAAAACCGTCGCGTTCCTCGCGGCTAGGCGACCCCGGCTACACTTTGCCCCCAACGGAATAATCCTAGTTGATTTTCGTGCCGTCCAACCGCTTCCACTCCACGCGATACTTCGTGTAGGTATCCTGCGACGCAGGCGCGGGGCCACCCGCCGCCGGCGTGACCATGGGTTGTCCGTCCGGAGTTCCCGGACCATTGCGCTTGAAGATAAACCGGTTGAGCTTCTCGAAGGAGGGGCGTTTCGTGAACTTGGCGCTGCGCCGGGCGGCAGCCGTGTCCGCATCCGCCATCCCCTGCTGATACTTGGAGACCATGTCGTATTTATTGACCATGTCCCCCTCCGGCTGGATGTAGGCTTTTTCGCCATTATGGGAGTTCATCTTGCGGTCTCGAACCTCCGGCTTGGGAAAGTCTTTGCGGTCAACGATCTCCTTTTCATGCGTTTCCGTCACATCGATCGGAGCGCGGCGGTCGCCCACGGCGGCCTCTTTTCTCGTGATCGTATCCGGTGCGCTGAACCGTTGGTCCTGCACGTGATCGTTGCGAAAGAAGGTCCGCTGATTGGCTTCACGCCCCGGAGAAACCGGCGTATCGGCGCTCTCAGGCGTGGCCGCGAGCTGGGTGTTCCGCTTCGAGGCATCCACCTGCGACGCATCCTGCGCGTGTAATCCGAAAGGAAACACAAGGGATAAAACGAGGAGCAGGGGTAGCGCGGGCCTCATGACAGGGCGGTGAAACAACCAACTCGGGTCGAAGCGGACAAGGTTTATTCTGGCTCCGCTGTGCCCTCAACCACCCACTGGCGGGCTTCGGGGACCTGCACGAAAAAGGCGCGCAACACCGCGCTCAGGTGCTCGGCATAGCGGTAATGCGCCCCCATCCCGGTGCGCAACTCGGCCTCGTAGATAAACTTGTCGGCATGCGTGCTGTGCTCGAAAGGCGTCTGCGCCCCCAGCAGCAGCGAATACACATACGCCGGCGAACCGCGTTGCATGAGTTCGCGCGTAAGCGCGGCTTGTTCGTCGAGCAGTGACTGATGCGCCGCATGGGTGATCTCCGGGGGCAGATAAAAACCCACCTGGATCAGCGGCGTGTAACGATGCCCGGTCCGGTGCCGGTTGAGATCGCGGAGTTCGGCGATCGCCATGTTGTTCCAGGCAAAACTCACGCGCATGCGCCGGGTGGCGGTGCCTTGGTAACCATAACGATTGGCACGGTGCCGGAGCGCCTCGGGCACGGTTTGCTCCTCGCTCAGGAAGGGCGGCGTGCTGCGATCCGCATGCACCCACACCTCGTCGGCAAGCGGTGCGGTCGAGAGACGGGCGAGTCCCATGCGGAGCGACACTGCGAGTTCCTGCGCGGCCTGCTCCTGGTAGGATTTTTCCGCGATGCTGTGCCGGGTCAGGCGCGGCGACATCTTGACGAGTTCCTCGCGGATCAGTTTCGCGGCGGCACGCGCCTCGGGTTGCGGCAGCGAATCGAGTTGCTTGACCGTCGTCGCCCACATGCGGGAGGTCTGCACGAGACCGAGGTTGGTGCGCGTGGCGAGCGGGATGAAATAGCGGGCGCGATCGAGCGCGTAGTTTTTGCGGATGCGGGTGACGACGGCGGGCTTGGCGTCGGCAGGGATGCGCACGCGGTCGGGCTCGGCCACCCCGAGGGCGTCGAGGCGGGAATACTCGGCGTTATAGGCCGCGAAGGACTTCGCCATGAGCGCCTGCCAGCGCGGCGCAAGATCCTCGGGCACGCCGATCTCCGCAGGCGTCGGAAGATTGGCCGCATCCATCGTGATATAACGGGTCGACGACTCCTGGCCATCGGCCATCTGGGCGATCTCAAAGATCTTATACGCAAGCCACATCGACACGTCGTCGAGCGCAATGGCAAGTCCACCGGTAAGACCGCCGATCGAGGCATGGCCGTAATCGACAAACTTAAGAATGCGGTCGATCGACGCGTCGGGATTGGCGAGGTCGACCTTGTCGAGAATGGCGTGAATGCCCTCGTTGCTGCGGGAATAGCGGGCGAGCACGGAGGCAAGCAGCTCCGGCGTGACCTTGGGCAGGTCGGCGGCCGTGAGAGGAGGGACAAGGGCGAGGCCGGTAACCTTCATACGATGGAAAAGCGGTGTAGGAAAAGCCCGTCATCGGGAAGGAAAATCGCCACTATTAACGCCCGGACTTCACCAGAACATCACCCCAAAATGGGTCGCAACGGAACGGTCCCCGGTTGAGGCTGACCACCCGTCACAACCCCCGCTCCCTCATGATTCGTTCACTGCGAACTCCCCTGGCCCTCCTGTGCATTCTCGTGCCGGCATCCTTCGCCTGGGCCGACGCTCCGCGCGCGGCCCATGTCGTGATCATCAGCTTCGACCAGGCAGGCCCCGGCCATATCGCGCGGGCCGAAATGCCGCTCCTTAAAAAAATGGCGTCCGAAGGCGCCCACACGTGGGAGGCCTACACCATCGTGCCGAGCATCACCCTCCCCTCGCACGTGTCGATGCTCACGGGGGTCGGTATTCAGAAGCACCAGATCCTCTGGAACGAATGGGACGAAACCCGCCCGGACCTGTCCGTGCCCACGATTTTCCACCTCGCGAAGGCTCGCGGCCTGACCACCGCGATGATCGCCGCCAAACCGAAATTCAAGACCTTCCAGCAAGCGGGCGGACTGGACACGTTTGTCATTCCCGAGAACGCCAAGGCCATGGGTATCGGTGCGGCCACGGCCGCCCTGTTAAAGGAAAAGCAACCCAACCTGCTCTTCATCCATTTTGCGGACCCCGACAGCACCGGGCACAAATACGGCTCCAATTCACCGGAGAAAATGCAGGCACTGGCCGAATGCGATCAGGCATTAAAGGTCATCCGGGATGCGATCGCCGCCGCGGGGATCGCTGATTCCACCGTGATGATCCTCACGGCCGATCATGGAGGTCATGACCGTCCGCCCGAGGAGATCGCGGAACGCGTGAAGCGGGGACAGGACCCGTCGCCCGGCACGCACGGTTCGCCGCATGCGGACGACGTGATCATTCCGTGGATCGTCTGGGGCAAAGGCGTGAAACCCGCGGCAACGCTTCGGGTCCCGGTCGTAATCTACGACACCGCCGCCACCGCGCTCTGGCTGCTCGACGTGCCGGTGCCCGAGAGTTTTTGGGGACGCCCGGTAACAAGCGCGTTCGAGTAAACCCGGCGGATTCCGGGCACAAAAAAGCGCCGGGCGTTTCGGCCCGGCGCTTTTTTGAAACCGTTATTTCGACAACAGCCACTCGCCGAGGGCACCTTGGTAGAAACCAAGGACGATCGTCGCGAGGGCCAGCGAGGCCAGCGTAACGCCGGCCATGAGGCTCACCGGGGTGCGGGCCGGACGGGTGTCGGTCTCGCCTTCGAGCACCGGAGCGGTCCAGGTCTCAAAGTAGGCGGCTTTGATCCAACCGAAGTAGAAGTAGATCGACACCACCACGCCAACGATGGCGACGGCGAGCAGGGTGAAGAGGCCTGCCTTGAAGGCGGCGATGAAGATGAAGAGCTTTCCCATGAAGCCGGCCAGCGGAGGGATGCCGGCGAGCGAACCAAGTCCGATGGCCAGCACCGCACCCAGGAACGGATGCGACTTGGCCAGGCCGGTGTAGTGCTCAAGGTCTTGATCGGCGTCGTTCGGGCCGGCAAGGTGGGTCATCACGCCGAACACCGCGAATGAAGCCAGCAGGTAGGTGAAGAGGTAGAAATAAACCGCACCGATCGCGAGCGGCTGGCTGACGGAAGCGACCACCGCGATGAGCAGATAACCGGCATGCGACACGCCGGAGAGGCCGATGAGGCGCTTGACGTTGTGCTGGGTGAGTGCGGCGAGATTGCCGAAAAGAATGGTGGCAATCGCCATGACGGAGAGCACCGGCACAGTCAGGTAATAGTATGCGCCGAAGACGCGTTGCGTGAGGATGAGGAGAACACCGAAACCGGCGGCCTTGGAGGCCACGGCGAGGAAGGCGGTCACCGGGGTGGGCGCGCCTTGGTAAACGTCGGGAATCCAGATTTGGAACGGAACGGCGCCGATCTTGAAGGCGACGCCGGCGAGCACAAAGACGATGCCGACACTGGCGAGGAAGTTATGGGGATTGGCTTCGAGGAAGACGCGCAGGGAATCGAAGTTCATCGATGTCGCCGAGGAGCCGGGGAGCGTCGGGTTGCCGGCCACTCCGTAGAGGAGCACGATGCCAAAGAGCAGGATTGAGGAGCTGAGCGCGCCCGAGATCAGGTATTTCAAGCCGGCTTCCAGCGAGAGCGGGCTGCTGCGGAAATAGGCGACAAGGATGTAGAAACCGACCGTGATGGTTTCGAGCGCGACAAAGAAGAGGACGAAGTGGTTACTCTGCGTCAGCAGCATCATCGCGGCGGAAACCACCATGACGATGTGGAAGAACTCGATCCTGGGCATCTTCTGCTTCGCGAGGGCGATGACACCGAGGATGCTGACGAGAACCGAGGACAGCAGGAAGAAGACGCGCATGAACTGGCTCTCCTGCGTGTGGCGCAGCAGGCCGTTGAAGCTTTCCGTGCCGAGGTAGGGCGCCTGGAAATTCCAGACGAGGCCGATCAACAGCCCGATCTGGCCGGCAATGGCCAGCGTGGGGATGATCGCGTGCCGTTTCTTCGGAAGGAAGATCTCGAGCACGAGAAGGAACAGTGCGAGGCAACCGAGGGCGATCTCAGGCGAGATCAGCATCCAGCGGTTGTCGGCGGCGGCCTTGATGAGTTCGGGAGACATGGGCGGGTTACGAAATTATTGTCCGACGATGGTGATGGTCGGACCCTTGGCCGGATAAACGGCTTCGAGCGCGGCGTTGAGCGGGGTGGACAGGGACTTGGGCCAGAAACCGATGAAGAAGAGCGCGGCGATGAGAATGAGCGCGGGGATCTTTTCGGACCAGCGGAGATCGGTCGCGGGCTTTTCGGCGAGGACCTTGGTGAGCGCCTCGGTGTGCTGGCCGAAGAACACGCGGGCGGCGGCGCGAAGGCCATAGATCGCGGAAATCACCACGCCCGACACGGCGAGCACCGTGAGAACCTTGGAGAACTGCCAGGCGGCGACGAAGATCGTCAACTCGCCCCAGAAGTTGGCGAGGCCGGGAAGACCGATGCTCGCCATGGTGGCGGTGACAAAGAACGCGGCCAGGACCGGGGTCTTTTGCGCGAGTCCGCCCATTTCGGTGAGATCGAATGTCTGGGTGCGATGATAAACGCTGGTCGAAAGGAGGAACAGCAGGGAGACCGAGAAGCCGTGCGCCACCATCATCAGGATCACACCGCCCGCGCCAACGGCGGAGAGGGTCGCAACGCCCAGGAAGGCATAGCCCATGTGCATGACCGAGCTGTAACCGACCATCTGCTTGAGATCGCGTTGCGCGATGGTGATGAAGCCGATCACGAGCAAATTGCCGGCGACCGCGAGCCAGGCGAGCGGTTGCGCCCAGTGGGCGGCGCCCAGCGGGAGGAGAGGCACGGCGATCTGCACAAGACCATAGAGGCCAAATTTTTTCAGCACACCGGCATGGAGCATCGCGGCCGAGCTGGGGGCGGCGCCATAACCGAGCGGAGCCCAGGTGTGCAGCGGCCACAACGAGACCAGAATGCCGAAGCCGAACATGAGCAGACCAAAAATCAGGTTCTGCGCGCCACCCGCGATGCCACCTTGAAGGATCGTCTGGCGAAGGGTGATGAGGTCGAAGTTCTCCGCGCCGCTCTTGTAATAGATGGCGATGAGGCCGAGGAGCGAAAGCATCGCACCGGCGGTCAGGTAGATCGTCATCTTCATCGCGGCGTAACCGCGGTCCTTGCCGCCCCAGACGCCGACCATGATGAAGGTCGGGATGAGCGCGAGTTCGTGGAAGAAATAGAAGAAGAAGATATCCACGCTGGCGAAGACGCCCATCAGGCCGGCCTGCATGATGAGCAGGAGGGCGAGGTAGGTCTTGATGCGCTCGGCACCGGATTGGATTGCGTAGAGTCCGGCGGCCAGACCGACGACACCGGCGAGCACGTAGAGCGGAAGCGCGATGCCGTTAAGACCGAGAGTAAGCTTGATGCCCAGCGACTGGAGCCCGGTCGCGTAAGACGTGGTGAACGCGTAGCCTTGGTTGAGCGTCTGCGCCGAGAAGTGATACCACACGTGCAGCGCGATGAGCGCGGGCGCGAGGAAGCCGAGGGCCGCGACGACCTTGGCGAGGCGCGCCGGAATACCGGCCGAGATCACCGCCGCGGCGGCCAGAGGCGCCGCGATGGAGAGCAGAAGAAGATGGGTGAACATGGACGTTGAAGGGAGGATTCGCGGTTAGTTGAGCCAGCCGCCGGCGAAGGCCCAAAGGACTGCCGCGCCAAAGAGGAACCAATAAACGTAAGCGTGGAGGCTGCCGACATGCAGCGCGCGCGCGCCAAGTCCGACCAGACCCACGACTCCGGAGAGACCGCGAATAATGAGGCCCGAAAGGAAAATGCGTTCGAGGAACTCAAGCAGCAGGGCGAAGCGTTGCTGAACCTTGGCGACATACCAGTTGTAGACGCCGTCGAAGGAACCCTTGAGCACCGAGAGCAAGGCGAAGAGCGCAGGCGATTTGGCGGCGAGCGCGTCGGTGGCGGCGGGCTTGTAGAGCACAAGGGCGAGACCGGCACCGACCAGCATCACGGCGACGCTGACGATCAGGATCGTCGTGTGGGCCGCACCGTGGGCGACGGGGATCTGCGACCAGACGGCTTTGAAGGCATTGCCGTAAATCGCGGTGTAGCCGCCGATGACCGACAGAATCGCGAGGGCGATCAAGGGAAGCACCATGGAGATTCCTCCCTCGTGCGCATGCGAGGCGTCTTCCGTGCGCGGCGCGCCGAAAAACACGAGGCGCCAGAGGCGCACCATGTAAAACGCGGTGAGCACAGCACTGAACGCAAGGATGATGAAGACAGGCGTATTGTTCTCCATCGCGAGGTAGAGGATTGCATCCTTCGAGAAGAAGCCCGCAAGGAACGGCATACCGATGATCGCCGGCATACCGATGATCGCGAGCACGCCGATCGTGAACGTGATGAAGGTAAGCGGCATCTTCTTGGCGAGGCCACCCATCTTGAAGATGTCCTGCTCGTGGTGGCAGCCGTGGATCACGGAACCGGAACCAAGGAACATCAAAGCCTTGAAGAAGGCATGCGTGGTCAGGTGGAACATCGCGGCGGCGGCGCCGGCGGTGATGAGAGCCATCTTGCTCGTTTCACCATCCGGGGTGATATCCAAGCGACCGAGACCAAACGCGGCGACCATGTAGCCGAGCTGTGAAAGCGTGGAGTAAGCGAGGATCTTCTTGATGTCGCTTTGGGTGATCGCGCAAAGGGCAGCGTAGAGCGCGGTCACGGCGCCGACCCACATGACGACGGTGAGCGCGACGGGCGCGGCGGCGAAGAGCGGCTCGATGCGGCACAGCATGAAGATACCGGCGGCGACCATCGTGGCGGCATGGATCAAGGCGGAGACGGGCGTCGGGCCTTCCATCGCGTCGGGCAACCAGACATGGAGGGGCACCTGCGCGGATTTGCCGACGGCGCCGCAGAAGAGAAGCAGCGCAATCAGTGTCAGACTCGTGTCGCCCGTGCCCGCGGCGGCGGTGATCTGGGTCAGGTTAACCGTGCCGAACACATAATAGCAGGCGATGATACCAAGGAGGAAACCGAAGTCGCCGACGCGGTTCGTGATAAAAGCTTTCTTCGAGGCGTCGGCGGCCGTCTGACGATGATCGTAATGGTTGATGAGCACGTAGGAGCTGAAGCCCACGAGTTCCCAAAAGATGAAAATCATGAACAGATTGTCCGCGAGGACGATCCCGAGCATCGAGAACATGAAGATCGAGAGGCCGCCAAAGTAGCGCGCCTTGGCCGAGTCATCGTGCATGTAGCCGAGCGAAAACACGTGGACGCACAGGCCGACCACGCCGACGATGGAGATCATCAATGCGGAAAGATCGTCGAACTTGATGCCGAGCGAGAGCGTGAAATTGCCAAGCGTCAGCCAGGCGGTCGAAGCATCAACGGCGGCTTCGCGGTATCCGCCAAAAGCCAGCGTGAGCCCGCCAGCCGCCACGAGTGCGGCGGTGAACGTCGAAATCAGGGCGGCGATGGAACCCTGGCGGCGAAGGAACAGGGCGATCACCGCCGCGGACGCGAGGGGCGTCAGCAGCGTGAGCAACGCGATTACAGTAGGCGAATAGCCAAAAACGGAGTTAGGCACGTTGGGAAAGGATCAGTTTTTCAGCGCGTTGAGTTCCTCGACCTGGATCGTCTGGCGGCGGCGGAAAAGCGCCACGATGATGGCAAGGCCGACCGCGACCTCGGCGGCGGCGACGGTAAGGATGAAAAACACGAAGACGTTGCCGTCCATCGTGCGGTTGAAGTGGGAGAACGCGACCAGCGCGACCGTCGACGCGACCAGCATGAGCTCGAGGCACATGTAGATCACAAGCGTGTTCTTCCGGAGCAACACCCCGAAGAAGCCGATGGCGAAAAGCACGGCGCTGAGATAGAGATATTCGTTGAGTCCGACGGTCATTTGACGTCCTCCAGGCCTTCAAATT
>JAQSWS010000032.1 GCA_029266495.1 Rariglobus sp. | reverse complement strand
AGATTCTGATCTGCGACAAACGAGACAATGCGCTGGGGTTGATCGGCAGCGTGCATCGCATCCCCACGGAGGACTCGGCCGACATGGAGGCGTCCAAGGCTCACATCATGTCGCTTCTGCGTCATCAGCCCGGAGTGACGCCGAGCCAGTTGAAAGCGTTCGAAGCTTCGCTGCCTTCGCTACTGGCGAAACGCTGAACGCACGCAAAAAAACCGGCTCCCATGAGCCGGTTTTTTTGTGCGATAAAAGCGGGGACGCAGCGCTTCGTTTATTCTTTCGCGGGAACGATGCGGATGCTCTCGACCTCGACGCGGTCGATGGGGGAGCTCTTCTCGCCGCCGCCGCCGTGGGAGGTGGGGACGTTGGCGATTTTTTCGAGCACGTCGTCACCGGCGACGAGCTGGCCGAAGGCGGTGTATTGCTTGTTGAGGAAGGCGGCGTCGCCGTGGCAGATGAAGAACTGGCAGCCGGCGGAGTCGGGGCTGGCGGCGCGGGCCATCGAGAGAACGCCGCGCACGTGGGGCTTGTTGTTGAACTCGGCCTTGATCTTGTAGCCGGGGTCGCCGGTGCCGGGAATGCCGCGGGCGCCTTTCTTGGTGTTGGGGCAGCCGCCCTGGATCATGAAACCCTTGATGATGCGGTGAAACGCGGTGCCATCGTAGAACTTCTCGTTGGCGAGTTTTTTGAAGTTCTCAACGGTCTTGGGAGCGACGTCGGTATAAAATTCGACGGTCATTTCGCCGAGGGAGGTCTTGATGATGGCTTGTTCTTTGGGAGTGCTCATGGGAAAGGGCCAAGCAAGCCTTCTGAAAATCCCCTGCGCAAGCCCCTAGTGCGCCCAGGATCCTTCCTCTTCCATCGGGAAATTTCAGGCGGAAGGAACCGCGTGCGGGGACGAATGAAGGAAAGCGCGAGGCGGGATCCTCCGTTTTGGGGTTTGGCCTTTTGGTATTTGGGATTTTCCTGAGGAACGGATGCCTTACTTTGACCACAACGCCACCACGCCGCTTGCGGCGGTCGCCCGCGATACCTGGTTGCGAGCCCAGGAGGAGGCGTGGCAGAACCCGTCGAGTCCGTATCGGACGGCGGCACAGGTGAAGATCCGCCTTGATGCGGCCCGGGAGAAATTCGCGATCCTGCTCGGCGGTTCGGCGGAGCAATATGTGTTTACCTCGGGTGCGACCGAGGCGGCCAACCTGGTGTTCGCCTGGTGGGCAAAAACATTGCCGGCGGATGCACTGATTGCGGTGAACCCGACCGAGCATCCGTGCGTGCTGGAACCGGCGAAACATTTTTTTGGTGACCGGGTGCGTTGGCTGAAGGTCGACCCAGCCGGGACCGTTGAGCTGGAATCCCTGAAAGTTTGTCACTTATTAAGTGACAAACCGGATCGGGTGTCGGCGGTTGTGGTGATGGCGGCGAACAATGAGACGGGCGTTTTGCAGCCGTGGGCAGAAATCGCGGCGATGTGCCGGGAGGCGGGGGTGGCTTATCTCTGCGATGGATCGCAGTGGCTCGGGAAGCTGCCGGCGGGCGGGATCGGCGGGGATGGCTTCGTCATCGCGGCGGCGCACAAGTTTGGCGGACCGAAAGGGGTGGGGTTACTTAAGCTTGCTCCGCAATCCGAAGGTCTGCGCGGTCAACTTGGCGGCGGGCAGGAGCGCGGTCATCGCGGGGGCACGGAGGATTTTCCGGCGATCGCGGCAATGGGGGCGACGCTGGCGGACGCAGAGCAAAAAAAAGTTTTCCTGGAGGCGGAGCGCCTGCGTTGGCGTGAGAATTTTGAGAGAACCGTGGGTTCCCTGGTGCCGGGCGTGCGAGTGATCGGGGCGGGAGCGGACCGGTTGTGGAACACCGTGTCCCTGGTCATGCCCTTTGGTGACAACACCCGTTGGGTGACTCGGCTCGATAAGCGCGGGTTTCAGGTGTCGACCGGTTCGGCGTGCGCGACAGGGAAGGCAGGTCCTTCGCATGTGCTTGCCGCGCTGGGCTACGACGCCGGAGAGGCGAAACGCGTGGTGCGTGTGAGTTCGGGCTGGGAGACCACGGCTGACGACTGGCAGGCGCTCGCCGCCGCGTTCGGCGCGGTGGCGACCGAGGTGGGGACTGCCTAGACCGGTGAGCTGTCGATGGCGATGTCCTGTGATCGAAGAACTGAAAAAATCAACCGTTCGCTTTTTCGCCTGCCCCGGCGACAATAGTTTCCGGTTAAATTCGCCGGATGATTTTCAGGTCGGCAACAAGCGCGGCGATGGCCTGCTCCCGCTCCTCCGGAGAGCCGCGCAGAATGGATGAAGGGTGGACTGTGGCGAAGAACACCGGCGCCCACGGCAGGTCCCGATAGAGGCGGCCGCGTTCCAGGGTGACCCGGAATGTCTTTCCCATGAGGGCTTGTGCGGCGGTCGCGCCGAGGGCGACCACGACCTGGGGTTTGATGATCGCGAGTTCGGCGTCCAGCCACGGGCGGCAGGCGGCGATTTCCCGGGCACTTGGTTTTTTGTGCAGGCGCCGCTTGCCGGCCGGCGTCCATTTGAAGTGCTTCACTGTATTGGTCACATAGACATCGGCGCGATCGATGCCCGCCTCGGCGAGGGCGCGGTCGAGCAGTTTGCCGGCGGGGCCGACAAAGGGATGGCCCTGGCGATCCTCCTGATCACCCGGCTGCTCTCCGATCATGACGATGCGCGCCTGCACGGGACCTTCGCCAAAGACGGTCTGAGTGCCCAGCTTGTAGAGCGGGCAGGCTTCGCAGGCTTTCGATCGTTTGCGCACGGTCGAGAGCGACAGGGTTGCTGGATTTGCCGGCAGATAACGGGCGGCGGTGCCGGAGTCCGGAGCGGAGGGCATTGCGGAACGAGTCCTTGGCATGCGTGGATGGTCAGCCGCGGGCCGCCGGAGTGCCTTTAATTGATCTGAAATCCGTGGAGGCGGGGATTCTCAGGGGGAACTTGCAAGCCACCCTGAGCTCACTCTCAGGGGCCACGGCAATGAGTTGGTTTAATGAAAATCGTGCGAGGACTGGGCGGGCACGGCGGACAGGCGGAGCGGGGAAATTTTTTCCGCGCGAACGTGGATCACGCCGGCGCGGCGCTGGAGTTTTCCGTAAATGCGGAGCGTGGGCTCCTCGTTGATGACGAAACGATTTTGCTCGAACAGTTCCGAGCGCACGATCGCGTTGGCCACGCCGGTTTCATCCTCGAGGGAAATGAACACGGTGCCCTTTGCCGTGCCCGGGCGCTGACGGCAGATGACGCTGCCGCCGATTGTCACGAACTCGCCGTCGCGACCGAGGGGCAGGTCGCTTGCGCACCAGAGATCGGGCACCTGGTCGCGGACGAGCCGCATCGGATGCTCGCCCACCGTGAGGCTGAGTCCTCGAAAATCCTCCTGCACGCGTTCACCGAGTGTCATGGGTGCGAGCGGGTTGTCTTCAGTTTCAAGCAACGTGCCCGCGTGGTGAAAGAGTGTGTCGTCGGCGGACCACGCGGCCTCGACCTGCCAGAGCGCGGCGCGGCGGTGACCGGCAAAGACATTGAGCGCGCCCACGGACGCGAGCGCGCGGCGTTCGGTCGCGGAGAGGGGGGCGCGGTGCAGAAAATCACCGAGCGCGGTGAAGGGCTGTTCACTGCGCCGGGCGATGAGGTCGCGCGCGTGGTTTTCGTGGAGGCCCTTCACGTAGCAAAGTCCGATGCGGATCGTGTTCGGGCCCTCGACGGTGCAGGGCCAGGCGGAGCGTTGCACGCAAACGGGCAGAACCTTCAGTCCCCGGCGACGGCCGTCCTGCACGAGGGTGGCCGCGGAATAAAACCCCATGGGCTGGTTGTTCAGCAGGCTGGCGTAGAACTCGGCGGGCCGGTGAAGCTTCAACCACGTGCTGGCGTAGGCGAGGAGCGCAAAGGAGATGGCGTGGCTTTCGGGGAAACCGTAGAGCGCAAACGTGGCGGAGGCTTCGACGAGCGTCTGAACGACGGTCTCCGGACAGCCCTTTTGTTTCAACGCGTCACGAAGCCTGGCGGTGATGCGCAACAGGCGCTCATGGCTGCGGTGAAACCCGAGGGCGCGGCGCAGTTCCTCGGCTTCGGCTCCGCTGAAATCAGCGAGCTCCATCGCGAGGGCGAGCATCTGCTCCTGAAAAAGAATCACCCCGTAGGTGCGACCGAGGATGCGACGGGCTTTTTCGTCCACGCTCGGGTCGATGCAGACGAAGGGTTTTTCGGGAGGACCCCGGCGTTCGACGATCGGCGCGGTGATGCCGCCGGTGATCGGTCCGGGACGCACGATGGCGACGGCGATGGCAACATCATAAAACTTTCGCGGCTGAAGGCGCGGCAACGTGGCCATCTGGGCGCGCGATTCGATCTGGAATACGCCGATGGTTTCGGCGCGGCACATAAGATCGAACACCTCGGGGTCGTCGGGCGGAACCTGGTGGAGTTGAAAAGGCCGGTGGTTGTCCGCGCAGAGCTTTTGGCATTCCTGGAGCACGGCCATCATGCCGAGGCCGAGGAAGTCGATCTTCACGAGGCCGAGGTCCTCGCAGTCGTCCTTGTCCCACTGGACGATGGTGCGTCCCTCCATCGAGGCGTTTTCAACGGGCACCACACGATCGAGGCGTCCGGGGCAGAGGATCATGCCGCCGGAATGCTGGCCGAGGTGACGGGGAAGTGTTTTTAAGCGATGACAGAGCGAGAGCAGGGCGGGCAGGCGCGGGTGGGCGGCGGGCAGGCCGGAGGTTTTGAACTGGGCCTTCAAGTCCAGCGTGTGGGGGAAGTCGCCGTTTGCATAGAGCGAGGAGAAACGGTCGAGCACGTCATCGGGAAGGCCGAGGACCTTGCCGACCTCGCGCGCGGCGCTGCGGCCGCAGAAGGTGATGACGTTGGCGACCATCGCCGCGCCGCGTCGTCCATAACGGGTGTAAACATCCTGGATGACCGATTCGCGCAGGTCGCCGCTGGGCAGGTCGAGGTCGATGTCGGGCCAGGAGGGATGGCCGTCGGCGCCGACGCGGCCTTCACTGAGGAAACGCTCGAAGAGCAATTCGTGGGCGATCGGGTCGACGGCGGTGATGCCGAGCGCGTAACAGACCGCGCTGTTGGCGGCGGAGCCCCGGCCCTGGATAAGAATGCCTTTTTCCTGACAGCGCCGGCAGACGTCCCAGACGATGAGAAAGTAGCCGGGAAATTTCAGCTTGTTGATGACGGCAAGTTCGCGGTCGAGCTGTTCGATCACCCGCGGGGTCATCGCCGGGAAGCGCCTGCGCGCGCCCTCGTAGGCGCGGTCGCGCAACACGCCTTCCATTGTTTCGCCGGGGCCGACGGGAAAGCCGGGAAACTCGTAGCCGAGATTTTCCAGCGTGAAGTCGAGGCGGTCGGCGAGGCGCAGCGTGTTGGCGAGCGCCTCCGGGTGGTCGGCGAACAGTTCGTGCATGCGGCGGCCTGAGCGAAGGTGGCGCCCGGCGTTGACGGAGAGCAGCCGGCCGGCGGCGTCGAGCGTGGTGTGGTGTCGCAGACAAGTGAATACATCGGCGATGTCGCGCTGCTCGCGCGTGGCGTGCAGCACCCCGCCGGTGGCGAGCAACGGCAACCGGCGGGCGGCGGCGAGGTCGGCGAGCATGCGTCCGGCGGTTTCCTCTCCGCGCACCCGGTGGCGCTGGATCTCGACGAAGAGATGGCCGGGGTCGAAGACCGAGGAGAGGCGGTCGATCACGGCCGCGGCGCCGGCTTCGCCGTCGTGTTGCCAGCCGCGCAGCAACGGGCCGTCCTCGTCACCGGTGAGCGCGATCAGTCCGTCGCGATGAGCGGCGAGTTCGGCCCACGTGGCGAAGCATGGACGTTTGCGTGCGCGGGGATCGAGGGCGGGGGTGGATGGCCGGGCGGTCCCTCCGGAGTGACGCAACGCATCCGGCGGCCCCGCCCTGTCTTCGCGAGGTTCGAGTTTTGCGGTGGAGATAAGCTGGCAAAGGTTTTGGTAGCCCGTGCGATTTTTCACCAGCAAGGGAAGGACGCTGCCGTCCTCCAGCGTGACCTCGGCGCCGACCAGGGGTCGGATGCCTTGTTCGCGGGCGGCGGAGTAGACGCGGGGAGCGCCGTAGAGGCCGTCACGATCGAGGACCGCGAGGGCGGGGAGGCCGAGTTGCGCGGCGCGTTCCGCGAGGTGTTCGGGCAGGGAGGCGCCGCGAAGGAAACTGAAGGCGCTTGCGGCGTGAAGCTCGATGTAATCGGCGGCCATGGCGCGTCAGTCGTATTCGCCTTCGACGAACCAGCCTTCGGGGGTGCGGACGAGACGGTAGAGGCCGTCGAGTTCGACGTCCCATTCCTCGCGTTGCCAGAGCTGGTCGGCCTGCCACCAGCCGCCGGAGGCATGCCAGGGGCCGGCGACCGCGCGCACGTTGCCTTCCACGTGCGGAGTGCGGACGTAGGCGGGGGCTTGTCGGGCGCCGGCCAGTTCGACGGTGGCCGGCCGGGGTGGACGGTAGCGACGCAACACGAGGCCTTGGGGCGGGTGAAGCGTCCGGTGCGGTTCGCAGGCGGGAATCTCGGCCTGAGGAGGAATTAACGTAAAGACATCCGGCCGGTGGGTGTCGGCCGGGACGGGCGTGCCGAGGCGGTCGCTGCCGACGATGGCGGCGATGCGGGCGAGGGTTTCGGCAAAGCCATGCGAATCGCGCAGGGCGCGGTCGAAGAGACCATGCTGGCGGGTGGCGATTCGCGTCGGCGTGAGGTCGAGCCGAAGGCCGATCACCGCGGTGGTCGTGCGGACGGATTCGAGATAAGTATGAAGCGTGCGAAAAAGCGTGTCGGCCTGGGTGGAAGGCTCGGGCAGGCGGATGGTGCGCGTGAGCGTGGTTTCATCCGCGAGGTGGAGGGCCAGCGTGAGTTCGGCGGCGGCGAGGCTGGCGGTATGAAGTTCGAGCGCGAGGCGATCCACGAAACGGCGCAGCAGGAAGAGGAGCGGCTCCAGGGTTTCCAACTCGTATTCGCATTCCATGGAGGCGGAGAACGCGGGCGGCGGTGAAACGAGGTGAAGGGGACGCGACGCCTCTCCGGCGGCACGTTCCCAAAGGGCAAGCCCGGCGGGGCCGAGTCGCTGGGCGACGGAGGCCTTGGACAAATCTGTGAGATCGCCGAGCGTGCGAACACCCCAGCCGGCGAGAATGCCGGTTAACTCGGCGGGCGGGTCGGCGGCGGCGAGCGGGAGCGGCGCCAGAAACGCGCGCTCGTTGCCAATCATCAGCAGCGGGCCGGCCTGGCGCGCGGCGTAAAGGGCGAGGAGCGGAGTCGGTCCGGCGCCGGCGGTGGCGTGAAGGCCCAAAGCCGCCAATTGTTCGATGGAGGCACGGAGGGCGGGTTCACGTTTGTCGGGCGGAAGACCGTTGATCTGGAGCGTGCACACGCCGGGCGCGGTGGCCTCGACATACGGCGAAATCGAAAAAGCGGCGGCGAGCAGGCCGGCGGCGGCTTCCTTTTCGGCATCGTTATGCGGTGTGAAAAGACGCAGGTGTTCGCAGCGGGCGAGGGCCTGGGGTGAGGTTTGTCCGATTTCAACGCCGAGGGCGCGGGCGGATGCGGTGCAGGCGAGCAGCAGCGGCGGACGACGCGTGGGATCGAGCAAGGCGGCCGGCCGGTGGGCGGCCGCAGGCTCGGTGCGCAACACGGCCTGGAGGGCGAAGTCGGCAAGATGGAGGACGGCAAACATGATCAGGCGGGAGTCACGCCGAGGCGCTGGCGCTGGCGGGTGACATCGAGATCGACCGCGAGGTGCGGCCGCGGGGTTTGCAGGGCGGAGAGCGGCGCGGTGGTTTCGAGCTGCAAACGGAGTTGTGCGCTGGGCACGAGGGCGGCCGGAGTGAACACGAGAAAGGCGAGGTCGGTCTGTCCGGCGGCGCGTTGCAGGCGATACCACGTGGTGGCGGGAATGCGCCGGAGCGAAGGCAGGGGCACGGGGGCGAAGTCGAGCACGACCAGGTCGAGATTGGCTTCGCGGGCAAGGAGGTCGGCGACCGGCATCGCATCGGCGACGCTCCGGCAACGCACCCAGAGCAGGTGCTCCAGGTCTTCGCGGGGAATCGATTGCGGATCGAATTGATCGGCGGCGTCAATCAATGCGACGCGGGCGGGGAGTGCGCGGGTGGTGGCGAGCAGTTGTGAAAAAAACAACTGGCTGCCGGTGCTTGGCGCGGGGCAGACGAGTTCCGTCAACGCATGCCGGGGCAGGCCGCCGAGGGCATCGTCGACGGAGGGAACGCCCGTGGGCAGGAGCCCGGAGGCGGGCCGGGTCGCCTGTGGAAAACGTTCGGCGAGGAGCTGACGAAGCGTCGAAAGACTGGCGTTGGGGACGGCCACAAGGAATTCATGCCGGAAAACAAACGATGGCAACGCGCACAGGCTCTCAGGCGTGGGTCCGGCGGATCACGCCGACGAGCACGCCCTGGCATTCAAGGCCGCGCTCGGGGATGATGTCTTCGTAGCGGGCGTTTTCCGGATGGAGAATGGCCCGGCCCGCCCGATAGAGGAGCCGTTTGAGCGTCGAGGCGGTGTCGTCCACCAAGGCGGCAATGATGTCGCCCTCACGGGGTTCACGCCGTTCGAGCAAGGCAAGGTCGCCGTCGAGGATATGCGCCTCGATCATCGAGTCGCCGCTGACGCGCAGGGCCCAGAGTTTATGGCGGTCGCGCTCGGGGATGCCGAACAACACGGGGTCGACACGAAGGGTTTCGCCCGACTCCTGCTCTTCCTGGGTGGGCGGGCCGGCGGGAATGGCGCCGTAAATCGGGACGGTGAACAACTGGCCTTGAACGGCGCGAACCTTGAGTCCCCATGTGCGTCCGTCGATCTGCTCGATGGCGCCTTTTTTTGCCAGAGCCCGCAAGTGATTCATCACGGCGTTCTGACTTTCGTAGCCGAACTGCTTTTGGATGTCGCGTGTGCTCGGAGGGATGCCGCGCTCGGACTGAACCTCGCGAATGTAGTCCAGGATGGCTTCTTGTTTTTCGGTGAGCATGGGATCAGGTGGTATATGTTCAGATGAACACATATCCGGGATTCAGCAAGGTGAAACACGTGTTGTGGGATGATGCAGGGGACTGGCTTTTTGGGTTTCGTCACTCGCGGCTTTCCATGGCGGGTGTTCCTTGGGATGACATGTCCCCTATGTCGTCTTCCGAACTGCTTGCCCGCATTGATGCCGGTAAAAACGCCGTGCTTGCGCAGACTGAATTCATGCATCGTGAATTCGGTCGCGCGCAGAGTTCATGGAAATACGACGGAACGCGGGTGACCGCCGCCGACCTCGCGATCTCCGAAAACATTTTCAAGGAGCTTGGGGCGCAGTTTTCGGACGACCACTATTTCAGCGAGGAACTCGCCGAGACCGACGCACCGATGCCGGTTACGCGGCGTTTTGCGTGGGTGCTCGATCCGATTGACGGGACGAACAACTATGCCACGGGCATTCCCTACTGCGCGATTTCCCTGGCGCTGCTTGAGAACGGCACGCCGGTTTATGGCATCGTTTACGACATGGCGCGGCGGGTGTTGATGCATGGCGGACCGGGCTTTGGCCTGTGGGACGGCGATCGCGAAGCGCGAGTGAAAACCACGCCGCCGGATGCGCAGAGCATGCTCGGGTTTCACAGCCCTTACGACAAAGCCTTCTCGCACCATGCGACCGCGCTGGTGGAGAACTTCAAGTTGCGCGGCCTTGGCAGCAGCACGCTGCATGTGGCCTACGTGGCCGTCGGTCTGCTCGATGCCACGGTGGATCACAACGTGCGCATCTGGGACATCGCCGCCGCCGTGCCGCTGGTGTGGGCGGGCGGGGGAGAGGTGCAGTTTCTGAACGGCGAACAATTTCCGATGACGGTGTTTAACCTCAGGATGCCGCGCATCCAGTTTATCGCGGGCAATGCGGCGGCCTGTGCGGGCCTGCGGGAGCTGCTGAAGGCGTAGGGTGCATTGAGGGGCTTCGCCCGGCGACCTGCATAAAAAAGGCGCTCCGTTGAAGGAGCGCCTTTTTGCGTCAGTTTGTTTGTGAATCGAACGCGGGATCAGACCTCGTAGGTCTGGAGCGGCACGGGATCGATGATCTTGCTGCCGGGCATCTTCTCGGTGAGTTGCTCCAGGAACCAGGCGCGGCCGGCCGGGTCGCCGTGCGTGAGGATCACGCTGCGGGCCTGCGTCTGGATCGCGAATTCCAAGAGTTCCTCGCGGTCGGCGTGGCCGCTCAGCTCGTAGCG
Source organism: Rariglobus sp. (assembly GCA_029266495.1). Taxonomy (GTDB): domain Bacteria; phylum Verrucomicrobiota; class Verrucomicrobiia; order Opitutales; family Opitutaceae; genus Rariglobus. The sequence continues at coordinate 55,517 of JAQSWS010000032.1, read as the reverse complement.
TTCGACGCGGGCGTTGAGCTTGGCCGTGACGTTGGCCGTCGCGAAGAGAAACTCCTCGCCGGTCTTCGTCTGGAGAAGCTGGCCGCCGGGTGTGTCGGGATCGCAGTAGCCCACGAAGCCGATCGTGTTGCGTGCGTGGGCGATCAGGCCGGAGGCGAGCGTGTAGCTGGGCGTGCGCTCGACGAGCATGCCGGAGCTGATGATGTAGAGGGCGTTTTGCTTCGGGTCCTCGCCGGCCACGAGTTTGCGGGGCGCGGGCTGGACATTGAGCTCTTTGATGACGGAACGGCTGAACTGCACGTCCTTGGTCTTGCGCGAAATCTCGTCGAAGTAGTCGGCGAGGTCCATGCCAAGGCCGGCGCAGAAAATCGGGCAGTTGACGAGGCGGCCGAACTTGCGCGCGTCGTGGATGATCGAAAGGACCTCCTGCATGCGGCCGAGCGCGAAGACGGGAATGAGGAACGAACCGCCGCGGTTGATGGTGTCGTTGATGGAGGCGATGAGGCGATTGACCTCGTTGAGACGCTCCTTGCCGGCGGCGCGCTCAGTGGTGCCGCGGGTGGTCTCGATCACGATTGTTTCGAACTGGCCGGCGGGGAATTGCGCGCCCTGGAGGGTGCGCTGGTTCTCGAACAACACGTCGCCGCTAAAGAAGAAGTGACGGTGTTTGTGATGGATCTCGATCGCGCCGGCGCCGGCGACATGGCCTGCGCGGTGGAAGAGAAGCTCGACCTCGTCCGTCTTGCTGCGGAATTTTTTGATCTGGCCGAAGGGCAGGCCGATGATGCGACCGGCGATGCGATCAATGTCGTTGTGCGTGAAGAGGGGGTAGTCGGGGATGTTCGCCTCCTCCTTCTGGCGCATCATCACATTGGCCGAGTTGTGCAGCATGCGTTCGATCAGCATGCGGCTCGACTGGGTCATGATGACCGGTGTGTTCGGGTGCTGCATCATCACGACCGGAAGACTGCCGATGTGGTCCAAGTGGCAGTGGGTGATCAGGATGAGATCGAGTTCGACATCGCGGATAAGGTCGAGCTTGGGAGTGGCGGCGCGGCCGGCCAGTTTGGGGTTGAGCCCGCAGTCGATCAGGATTTTCAGGTCTCCGATCTGCACGAACATGGAGTTGGCACCGATGCCACCCTCAGGATTCAAATCAATTAACTTCATTTAATAAACGGTCAGACAGACAAACGCCTTCAGTGGGCGCAAGCGCAACTTTGACGGGGTGACGGATCGCATCGAATGGCGCCGGGGTGAAAGTGTTCGCGACGAGGGGCTGCGCGGGGCGGCTACACGTCACAGGGACCGGTGCCGCCGAGGCCATACGGGATCTGCATGTCGAAGCCCGGCAGGATCACGTGGATGTGGCGCCCCAGATCGTCGACGCCGTGAAAACTCCCGCACGAATGCGCGGGGCCGGCGGTGACATGGTAGCTGTTGTAGGAAAATTGTTCGCCGGGGGCGAGACGAGGGGTCTCGCCGACGATCTTGTCGCCTTCGATCACGAGCTGGCTGCCGTCGTCGTGGGTGACGACCCATTTGCGGCCGAGCAGGGTGACGGTGTGTTCGGAGCCGTTGTGAATCGTGATGAAATACACGAACGCGTGGGGCTTGTCCGGAGGCAGGCTTTTTCCCCCGTGATGATACACGAGTTTGTCGAGGTGGGCGGTGAGGCCGGGGAGGGCGAGGGAAGCGGGCACGGCCAACAAGCAACGCACGGGAGGGCGCATTGCAACCATTGGACGAGGGCGTCATCGCACTGCGGGCTTGCCTCTGCTTTTGCCGGGGCGCACAAACGCCCTTTTATGGAAAAACTGGCCCTTCTTTCGGTGAGCGACAAATCAGGCTTGGTGGACTTTGCCACCGCCCTCGTGAAGCAGCACGGCTACAAGCTCCTCTCGACCGGGGGCACCGCCAAACTCCTTGCGGAAAAAGGCCTGCCCGTCACCGAGGTCAGCCAGCACACCGGCTTCCCCGAGATGATGGAAGGGCGCGTAAAGACCCTTCACCCGAAGATTCACGGCGGTCTGCTGGCCCGCCGCGACAAGGCCGACCACCAGGCCGCCGCCAAGGCCCATGGCATCGACATGATCGATCTCGTCGTGGTGAACCTCTATCCGTTCGAGCAGACCGTCGCCAAAAAGGACGTCCATTTCGAGGAGGCCATTGAAAACATCGATATCGGCGGTCCCTCGATGTTGCGCAGCGCCGCCAAAAACCACGAGAGCGTCACCGTCGTGGTCGACCACAACGACTACAATGCCGTTCTCGCCGCATTCGCGAACCCCGCAGCGTTGCCCTCCCTCCGCCGCAAACTCGCGCTCAAGGTCTTCCAGCGCACCGGAGCCTACGACACCGCGATCGCCCGCTACCTCGAGTCGCAGGCAGAGGAACCGAATCTCGATGCGTTGAGCGGCCTGCCTGAAACGCTCACCCTCTCTTATAAGAAGGCGCAGTCCCTTCGCTACGGCGAAAATCCCCATCAGCAGGCCGCCCTTTACGGCACGTTCCACGACCATTTTCAGCAGCTTCAGGGCAAGGAACTCTCCTATAACAACATTCTCGACATCACCTCCGCCACCTACCTCATCGGCGAGTTCGAGAAACCCACGCTCGCCATCCTCAAGCACACCAACCCGTGCGGCGTCGCCAGTGCCGAGAATTTGGATACGGCGTGGGAAAAAGCCTACTCGACCGACCGCCAGGCGCCCTTCGGCGGCATCATCGTCGTCAATCGCACGCTCGAGGCCGGCCTAGCCGCCAAAATCGCGGACATCTTCACCGAGGTGATCATCGCCCCGCGTTTTAGCGACGAGGCGCTCGCCATCTTCGCAAAGAAGAAAAACCTCCGCCTGATGATCGCGAAGGAGGGCCTGGGCGCCGATTCGCTCCAGGATGTGCGTTCCGTCGTCGGCGGCCTGCTCGTGCAGGACCGCAACAAACTCCTCGGCGATCCTCGCAACTTCAAAGTCGTCACCAAGCGCCAGCCCACCGCGGAAGAGTGGGACACGATGATGTTCGGCTGGCGCGTGTGCAAACACGTCAAGTCGAACGCCATCGTTTACGTGAAGAACGAGCAGACGCTCGGGGTCGGCGCCGGCCAGATGGCCCGCGTGGACAGCTCGCGCATCGCCGTGTGGAAGGCAGGCGAGGCCAAGCTCGATCTCGCAGGCTCCGTCGTCGTCTCGGAGGCATTATTCCCCTTTGCCGACGGCCTGATCGCCGCGGCCGAGGCCGGTGCGACCGCCGCCATCCAGCCGGGCGGAAGCGTGCGCGACGAGGAAGTCATCAAGGCCGCCGACGAGCGCGGCATGGCGATGGTCTTCACCGGCATCCGCCACTTCAAGCACTGAGCCGGTCCACGTAGTCGTGAGCGCCGGCGGGTGAACAATCTTCTCCCGCCGGGCGTTCGCGGCGACGACCGAGCGACGTTCATTCCATGCGCAGCAGCACCGTGTCGCGCACCCGTTCTTCGGCATCGTAGTTGACCTGGACGGTCAGCTTCTTGCCGGTGAGCAGTTTCGTTGGCGATTTGCCGGACTGATCCAGCAACGCCAGCACCTCGGTGGCTTCCGCCTGCTCGGGTTCGACCGGACGCGGGGCCTTTTTGCTCTCGGCCGTGCCTTGCACGAAGGTGAAGATGTCCACCGTGGTTCCCGCCCGGCTGGTGGTGGTCGAAACGGGAGTGCCGAGTTCGTCGATCACCGCCGCGCGGGTCACGCCCGGCATGAAAACGCTCAGGTTTTTTCTCGTTTCGGTCCGTGAGACGCAACCGCCGGGCAGTGAAGCCAGGACGCCAAGTGCGAGTAAAACGGCTACGATGGGACGACGCATGTTTCCTTCCCGACCCTGCAACCGCCCGCCTGTTCCCTGTCTTGCGTGCCGCCGTCTGCACCGCATCGTCGGCCTCTTCTTCGATGAAACCTCATTACAACCTGGCTGAAACGCGCACGCCCGACGGCGCCCGTCTGTCGCTCCACGAACACGATGGCAGCTACTGCGTTCGCCTCAACGGCCAGGATCTCATGCACTCCTCCACGAGTGCCTCCGAGGTGCTGCTCGGCGAGCTCTCGCACGCCTTGGTCGACACGAAGGCTCCGACCCGCGTTCTGATCGGCGGCATGGGGCTTGGCTACACCCTCAAGGCCGTGCTTGCGAAGGCCGGTCCCAAGGCCGTCGTCGAGGTCGGTGAACTCATGCCCGAGGTCATCGAGTGGAACCGCACCTTCATGGCCAAACTCAACGGCCACCTCCTGGATGACCCGCGCGTGCAGGTGCGCCTTGGCGACGTGGTGGACACGATCGCAAAGGCCCGCCCGAATTCCTACGAAGCCATTCTCCTCGATGTGGACAACGGCCCGGTCCCAATGGTGCAGGCCGGCAACGTCCGTCTCTACGGGCCGCGCGGGCTGGACATGATCAAGTCAAAGCTCCGCCCCGGCGGACGGCTGGCGATCTGGTCCGCGAGTCCCGACCACACCTTTGAAAAACGCCTGCGCGCGGCGGGTTTCATCGCACAGGCCATTCCCGCCCGGCTTTTCCCGACCGCCAAACGCAGCGCCTACGTGATCTACGTCGGAGACAAGGCGGCGGCGGAGTCCGCGGGTGCCCTGCCAAAGCGCAAGGAACCGCCGCGTCCGCCGAGACGCTGATTTTTCATCCGGTTCCCCGGCGAAAAACGACGGGGACATCGTGTCCATCGGGCTGGCGCATGATAAACAGTTGGGCATCGCCGGCCTTTTGCATTTGCGCGCGGATGCTTTGGTCGGGGCCGTCGGTTCGTTTGCAGTAAACCCCAAACCCCAGGACACACCATGTCTGTATTGTTGATTCAACTACGCCGCGCCTTGTCCTCGAAGGTCGCGTATTCCGTCGGTTTTTCCACCCTGATCGCCCCCGCGTTGGTCTCGGCCGAAACGATCGGCGGAGGCACCATCGCCAGTCCGGCGGACGGCCCGGCTCCCGCCAACTCCGTGGGCGGCTCCGGATGGGCCCTGGTCAAGAACTGGAATTTCGGCACCAGCGCGAGCAGCACGGTCACCAATATCACGACCATGAGTTCGCACTTCCAGTATCACGACCAGTTCGGGACCATCGCCAACGGGAACTATGGAGCAAAGATCGTCGCTCCGGACACCACCAATGCGTTGTCCGGCCAGCCGGTCGAGGGCGTCAACACCGCCACGCCGGTCCGTGCATTCCAGACGGACGCGCTGCGCACCTATCTGGTGCCGCTGAACGGCGCGACGACGCTGACCCCGGCCGCGATGAACACCGGCAGCGGTTCGTTCCAGGCCAAGTGGACGCTGCCGCGAGGCGGTTCGCTCCTGGGGCAGGACATCCTGTGGGAGACGCGGGTGCGTTATGTGACCCCGCCTTATTTCTGGTTCGCGCTCTGGACGGCCGGGAACAAGTGGGCGATGGAAAATAACGTTCCGAAGGGAGCCGAATACGACCTCATCGAAACGTTTGGCTACGACAACACCGCGATCGGAGGCGGCACGAATTACGACGGCCGGTATTGGCACTCCAGCGTGGTCGGCGGCACCGCCACCACGGATTATCACTCCAACTGGGCCAACGCCATGCAGTCCCGCGGCATCCCCGCCTACGGCACGCCGCCACCTTACCTGGCCTCCAACTGGCACACGTGGACCTGGCTTTATCGCAAGGACAACACCTACAGCGCCTACGTGGACGGCATCGAGGTGCAGAGCGGCACGCTTCACTGGACCTTTGGCGCCGAGCCCACCGATGAACCCATCAACATGAGTTTCATCTTCGACGGCACCTGGGGCAGTCGCACGGTCGCGAACAATAACTTCCCCCTGGCCGCCTCCGCGCTCGCCGGCAAATATTACGACTGGGACTACAGTCGCGTCTACCTGCGGAGCGAACCGGTGAAGGACAGCGAGGACACCTCCGGCATCACCGTCGTTCCCGGCGCCGACGGCTGGATCAACAGCACCGGCGTGGCCGGTTACAACGGCAGCGGTTATCTTCATGACAACAACACCAACAAGGGCTCCAAGTCCGTCCAGTTCACACCGGCCCTGAGCGAGAGCGGCACCTACAATGTCTACCTGCGCTGGACTTCCGGCGCCGGCCGCGCGACGAACGTCCCGGTCGACATCGTGAAGGCCAATGGAGCCACCGCCACCGTGACCGTCGACCAGACCGTCAACGGAGGCACCTGGAGGTTGCTCGGCACCTACGCGCTCTCGAAGACCAATGCATCCGTGAAGATCCGCACGACCGGCACCAACGGCCATGTGATTGCCGACGCCGTTCGCTTCACGCCGATCGCCGGCGAAATCATCGTGGACAACGCCAACTGCGTCAAAGTCGGCACCTGGCCCCACAGCACGGGCATCGCCGGCTTCCAAGGCGTGAATTACATTCACGACGACAACACCGGCAAAGGATCCAAGACCGCCACGTTCACCCCCAACCTGCCCGTGGCCGGGACCTACAATGTCTATGCCCGCTGGACCGCCGACGTCAGTCGTTCGAACAACGTGCCGTATAACATCACCTACAATGCCGGCACCGTCCCCGTGTATAAAAATCAGCAGGTCAACGGCGGCTCCTGGCAATTGCTGGGCACCTATCCGTTCAACGCCGGCACCGGCGGCAAGGTCATGCTGTCCAACACCGGCACGACCGGCCACGTGATTGCGGACGCCGTTCGTTTCCAACTCGTGCTGCCGTAATCCCTGTCGCAGTCAACGCATCGCAAGCCGGAGGCGGATCGTTCCGCCTCCGGCTTTTTCACGGCAAGCGGCGGCGCGGTCCAGCGGCCTGGTTATTTCCTGGTTCGTGCCGTCGCGAGCCTGCGGCGGATCAACAACGTGAGTTGATAGCCGGCGCCAAAAATCACCGCGGCCAGGTAGGCGGTGATGTTCACCGACTGGCTGTAGGCGATACCCGCGGTCGTGTCGGGGTAGAGCATCTCCGGATAGGGCAGGGACAATCCCGCCGCATGACGCGAGCGGGCGAGGGCACCGGTCAGGAGCGCGCTGATCTCGATCGCGGCGACGAACGGCAGGAAGGTCCGCCACGCCGGACCCGCGCCGATGCGCGGCCATGAACCCAGCCGGCACACCGCGAAGGTGACCGCACCGAAGGCCATCCCGGGGCCCAGCGTGGCCACCGTGGCGTATTGCAACGCGAGCAACCCGTGATTCGAAAGCGGCAGCAAGGGCCGGTGATACTCGGTGAAGTGCCGCGGTTCGACGCTGATCAGATGGAGATCATGCAAGAACGCCCACGTGACGATGCTCAGCCCATAGGTGATGACAAAGGTGGCGAGAATCCGCCGCTCGTTCTCATCGAGCGGGATGCGCAGAGTCATGATCAAGGGGCGATTGCATTTCGGAAGCAGTGAGGATGGATGCGCGTGGGGCCGGGGGCGATATTCGTTTTGACCGTCCTGCCACCGAACCGTTGGCGGGGAACGGAGTCCATGATGTCATGCTTTCCCGCCTGCGGCGCCTTACGCCGAAGCAATACCTGCTGATCGGCCTGGGTGCGGCCGCTGTGGTGGGCGTAATGCTGGTTTACCGTCACATCGACGTGGAGGCCGTGCACCGGCGGGCGGAGGCCTTGAATGGCTTTCTGGTGTTTGCCGCGATCGTGGTGCTGCCGCTGGTCGGATTTCCAGTGACGGTGGTGCATGCGGTGGCGGGCCTGCATTTCGGCCTCGGACCTGGTTGTGTCTGGGTCGCCCTGGCAACCGTCCTGCATTTTCTCGCCGCTCATGGACTCGTGAAGCTGGCTCCGGGTTTTTTTGCACGCAAACTGGAGCCCTTGCGCAAGCGTCTGCCCAACGGCACGCACACCCCGGTGACGCTGTTTACCATGCTGCTGCCGGGCGTGCCCTACTTTGCGCAGATTTATGTGCTGCCGCTCATCGGCGTGCCGCTCGGCACGTTTTTGCGTTGGGGGCTTCCGATCACGGTGGCCCGGTCGGTGGTTGGAGTCACGTTTGGCGACATCGCCGATCACCTTACGCCGCTGCGTCTGGCCGGCTTCGCGATCTATTTTGCGGCGATTACCGTGGCGTGCTCCGTGGCCTTCCACCGGCTGCGGCGCAGGATGATGGCGGAGGAAAACGCGCCCGGCCGGCCCACGCCCCTCTCCGAGCCCATTGGCGGTTGGGAACGTTTTTTCGCCAGGAAGCATGAGGCGCGCCGGCTCCGCTCCTCCGCGCGCCGATGATCAAGCCGTGCGCCTCGAGTATCCGGTTCACGCATACGATATCGAGAGAATCTCCAGCCGCACGCGACCGCGCGGGGATTCAAACGTCACACGTTGACCCACCCTGGCGAGGAGCAGCGCCCGGCCGATGGGCGAGCGCCAGCTCACCGAGTCCGGAAAGAGATCGGCTTCATCCACGCCGACGATGCGATAACGGGCCTCTTCGCCCTCGCTGTCTCGCACCACCACGATGGCGCCGAAGCGAACAATGGTCCACGGCGGCGGGGGCACCTGGACGATCTCGGCGGTGCGAAGGCTTTCCTCGAGGTAGCGCACCCGGTGGTCGATTTCCTGCAGCTCCCGCCTTGCATCCGCCGAAACCGGCGGCGACGCCAGCGCGATGCGTTCATGCTTCAACTCGGCCACCGCCTCACGCAACCGATGCGCGCCGGCCGGGGTGAGATAATTCTGTTCACCGGGCGGAAGGGAGGACACCGGGCGGCGAACCACCCGTTCCTCCCCGATGTCGTCTTCGCGAATGAATGCCTTGCTCATGTCCGAGTCTAGCCCAGTCCCTCGTTACGCGCAATGACCCTACCTGTATCCCGGATTTTCCCCGGGATCAGCAGACCGGAAAACGGAGTTGCGGGACGTTCCACCGGTCCCAGCGAACAAAGCAAGGGCGGGCGGGACTATGACACATCCGGGTCCAGCCGGGTTCTCATGGTCTTCATGTTTGAATGGATTAAAAATTCTCCAGGATTCCGGTTCCGCTGCTGACGAAAGGAGCCATATGCGATCCTGGATCCCGGGCATTTTTTCGACGCTGTTTGTCCTGCTCACGCTCCTTCCGCTGTCACGCCGGCCGCAATGGTGGATTCGCGGTGCGGATTTCCCTCGCGTGCAATTTTCCCTGTTCGGAATCGGGTTGTTAACGGCGATGCTCCTGGTGTCCGGGCGTGATGCGCCGACCGCGTTTTTTGCCGGCGTGACACTGCTTGCGGTCGTTTACCAGGCGTGGTGGATCTTTCCCTACACGCCGCTGTTTCCCACGGAGGTGAAAACCGCGACGCAGGCCGCGCAGGCGGATCGGTTGAGCATCCTGTCCATCAACGTCCTGATGACAAACCGCCGGGCCGGCGATCTCTTGCGCATTGTCCGTGCAGAGCGCCCGGACGTGCTGGTAACGCTCGAAACCAACGAATGGTGGGAGCGCGCGCTCGGCTGCCTTGAGACCGACTATCCGCATACGGTGAAGTGCCCGTTGGAAAATCTCTACGGCATGCATCTGTTTTCCCGCCTCCCGTTGGAGGACCCGAAAATCCAGTATCTCGTCCAGCCCGACGTGCCGTCGATACACACGCTGCTGGTGTTGCGCTCGGGCCGTCGCGTGTGCTTGCACTGCCTCCATCCGGCGCCGCCCAGCCCGACCGAAAACCCAACGTCACGGGAACGCGACGCAGAGCTCGTCATGGTGGGTCGCAGTGCCGCCCGCGCGCGGTTCCCCGTGATCGTCAGCGGCGACCTCAACGATGTCGCCTGGTCCGCGACGACCCGTTTGTTCCGAAAAGTCAGCGGCTTGCTCGATCCCCGCGTCGGCCGCGGAATGTATAACACCTACCATGCCGGTCATTGGTTCTGTCGCTGGCCGGTGGACCACTTTTTTCACAGCGCGCATTTCACATTTGTGCGGCTGGAGCGCCTGCCTGCGTGCGGTTCCGATCACTTTCCCGTGCTGATCGAAGTCGCGTGCGAGGGAGGGGCCGCGCCTGGGCAGGAAGGGCTGGAGGCTGATGCGGACGATCGTCTGGAGGCGCGGGAGAAGATGCAAAAGAAGGCGGTCGCGAGCAGCGAGGTGCATCGTCCGGGCGAGGGGGCGACCCGCCGCGCACGTCGGGATGATTGAACCGGAATTCACCGGGATGTGGCAGAAGGTCCGATTAGGTTCCGAGGTAAAAAATGAGCCTGGGAAAAAGAAGACGGTCCGGTGCCACGACCGGGTCCCGGCCCCGTGGCAGACGGACGGGATGTGATTAAGTTGGGCCGCTTGGAATCGTTTAAACCCACTCATCTCAAATCCCATGAACTCCGTGAAAACGCCCTCGTTGATAGCCGTCTGCACACTGGCCTTGCTCATGCCCTCCGCATCTTTCGCGATCGATCCCGAGAAAAAACTCGACCGGCTCGATCGCAACGATGACGGACGCATCTCACGCGCGGAGCACTCCGCCAAAGCCGAACGCAGATTTGCCAAAATGGACGCCGACGGGAACGGAGTGGTGACCCTTGCCGAGCTCAGGGAATGGCGGGACGACACCCCGGAGGATCCCAAGGGACGTGACGGTGGAAAACGCCACGGACGGGTATTCGAGGACGACCAGTCTCCGGCCGAGAAGTTCAAGGTGCTGGATCAGAACGGAGATGGTCGGCTGACCGCGTCGGAATACGCCGAAGCCTGCAAAAAACGGTTCAATGAACTGGACAATGACAACGACGGAACGCTGACCGAGTCCGAACTTTAGGCGATCCGGTCCGGGCCGGGTTTGTTAACCCGGCGATATTTTCGCCCAACTGCCCCGCCATGGCGGGGCCCGACCCCGTTCAGAATCCGGAACGACGGATCGGCATGCTGGTCTGCGACATGGCATGAGTCATCCGGAGTCGATCAAGCGGCCGCTGAAAATCTTCCTGGGGGCCACCGCGATCACACTGCTGCTGCTGGGTTTGATTTATTTCCGGACGGTGTTTGTCGCTGCGGCGGTCGCGATGATCGGAGGCGTGTTGCTGGAGCCGTTGATCCGCTGGTTGCGGGTGCGGTGCCGTCTGCCGCACGGCGTAAGCGTGGCGATCACCGCCCTGCTGCTGTTCTGCGGCGTGGGCGGGGTGCTTTACACGGGATACCGGTTGATCGCGGGTCAAATTCACCGGCTGGTGGAGCAAGGTCCCCAAATCAAAGAGGCTTTGCTCGGCAAGGCGGAGCAACTGATCCGACAATTCTCCTGGCTCGGTTTTGACGGCAAAGAGCTAAAGCTCGGAGAACATGTGCAACATGTGGCGAACGGAGCGATGAAGGTGCTCACGGTCGGAATCGAGGGGCTTAGTTATACCCTTTTGGTGATGATGTTGATGCTATTCATCGCCGCTAATTTTCATGATTATGGGAGGGGCTTTCTTACTTTGTTCCCGATCGCGAAGAGGCCCCGCCTGGCCTTGCTCGGCCGGGGCTCGATCCGGGTCGTGCGCAGCTGGTTTTTCGGCCAGATCATCGTGGTCTCGATCACCGCCGTCATGACCGCCGGCGCCTTGCTCGGCATTGGCATGGATTACTGGCTCTTGATCGCGGCGCTTACGATCATCCTGGATTTTATCCCTTTCATCGGGGCCATTCTCACCGGGCTTGTCGCCGTGTTGCTCACCTTGGGCACCGAGCCGGAAAAAGCCGGCTGGGTGCTTCTTGCCTACATCGTGATCCAGCAGCTCGAGTCGGACGTGATCCTTCCCCTCGTGATGAAAGGGCGTGTTAAAATGCCCGAGGCTCATCTGCTGATTTTTGTGTTAATCATGGCCGCGGCCTTCGGACTGATCGGGGTTTTTCTTTCTCCGCCGGTCTTCGCCGTGCTGCACTACCTCTACGTTCAGGCCTATATCCCCTGGGTGGAGCAACGGCCTCCCCGGGCCTGATTTTTGGCTGATGGCGCTCAGCCGTTTTGGGGGATCGACTTCCGTTCCTCCCCGTCTTTGAAGGCGACCCAAGGGGTGACAGAAACGCCGTGAACGATGATCGAAACCGCCACCAATGTCATGGTCAGCGACACGAACTGGCGCGCCAGCGGCTCGGGCAGGCCTTCGTCGATTGCGTAGAAGAGGTAATAAATGGAGCCGATGCCGCGGATGCCAAACCAGGCCACGGAACCGAACTCGAAACGGGAAAATCGCCGGATCGCCAGCAACGGCAGCACCGCCACCGGCCGGATCACCAAGAACAACAGGGGCGCGAACCAAACCACCTCCCACGCGATTCCCGCGGACGCCAGCGTCATTCCAACCACGAGCACCAGGGTTACTTCAAGCAGATGGTCCAGCTGTTCGTTGATGTTGAGCAACACTCCGGCCAGGTAACCGGGCGCTGTTTGTGGATTGGTCGCGAGATCGTCGTTGATCTGCCCGACGGCGGCGGTCGGCACGGTGGTTTTAACGGTGACATTTTCCTGCGGGCTGGCCCGTCTTTCGACCGAACGCAACGCCACGCCGGCCGCGAATACGCTGAGAAAACCATACGTATGCACCTCGACGGCGATCGCGTAGGATACGCCGATTACGCCCAGCACGAGGTATTCGCCGAAGGCGATGGTCTGCCCGAGCTTCGCGGTGAGGCGGAGCAAAAGATGCCCAAGCCCGTAACCGAGTAATGCGCCGATCGCGAGTCCCCCGCAGACCGCCCACAGCACATCCACGCTCCACCAGCGCCAGACGAAGGATCCCAAGGGACTGCCTTGGACCAATGCGAGTCCCAGGATGACAAACGGAAACGCCGTGCCGTCATTAAGCCCGGCCTCGGCGCTCAGGGTCAGGCGCACGTTGTCACGATCATGCGCGTGTTTAAGTTGCACATCGGATGCGAGCACCGGGTCGGTCGGGGCGACCACCGCGCCCAGTAGACTCGCCGCTCCCCACGTCAGACCGAGCCACTTCACGCCCGTTGCGGCAACGAGCCCGACCGTGAGCGTCATGGAAATAAACGCCAGGCACAGGGCCGGCCGGAGCCTTCGATCGAGCGGGCCGATGCGGAGCTTCATACCCACGGTGAACAACGAAACGATCACCGCGATCTCCGCCCCGTGAAGCAACCAACCGGCCTGCTCCATCGGGTCGATGCGCGCCACTCCCGCGCCCCAGGGACCGAGCACGATACCGATCAGCAGATAGAGCATCGGCGGCGTGAAGGGTGCGCGTTTCACCCACGGGTGGGCCAGCCCCATGGCCAGCACCAGCCCTCCGGCCAGCAGCAACCATTGGTTAAATGAAACGGGAGCCTTTCCTCACGGACCCGGCGAAGGCAGGCCCGTGATTGAATGGGACATGCGGAACGATCATGGCACCATGGACCACGCGAACCGCAGGCGGTGCGCAGGGATCTCAGGCTTCCGCGCACCCTCCGCTACGTTCTCCGCGGACTCACGCGATGTCCCGCCCGGGCATCGAGATTTCAAGGAACGGTCCGCAAATCTCGATGAGGCGTGACAGCTGGAACGGTTTTGCGATCACCGGCACATTCCATTCCGTGATCTGGGTTTCCAATGCCTTTTCGCCGGGATGTCCGGTGATAAAAACGAAACGCCGGGCCAGCGCCGGGTGAGTCTCCCTCAGGTGCAGGTAGAAATCGGTCCCGCTCATCATCGGCATGCGGATGTCGGAAATCACCAGGGCATAGGTTTCGCGCCTCACCGCCGCCAGTGCCTCGACTCCGTTTGGCGCGACGTCCACGCGACAACCGAATTGCACGCTGAACATTTCCTGCAGGAGGAGGCGCAGCACCTCCTCGTCTTCCACCACGAGCACGCGTTGGTCGCCCCATCTTGCCGGCGTGGTTCGGGACGGGGGGCGTTCTTCCGGACCGGGTAGAAACAGCGGGGGAGCGCCCATGTCCTGTGGAAACGTCACGGTGAAACGGGCGCCCATGCCGGGGGTGCTCTCCACCGCGATCTCACCCTCGTGCTGGCGCACGATGCTGAAGCACAGGCTCAGGCCGAGCCCCGTGCCGAGCACCGGTCCCTTGGTCGTGAAAAAGGGATCGAAGATCCGGCCCATGACCTCCGGTGCGATGCCGGTGCCATTATCGGTCACCACCAGCCGGGCCTGGCCGTTGACCTCGTCCACCGTCAGCGTCAGCTCCGCGTCGCTCATCCCGTCCATGGCATCGAGCGCGTTGAGGACCAGGTTCATCGTGACCTGCTTGAGCTGGCCGGCGTCCGCCAGCACCCTGACGGGGTGGGGGGAAAAGTGCTTGCTCACCCGGCAACCGGCGTCGCGCAGCTTGAATCCCAATACCAGCAAGGTTTCCTCCACCACCCGGCGCAGATCAAGCGAGTGGGCTTCGTGCCCGGCCGGTTTGGAGAGCTGGCGCAGTTGCTTGATGATTTGCGCCGCCTCCATGACGCTCGTGGTGATCAGCTCGGTGTAGCGCCGCGTGCCGGCGTCCGCGGTGGAGTTGAGCAAGTCCGCGAAGCCCTGCACCGGGGTGAGCTTGTTGTTCAACTCATGGGCAATGCCGCCCACCAGCGTATCGAGCAGCTTTTGTTTTTCCTGCTGCAGCATGACCCGCTCCATCCCGCGCTGTTCGGTGATGTCGTCGAGGCAGGCGCAGATCTGTCCGGTCTCGCGAATCCATCCCATCGAGCAACGAAAGAGACGGCTGCCCCGTCCGGGAATGTTGAACATGAACTCGCGTGCGCCGGGCGCCTCCTCGCCCCGTGCGTGGGCCTCGAGCAGCGCAAGGAACTCCGCGCGTTTTGCCTCGGCCACCCAGGCGGCGAGCGAGACGGCCGCCACCGCGCCGTTCCCGAGGTTGATCAACTCCTCCAGCTGCCGGTTGCGCTGGACGATCACGCCCTGCTGATCAAGCAAGGCCACTCCGAGCGTATGGTTTTCGAAAAGCCCGAGGTAGAGCCCTTGCGACTGGCGAGCCGCGTGATTTGCCTGGAAGAGCTCCAGGTTCTGCTGCTGCAACCGCGCATGTTGCTGGCTGAGTTCGTCTACCTGCTGGGCCACCAGGGTGGATTGCAACTGGGCCAGCGTCTCCACGCGGATAAGCCCGAGCAGCCGCTGCTCCCTGTCGACCAGCACCACGTCTTCGTGAAACTCCCCTCCGTGCCGTGACAGCGCGCGGGCAAGCACCTCCCGCACCGGCAGATCATGGGGAATGATCAACGGACGCGGAGTCAGGGCGCTTTCGACCGGCATGGCGCTGTTGAGCGCGAAACCGAAACGTGAACCCATGAGGAATCCAATCTGCCCACGGGAGCAAAGCCCCAGCACGCGGCCGGTCCGCTGCACCGCGATGAACTCCACATTCCGGTCACGAAAAATCCTTTGAACATCCTCCAAAGGCAGGTGCGACTCCACCACCTCGCGATGGTGCACCAATGAGTCGAGCAAGGTCTCCTCCGCGCGCAACGCCGGCGGACCGGCCGGCGGGAAGTCCTGCGGTGCCGCCACCGCGGGGGAGGGGGGCGGCACCGGCCGGATTCCTTTATAAGAGAGGTCGGTTTTCACAGAAGGAGCCTGCGAGCGTAAGCCCGTCCGCGCCTCCACCAAGCCGCCGAGGTTAAAAATAGGTGACCTTTTCGTCCGGAGCCCCGCCGGCTGGCAGGCGGAACGACGAAACGAACGCGGACACCGCTGTGTTTCGAAGCCTCCCGCGTCCTCCCGCTTCCAACGTTTAGCTGCGCGTTATCTCCAGCACGTTGTGCGAGTAATCGCCTGGTGCCGGAAACTGATTGGGATCGGTCACGCCCCACCAGGCCTTACCCACCGTGAAGGGACGGTCCACGTCCCTGGCATCCGAGTAGTAGAAAATAATCGCCAGATTATGGCGCGGCAGTGTTTCGATAATTCGCTGGCTGACGAGGGTGAGCTCCTCCTTGGTTAACGACGCCTGAACCACCACCGAAAGGCTGAAGGTGACCTGTCCATCAGCTGACAGATTCTCGCGGCTAACGATTTTAAAGTCCGGAACCGCCGTCCCTTTCAGCGACCACGGAACCCGCGGCCGCTCTTCGCATCCTGTGAAAGCGCATGACAGGGCGAGCAACAGAAGCAGGCGAATCAGCATACCGGGACCACGACAAAAAATCCGATCGTCGTCGAGGCGTCATCCATGACCGTCGATGCCCGGAACAGCGGAGGCCTTCCTGTCTTATGGTTGCAACTCGCAGAACAGCAGCCCGCCGCCTCTCAATTGCAGGTCGAGCTCGACGGCGTTGCGGGTATTGCGCCACCTGAGCCGGTCGCTGCCGGGCGGTTTGCCGGTTGCATCAGTGATGCGCACGGAGGTGGCGCGGACCTTCGGCAAACTCACGTGCACGCGCGTGAGCCGCGTATCCTCCACGAGCTTAGTGGACGTGGTTGCATTGGCGCCATCCGCCGGTGTCTCCGGAGTGCCCAGCCAGACGGCGATGAGCTGGCGGCCGTCGCGCAGGGCAAACGCATGCACCTCGACTGGTGAGTCGTCCGTCGTCAGGGAACGCACCACGGGCGTCAGAATGCGATACGGCTGTTGAAACCAACGCGTGAGCAGCGTGAAGGTCGTGAGCGCGGGTTTCTCCGCGCCGTCTTTTCCGCGCACACCGAGATGGCGGTTGTTGTCGTCACCGATCACCTCTTCGGAGGTCGGAAGATCGTTGATGCGATACCAAGCCACCAAAGGCAGCTCGCCCGTGGCCAGTGCCAGCACAAACGTCTTTGCCAGTGCGGCCGCCTGAGCCTCGGCGGTATGTTCGCCGTGGTAACGGGCGCGATAGACCTCCGACACCACGGCGCGTCCGCCCACGGAACTGTAGCCGGTCTCCGCCATCCATAGCGGTTCATTCTCGCCGTGCTCTCGCACGATCTCGGCCGCGCGACTTACATAGGCGGGGAGCGTTTCGATCGCGTCGGGATGCCAGGTTTCAAAATAGCTGTGGAGGTTGACCACATCCACCGCGGGCGCGATGCCGTCGGTGAGAAACAGACCTTCGAGGAAATCGGTTTCCGTTGCGATGCCGCCAAGCACGACGGTCGCCTGGGGATCGGCGGCGCGCACCGCACGACTTCCCGCGCGGACCAAGGTTGCGAACTGCTCGCGCGTGCCGAGCCAGTAGGCGCGGTTGTCGGGTTCATTCCATAGCTCCCACGAGTGAATCGCATGTTTGTAGCGGCCGACGATTGTCGTCATGAAGCGGGCAAAATCCTCCGGGTCGCGCGGTGGGGAGCGCCAGAAATCGGCACCATCATCCGAGGCCGCCCACTGTGGCGTGTAACACACGTAGGGGATCAGTTTGATGCCAAATTCGTCCACCGCCATGCGCACAAAATCGTCCCAGAAACTCCAGTCGTAATGTCCGCGCCCGGGCTCGATTGCATCCCAGCCGAACGCAATCCGCAGCACGCGGGCTCCGGCGAGCCGCTTGCGAGCAGCAGGCAGCCCATCACCAGCCACGCGTGCATCCGCCGTGAATTTGAGTTTTTACCTGCGCGAGGCCGCGTCCACGTCATGCGGCGGCAGACCCCGATTTTGGCATGAGGTGCCCGGGCCGCGGGCACGGAGGAACGGCCGAGCGCGCTTTCATTTGCAATGGATTGATTCCACGGGTGTCGTGTGCGGCACCAATGGACGACCTACCGCCACCCGGGCTTCAAAAATTTGGCGAACCCGTTGAGAGTGTCGTGCTCTGGCGAGGCCGGCGTTTCGGACTGGATTTGATCAACGTGCTGACCTTGGGAACGGTTTTGGTGCCGACCTTCGTGATCGTGATCCTGGTGATCGTGGGCTGGCAGGTGTGGGTGCGTCCGATTGACCTGTTGATGTTGGGCACCGGGTTGTTGCTCGGCGGCTTTGGCATCACCGTGGGTTATCACCGGCTCTTTACGCACTCCTCTTTTCGGACGAAACCGGTGGTAAAAGGCACCCTGGGAATCCTCGGCGCCGTGTGCATGCAGGGACCGATTCTTTTCTGGTGTTCATGCCATCGGGCCCACCATCAACACAGCGACCGGGACGGCGATCCACACAGTCCGCACCTGAGCGGCGATACCTGGATCGGAAAACTACGCGGCTTCATGCATGCGCATTTTGGCTGGATCGTGTTTAGCGGCTCCTACCGCTACAATGCGTCGCGGGTGCATGACCTCTATCGCGACCCCGTCGTTCGCTGGGTGGACGACCGTTATTTGCTCTGGGTGTTTCTCGGGCTCGCCGTTCCCGCACTGCTGGGCGGATTGTGGAGCGGCACGATCGAAGGCGCGATCCAGGGCTTCGTCTGGGCCGGCTTGGGACGCGTGGTCCTGATGCAGCACATGACTTGGGCGATCAACTCGTTCGGCCATTTGTTTGGCAGCAAGCCCTTCGAGACAAACGACGAGAGTCGCAACAACCGCCTGCTGGCGCTGCTCGGCCTGGGCGAGGGCTGGCACAACAATCACCATGCGTTCCCACAATCCGCGCGTCATGGCATTCGCAAAGGCGAGCCCGACCTGAGTTTTGACCTGATTCGCTTCCTGGAAAAACTCGGCTGGGTGTGGGACGTCCGCCAGGTCACCGAAAAGCAGATCGAACAAAAGCTGCGGAAACGGTGAGCTGCGGGTGCGGGGACCCTCCGTGAGAATTTTTCGTTTCGTCTGTGCACCCGGTGCCGCGATGTTAAATTCTTTTTGTCTCCGATGCCGTCCGCCCTGCCCACAATCGTCCATCTCGATGCCGATGCGTTCTTCGTGTCGGTTGAACTGGCATTGCAGCCGCAGTATCGGGGAAAAAAGGTCGCGGTGGGCGGTCGCGAGCGGGGCATCATTGCCTCCGCCAGTTATGAAGCCCGCGCGTGCGGTGTTTACACGCCGATGCCGACCGCCCGCGCACTGAAAGTTTGCCCGGACCTGATCCTCCTGCCGCACAAAGGGAGTTACGGGGACGTCTCGCGAAAGATGTTCGACCTGTGCGAAACGCTCACGCCTTACGTGCAGCGCAACTCGATCGACGAGGGGTATCTCGATTTGAGTCCGTGCGGACTTAAATCGGCCGGGGACATCGAGCGCGCGGTGCGCGGCCTGCAAAAGCGCATCTGGGATGAACTGGAGATTCCGGTGTCGATGGGCATCGCGACCAACAAGCTGGTTTCTCAAATCGCGTCCAAGCTCCGCAAACCCCGCGGGTTCGTCGTCGTGTTGCCGGGCGACGAAGCGTCGTTTCTTGAACCACTCGCGATCGGCAAGCTCCCCGGAGTGGGCGACAAAACCGAGACTGCGCTTCAGACGCACGGAGTGTGGAAAATCAGCGATCTCTTCACGAAGACCGAACGCGAACTCGAAGCCTTGCTGGGCCGTGACTGGCCGTCATTTCTGGCGATGGCTCGCGGCGAGGACGACCGTGAGGTTCATACCGGACACGAAGACGCGAAGAGTTATTCCCAGCAGGAAACCTTCTCCAGGAATATCGGTGAGATCGCGGAGATTGAGCGCGTCGCCAAGGGCATGATCGATGCCCTGATGCCTGCGATCCGGGGTGACGGAAAGCGGGTGCGCACGATGACGATCAAGGTGCGTTATGGTGATTTCAGCCAGGAAAGCGCGGGGCGGAGCCTGCCGGAGGCGAGCGACCTGGAGCAGCCGTTTTATCCGCTGGTGCCGGTGCTCTTAAAGCAAGCGTGGTCGAAGCAGCGTCCGCTCCGGCTGGTGAGCGTGCGGTTTTCGGGCGTGGAGGACGGCGGACGCCAGCTGGATCTGTTTGCCGAGACCGACGAAAAACGCCGCAAGCTCGCCGCGGTGCTGGATCGGATGAACAGCGGTGGAAAATCCTTCCGCGTGCAGCATGGGCATCAGCTGCCGCCGAAGAAGGCGCCGGAGCGTTGAGGCCGGGGCGAACTGCCGGCTACCACGCGGCGATGGCCTGGGCGACGGAGGCTTTGTCGGTCGCGCCAAAGAAGGACGTGCCTGCGACGAAGGTGTCGGCTCCGGCGGCGCGGCATTCGGGGCCGGTCTTCAGGTCGACGCCGCCATCCACTTCCAGCCGGAAGGTGAGGCCGCGCTCCTGGCGCCAGCGGTCGATCTGTGCGATTTTGGAAAGCATGTCGCGGCGGAATGGTTGTCCGCCGAAGCCGGGTTGCACTGTCATCACGAGCACGAGGTCGACGAGGGCGAGGAACGGTTCGATCGCCTCGGCGGGGGTGCCGGGGTTGAGCACGATCCCGTTCTGACAGCCGAGTTCACGGATACGGGCGAGGGTGGCGGCGTGGTCGTAGGCCGGCTCGATGTGAATGCTGATGAGATTGGCGCCGGCCTTGGCGAAGGGCTCGATGTAGCGGTGCGGCTCGTCGAGCATCAGGTGCGTGTCGAAGAACAGCGAGGAACCCTTGCGGAGTGCCGCCACGGTTTGCGGACCAAACGTAAGGTTGGGCACGAAGTGACCGTCCATGATGTCGAGGTGGATCCACGGAATGCCGAGGGACGCCACGGTCTGGGCGCTGCCCGCGAGGTGGGCGTGGTCGCCGGCGAGGATGGATGGGGCAAGAATCGAAGCGTGCTTCACGCGGGAACAATCAGGGTGAAGCGCGCGCGATGGAAAGCCGAATTCTTCGTCAGACGCGAGGAGGCAGGTAACGTTTCCAGCCGCGGATTCCGGACGATCACCACACGTCGAGCGTGGCGGCGAGGACGTTTTTAGCGAGCACCTCCGCGAGGAGGGGGACATTCTGGTATTCGGCCTGGAGCTGGCCGCTGTCGACGAAGACCTGGCGGACCGCCTGCACCTTGCGTTTTTCGAAGAGGAGCTTGCCGTCGCGGTTGTCGCGCAGGGTCGCCTCGGCGTTGAGGGCGATGTCAAATTTGCGGGCAAGGCCGGTGTCGGCGGTCTGGCGGGTCTGGACGTCGCGGGTATAGTTGACGAGGGTGACGGTGAGCGTGGCGTCGGCCTCGCCCGCGGTATTCACCAAGATGATACGCGGGTCGTGGAGAAAGGCCTCGCGGAGCTGCGTGCTGACAATGGCGACGGCCTGGGGGAGGTTGCTCTCATTGACGACCGGAGCGACATAGAGGGTGCGGAAGGAGACGGTTCCGCCGGTGCCGAGGCGGTAGTTGGCGCAGCCGGAAAGAAGCAGCAGTCCGCTGAGGCAAAGAAAGAGGTAAGCGCGCATGGAAAAGGTGGGGCGGAGCCGCACACGGCGGCGGGGGCGATCAGAACAACCAGAAGCTCTTGTGCTTGGGCTGGGGGCGGGGAACGTCCGGCGTCCTGGCCTTCGTTTCCGCGGCCTCGACGTCAGCCAGGCGCTCGCGGGCAACCCCGGCGGTGGCGGAATCGGGATACGAGGTGATGGCCTCGTTGTAAAACACGCGGGCGGCCTTGTAGTTGTCGCGCTTGTAGAAGTAGAAGTCGCCGATTTTGATTTTGCTCTCGGCGAAGGTGTTGCGGACATCGATCAAGCCCTTGTCGACGGCGGGCACGTGCGAATCGCCGGGGAAGAGAATCAGGAAATCTTCGAAGTAAGTGATGGCCTGGCGGGTGGAGGCCTGGTCGTAGTAGGGGCCCTGCACGAGGGAGGCATGGGTTTCGGCGAGCTTATAATAAGCGTCGGGGGCGAGGAGACTCTGGGGGTAGTGGTTGATCATCCGGTCCAGCGCATCAATGGCCTCATCGGGTTCGTCGAGTTTCTGGTGGCCTTGGGCGATGTTCATCAACGCGAGCGGGGCGTAGTCGCTGTAGGGGGCGGTCTCGACGATCTTTTCGAAGTAGGTGATGCCTTTGGCGCGGTTCTTGAAGCCGGGGATCAGGCCGAAGTAACGATTGCGGGCACCTTCGACCAAGGCGTTGGCGATGCGATATTGGTCGCCGATGATTTCGTTGAAGTGAGGGGAATTGGGATAGCGCGAAACGACGTTTTGGAAGGAGTCGAAGGCCTTGAAATACTGGCGGCGTTCGAGGCGGATGCGAGCGGCGCGATAGAGTGCCTCGGGGGCAAAGATCGAATTGGGATATTTTTTGGCCACGCTTTCGTAGCGCGACATAGCGGACGAATGGCTGCCATTTTGTTCCTCGGCTCGGGCCTTGTTCATCGAGGCGAGGGCGTTGCGGCCTTCCTCGGGAATCAAACCGGAGAGAACGCCGCCTTCCACCGTCCAGCCGGTGGAGGGGGTCCAGACGAGTTCAGCGCGGAGGGCGGAACCGGAAAGAATCGCCAGCGCGAAACGGAGAACGAAGAAAGGGGACAGGGCGCGGGCGATTAAATTGGGCATGTCGTAAAGAGTTACCAGCGAACCAGTGCGGACCCATAGGTCAAGCCCGCCCCGAACGCAACGAACAGAGTGGTGTCGCCGGGCTTGACGCGTCCGGAGCGGCGGGCCTCGTCCAAGGCCAGGGGTATGGAGGCCGCGGAGGTGTTGCCGTAGCGGTCGAGGTTCACGAAGAACGACTCCATGGGGAGTTCCAGATATTGGGCGATCACCTCGATGATACGAAGGTTGGCCTGATGCGGAATCACGCAGTTGATCTGGGCTGCCGAGACCTGATGCTGTTCAAGGATATCGCGGGCGGCGTCCTCCATCTCGCGAATGGCGATTTTGAAAATCTCACGGCCTTTCATCGTGATGGCGCGCGGGGCAAGGACGGTGCCGTTCGCGGGAACCGGCGGATTGCTGCCGCCGTTGGGGATGCAGAGAAGCCCGGCGTGCGCGCCCTCGGCGTAAAGTTTGACCCCGATCATTTGCGCGGTGCCGCGAGCCGGTCCGAGCACGACGGCGCCGGCGCCGTCGCCAAAGAGCACGCAGGTGGTGCGGTCCGTCCAGTCGAGCACGGACGACATTTTCTCCGCGCCGATCACGAGGGCGTGGCGGTAGCGGCCGGAGCCGAGCATCGCCCAGGCCGTGTCGAGGGCGTAGAGAAAACCGGAGCAGGCGGCGTTCAGATCGAAACACGCGGCATGGGTCGGCACGCCGAGGTGGCTCTGCACAAAGCAGGCGGTCGCCGGCATGGGCAGGTCGGGGGTCATCGTCGCGACAATGATCAGGTCGATGTCGGCGGCGGTGAGCCCGGCATCGGCGAGCGCGGCACGGGCCGCGGAGGCGGCCATCTGGGAGGTGGTCTCGTTTTCGCCGGCGATGCGGCGTTCACGGATTCCCGAGCGGGAAAAAATCCATTCGTCGGAGGTGTCGACGATTTTGGAGAGATCGTCGTTGGTGAGGATTTTTTCGGGGGCGTAGGAGCCGGTGCCGAGAATGGCGATGACGGGGGAACCCATGGTGGTCAGGTCGGAAAACTGCGCGCAACGAGGCTGTGCGCGGGAGGAGCTCTCAAGTGGCGGGCGCCTCCAGCTTGGCGGCGGAGGCGGCTTGGGGCGGCCTGATCAGGGCATTGGCGCGGGCGGCGTCGGCTTCGATGAGGTGAAGCATGTCGGCCTTGACGATTTTGCTGACGGCGTGGATGGCGTTCTTGATCGCGTGGCGGCTGCTGGAGCCGTGCGCCTTGAGAACGTTGCCACGGAGGCCGAGCAGCGGGGCGCCGCCGTAGACATCGGGATTCATCCGTTTTTTAAGCGCCTTGAACGCGCCGCGGGACAGCATCGCCCCGCCCATGCGGAGCGGATTGGCTTTCAGCTCCGATTTGAGCGTGGCGGAGAAAAAATGAGCGAGCGATTCCCAGCTTTTGAGCAGGAGGTTGCCGACGAAGCCGTCGCAGACCGCGACATCGCAATGATCGGTGAATACCTGGAAGCCCTCCGTCGGGCCGACGTAGTTGATCAGGTTGCCCAGGCTTTTGAGGTGCTCATGGGTCGCGCTGATGAGGGCGTTGCCCTTGCCTTCCTCGGTGCCGATGGTGAGGAGGCCCACGCGGGGGGCGGCGATCCCGAGGACGACCCGGGCGTAGTGGGTGCCGAGAAGCGCGTTGTGGACGAGGTGCTCGGCCTCGGCTTCGGGATTGGCGCCCGCGTCGATCAGAATAAAGTGGCCGTTTTCGCGCGGGATGATCGCGGCGAGCGCAGGGCGGTCGATGCCGGCGAGGGTGCGCAGTTTGATGGTTCCGCCGGCCATGAGTGCACCGGTATTGCCGCAGCTGACGACGGCGGAGGCTTCGCCCGACTTCACCAGTTCGATCGCGCGGAACATGGAGGCGTCCTTCTTGCGCTTGAGCGCGAGGAGGGGCTTGTCGTCCATGGTGATCACCTCGGAGGCATGAAAAAGCCTCAACGAGGGATGCCCGTCGAGGCCATGCCGCGTGATCAGCGGCTTGAGCACGGCCTCATCACCCACGAGAGTGATGGGGTTAAGCCCGGTGAATTCAGACAAGGCGAGTTCCACGGCCGCGACCACTTCTGGCGGGCCTAAATCGCCTCCCATCGCGTCGACCGCGATATGCCCGGTTAAGCCGGAAGAGGAGACCATCGCGGGGGATGGTTATCTTAACGCGCGGGTATTGCGCGGATTAGACCTCGACGTTGACCACCTGGCGACCGCGGTAGGTGCCGTTGGTGGGATTCACGTGGTGAGGACGGAAGGCGCTGCCATCGGTCGGATCACGGGCGATTTCGGGAGCCTTGAAAGCGTTGGCGGCGCGGCGGTTGGCGCTACGGCGTTTGGACTGCTTGCGTTTCGGATTAGCCATGGTCGGTGTGGATTAAAGGGTGGGTGACGTGTGTAGGAACAGGTCTGTGATAAGTGATAAAGGATGAACGTAGAGGGCGGCGCTTTACGTCGTCAAGTGCTATCACGGTCCGGCATGCGATCATCCGCCTGAGGGGATCAGTCCATCAAGAACCAGCCGGCGAGGACGATTGCGAGGGCAACCCGGTAAAGGGCGAACACACCCAGTCCATGGCGCGATAGATAGCCGACCAGAAACTTTACGGCGAGCGCGGCGGAACAGGCGGCGACGAGGCTGCCGAGGATCAGCGACGGTGTTCCGAACACCTGAATCATCGCGGGACCGGCTTTGTAGCTCTTGAGCAGGGCGGCTCCGGTCAGGATGGGCAGGCCGACGAGGAAACTGAACTCGGCGGACCGTGCGGGGGACAGCCCGGCGAAATACCCCCCGACCATCGTCACCATGGAGCGGCTCATCCCCGGCCAGAGGGCGAGGCACTGCATCAAGCCGATGCCCAGCGACTGCCGGACGGTCAGGTCCGCCGGGTCGAGGCGGGACGGGTTCGCCACCGGCAGTTGCCTGCGCCAGCGCTCCGCCGCCACCATCAGCACGGCGCCACTGAGAAGGGCGACGACAACCGCCTCGATCGAAAACAGATATTTGTCGATCAGGTCCCCCGTGGTGAGTCCGAGCGCGACGGCGGGCACGCAGGCGATGATGATGTTGCGCAGGAGCCGGAGGCCGGCGTTGTTCCGCCCGAGCAGGCCGTGGAGAATCCCGACGAGGCGTCCCCAAAAAATCAATACAACCGCGGCGATCGCGCCGGCCTGGATCACGACCGCATAGGTGTCCGCGGCGAGTTTGATCGTGAGCGGGACGCCCTCGGGGTGTTCGGCGGAAGGCTTCTTATACCAGATGGGCCGGCCCGCGGCATCCTGCAGCGGTTGCCCGCTCTCAAGGTCGAGGGCGTGGTTGGCGATGATCAGGTGGCCGGTCGAGGAGATGGGGAGGAACTCGGTCACGCCTTCGACCAGGCCGAGAATGATCGCATCGCGGGTGCCGAGTTCGGCGAGCGGTTCGGAAGGCGGGCCCTCCGCCGGTTGCGAGAGGGCGGGCAGGCTCAATGCGAGTCCGATTCCAAGAAGTAAAAATAGGCGACGCACCCCGGTTTGCTCCCACAGCACGTGGAGGCTGTCGAGTTTATGCTTCCCTCGCGCGACGGTTTCCCGATTCCATGGATGCCTCCATGCAAGACCTCAATGAACACATCGTCAGGTTGCGGGCGTCCCGGGAACTGTCGGCCGCCGAGGTGGAGTCCGCGGCCCTCACCCTGATGTCGCCTGACACGGGCGACGACGCGAAGATCGCGTTTCTAACGGCCTTGGGGGACAAGGGCGAAACCGCCGCGGAAATCGCGGCCTTTGCAAAGGCGTTCCGGGCGCGGGCCATCGACCCGGGGGTCGGGCGCTGGTCGGACGGCGCCATCGACATCGTCGGCACGGGCGGCGACATGGCGGGCGGCTTTAACATTTCCAGTCTGGTGGTCCTGACGCTGGCGAGCGCCGGCGTGACCGTGATGAAGCACGGCAACCGGGGAATCACCTCCAAATGCGGCAGCGCCGACTTGCTGGCGGCGCTCGGAGTCGACCTGGAGGCCTCGCCGGAAAAAGTGAGGGGCGCGCTGGACGAGCTGGGTTTCGCCTTCTTCTTCGCCCAGGCCTATCATCCTGCGTTCAAGCACATCGCCCCGGCGCGCCGGCAACTCGCCGCGCAGGGACGTCGCTCGGTTTTCAACATCCTCGGACCGTTGATCAATCCGGGAAGGCCTGCGCACATCCTGCTCGGAGTGTTCTCGGAGAGCTGGGTGGAAAAGCTGGCGGAGGTGCTCGACCTGCTCGGGACCGGGGCCGGTCTGGCCGCCCACGGAGTGATCGCCCCGGGGCGCGGTATCGACGAACTCACTACAGCGACCTCGAACCGGGTGCGGGGCATCGGCAGGCTTCGTGGCGTGGACGGGGTCTGGAACGCGGCCGATCACGGTTTTAAGACCTCGCCGTTCGCCGACCTCGAGGGAGGCGACCTCACGACCAATCTCGCCATCGTCGAAGCGCTGCTCGACGGGCGCGGACCGGCGGGGCTGGTGGACACGATTGTCTTCAATGCGGCGACCGCGCTCTGGATCACCGGGCGCACAGGGTCGGTCGCCGAGGGCGCCGGGCGGGCGAGGGAACTGCTCCTGGGCGGGGCGGTCAGGGCGAAGATTGCGGCCACCCGCGAATTTTTTAAAAAATGAAACGCAGCTACTTTGGCACCGATGGCGTGCGTGGGCCTTATGGCGGGCCGGTGATCAACGAGTCGTTTGCCTCCCGGCTGGGCGAGGCGGCGGCGCGTTGGGCGGGCGGCAAGGGGCGGGTGCTCATCGGACGCGACACCCGCGCCTCGGGGGACTCGCTGGCGAAGGCGGTTGCCGCCGGGCTGGCGGCCGCGGGGATGGAGCCGGTTTCCTTGGGGGTTCTGCCGACCCCCGCGGTGGCGCGCGCGGTGCGCAGGTCGGATGCGGTGCTGGGCGTGGTGATCACGGCTTCGCACAACCCGGCGGCGGATAATGGAATCAAGTTTTTCACCAGCACGGGCGTCAAACTCACCGACGAGGACGAGGTCCGCATCGAGTCGTTGATGCTGGCTGAATCCCGCACGCCGTTGTTATCGCTGCCGGAGGGCAATGGAGTGTCGGATTATGTCGCGGCCACGCGCGGGCTGTTGCCGGCGCAATCTCTGGCCGGCTGGCGCATCGTTCTGGATACGGCCAACGGAGCGACCACCGCGACGAGTCCCGTGGTGTTGCGAGCCCTCGGAGCCGAGGTGACCGGCATCGGCGATGCGCCCGACGGACATAATATCAACGCGGGAGTCGGGAGTGAGCATCCGGAAAAACTCGCGGAGACCGTCCGTGCGAGCGGGGCGCGCCTCGGCATCGCCCACGATGGCGATGGCGACCGGTGTATTTTTTGCGATGAAACCGGTTCCGTGCTGGACGGTGACGAGGTGCTGACGCTGCTGGCCCTGCATGCGCTCGCCCAAGGCCAGCTGGCCACCTCCACCTTGGTGGTGACGGTTCAGAGCAACCTTGGGGTCGATGCCGCGGTCAACGCGTCCGGCGGACGCGTCGCGCGCACCGCGGTGGGCGACCGTTATGTGATTGAACGGATGCAGGCGCTGGGGGCGACGCTGGGCGGTGAGTCGAGCGGGCATATTATTTTTTTGAATACGTCGCCGACGGGCGACGGGCTGGTGGCGGCGCTGAA
The DNA here is from genome assembly GCA_029266495.1 of Rariglobus sp. Lineage (GTDB taxonomy): Bacteria > Verrucomicrobiota > Verrucomicrobiia > Opitutales > Opitutaceae > Rariglobus. The sequence continues at coordinate 27,695 of JAQSWS010000032.1, read as the reverse complement.
AGTGATCGAGGTGATGCTCGCCAGCGGACGTCCGCTTTCCGAACTGCGGAAGGGGCTGAAAAAGTTCCCGCAGGCGACCCGTAATTTGAAAGTAAAGGAGCGGCGTGAACTGACGGACTGCCGGACGCTTATGCAGGAGATCTCCGCGCTGGAGACTGAGTTGGGATCGCAAGGACGCGTCCTGGTGCGGTTCTCGGGGACGGAGGCGAAATTGCGCCTGCTGGTCGAAGGTCCATCCGACGGCGCGGTCTTGGCGGGAATTGAACGGCTCGCGACCGCCGCCGCTGTTGATTTGCAGGTGGTTTGAGCGGGAATCTAGCGTTGACCCGTGATGGGGGTGTGAATTCTTTCTTCTATTCCCCTATGCCAGAAATCCCCGTTTCATCGCTAGATCCCCGCGTCCAGAAGCAGATCGAGAATTCCCAGATCGCGCTGCAGCGCGGCAATCTCGACTATGTTCTCGACGTCACCACCCAGGTTTTAAAATCGGCTCCTGGTTGCCTGCCGGTGCGCCGGCTGCAACGCGTGGCGCAACTCCGTCAACTTGGGTCGAAAAACAAGTTGTTCGCCAAGGCGTTTGGCTCCGTGACCCAGGCCGGTTTTCTCTTCGGTGGCGGAAAAAAAGACCCCTCGAAGGCCTTGGAGACCGCCGAGAAGATGCTCGCGTCGGATCCGACCAGCGTGCCGGCGCTCAAGTTGCTGGCGGAGGCCGCCCAAGGCCTCGACATGCCCGACACCGTTGCGTTCGCCTGGGAGGCGATTCATGAGCTGAACCCCGGAGATCGCGAAGCACTCCTGAATTTTGGCGAGGCCTGCCTCGTCGCGAAACGTCCGAAGGACGCGCTGCGCGCCGCTGACGAACTGCTCAAGCTGAAGCCCCAGGATGGCGACGCGCTCAGCCTCATGCGCAAGGCCGCGATCGCGCAGACAACCGAGAAGGGCAACTGGGAGGACAAGGGGTCGTTCCGCGACAAGCTGAAGGACGAATCCCAATCCACGATGCTCGAGCAGGCGTCGAAGATCGTGACCTCCGAGGAGATGACCCAGAAGCTCATCGACGAGGCGCTTGAGCGCCTGAAGATGCAGCCCGACAATTTGAACCACTACCGCAGCGTGGTCGACGGCTACCGGAAGCTCAACAAGCTCGACGAGGCGCTCGAATACGTCGAGAAGGCCCGTGCTCTTCCCTCGGGTGCGGCGGACACCACGCTTGCGAAGCAGGCGAGCGATCTCCGGACGGCGATCCTTGAGAAACGGATCAAGGAGCTGGAATCCCAGGTCGCGCTTTCCCCGGAAAATGCCGAGTTCGCGGCCGCGCTGGCCAAGGCAAAGCGCGAATTTGCCGAGACGCAGCTCGCCGAAGCGAAGGCTTACGTGGAGCGTTATCCGAACGACTACGCGGCGCGCTTCACGCTCGGAAATCTTCATTTCGAGGCGGGGGACTACCAGAACGCCATCGCCAACTACCAGCAGGCCCAGAAAAATCCGAAGGTGCGCATCTCTGCGATCACGGGCATGGGCAAAGCGCTCAAGGCGCGCAAAATGTTCGATCTCGCGGTCGCCCAGTTTCAGACGGCCAAGAGCGAGCTTCCAGGGATGGATGACCTTAAAAAGGACGTCATCTACGAACTCGCCTCGTGTTACGAAAGCATGGGCAAAAAGACCGAGGCCATCGCCGAGTATAAGATCATTTACAGCGACGACATCGGGTTCCGCGACGTCGCCGACAAGATCAACGCGTTTTATTCGAGCTGAGCCAGGCTTCGCCGGCCGGCGCGCCGATCACCCTCCGAGGCGGACCTTCACCGGTCCGCCTTTTTTGCGGACGCGGGCGTCCACTCGGCAATGGCCACCGCAAGGGCGAGCAACGCGAGGCTGATGAGCAGGCGCGGGACGCTTTGCGGTGTCTCGCGGAAAAAGATCACGGAGCAAACGACTCCAAGCGGCACCTTGGCATTGTTGAAGGCGGCGAGCGTGCCGGTGTTCACCCGTGTCGCGCCATAGTTCCACAGGAAGAAACCGAGGCCGGATGCCAGTGCGCCGAGATAGGCGAGCACGCCCCATTGCGAAGCCGAGGGCCGGAACGCGAGCCAGTCGGTGAAGAAGAATGACGTGATCGATGTGGCGGCGAGCGCGCCCAGGCAGGGCCAGAAAAAGATGCGGGCATCGGCCACATCCTTCGGAAACACGGGACGGATGCGTTTGTAGGCAACCTGGCCTGCGGCGAAGCAGAGGTTGGCGCCCTGCACGATGAGAAAACCCGTGAGGATCGTGTCGCTGGTGCGCTTGTGCCAGATGAGCACGCCGGCGCCGATCACGGCGAGCGCGGCGGCGATCATGTGCCGCCAGCGCGTGCGGTTTTCCACCGCGGCGTCAAAAAGGGCGACGTAGACCGGGGTGAGGATCGTCGCGAGGGCGATCTCATGGGCTTTGAGGTGCACATACGCGGCGGTGTAGAGCATATACATCACGCCAAATTGAATCGCACCAATCACGGCCAGGGTGATCACGTCACGCCGTGGCAACGCGCGCGGGCGCAGAAAGGGCAGGAAAACGAGAGCCGCAAAAGCGAGACGCAGCACACTGATGGCGACCGGGTCGAGCCCGGCGAGTTGTCCCTTGATCAGGCCGAATGAGAATGCCCAAAGCAGAGAGACAAAAATAAGAGGGATCATGAACGGTGCGGACGGAGGCGGTGACGGAGGCGGAGCCGGAAAACGTGCCTTAGACGCGGAAGATTGCGCCCAGTTTTTTGCCGAGCAGCAAGCTCATGCCCACGATGGTTACGCCGAGGAAGACCATTGCCCACACCCCGAGGGCGCTGGCGATGAACTTGCCATCGCCGAGAAGCTGGAAGAGTTCGAGGATCGCCTTGGTGATCGGGTAAAACGCCTGTTTTTGCGCGAGCACGAGCGAGTCGCTCACCTCAAGCATCGCGAAGGAAAACGCGAGCAGGCCACCGGCGATGAGATTGGCGGCGATGAGCGGGAGCGTGATTTTGAAGGTCGCCTTGACGGGAGGGCAGCCAAGGTTTTGCGCGGCTTCCTCAAGAGTTTCACTCGTCTGCTGGAAGCCCGCTGCGGCGGAACGCACCACGTAGGGCAGCCGGCGCACGGAGTAGGCGATGATGAGGAGGATCGTGGGGTCGCGGACGGGATTGATGAAGGAAAAGAATTTCCCCTCCTGGCTCATCGCAAGGTAGCCGAAGGCCAGCACGAGACCGGGAACGGCGAGCGGCATCATCGCGAGGAAGTCGAGCACCTGGCGGCCGGGGATCTTTGAGCGCACCACGACATAGGCGATCGCGATGCCCAGGAACACGTCGACGATGGTCGAGATGCTGGCGAATTTGAGCGAGTTGGCGATGGCCGGGACCGTGAGGTTGTGACCGAGCGCGAGCTGGAAGTTTTCCAGCGTGAAGTTCCGGGGGAGGACACTCGCATACCAGTCGCTTGAAAACGCCACGAGCACCACGCCGATGTGCGGAAGCACGGCGAGGAACGTCACGCCGGCGAAGGCCGCGGTGCAAAGCCAGGCGCGCGAGAGGGGCAGGGCGCGGGGTCCGCCCGAGCTGGTGGCCTTGGCCATCATCGCATGGGTCTGGCGACCGAAAAGACCCTTGCCGATCGCGTAGAGCAGCACGGTGCTGAAGAGCATGATGGCGACCAGTGCGTAGGGCGCGGGGTTGCCGCCGATGTCTTTCAACCCGTAGAAAATCTGCACCGCAATGACGCGCGGATAATCGAAGATGAGCGGCACGCCCAGTTCGGTGAACGCCCAGATGAAAACGATGGTTCCACCGGCGAAGAGTCCGCTTCTGATCAGCGGAAGCGTGATTTTAAAGAAGCGGCGGAAGCCAGTGCAGCCGAGGTTTTCCGCGGCTTCCTCCATGGCCGGATCGACGTTGGCGAGGGCGGCGGCGGCGTTGAGATAGATGATCGGATAGAGCGAGAGGGCGTTGACCAGGGCGATGCCCCAGAAGGGACTCGCCGCGAACCAGTCGTGGGTCCAGCCCTCGGGGCGCACCCCAAGATCGATGAGCAAGGCGTTGAGCGCGCCGTATTGGCCGAAGATTTGTTTGATGCCGATCGCTCCGACGAAGGGGGGGAGGATCATCGGGATCAGCACGAGGGAGCTGAGGAGTCCCTTGCCGGGAAAAAGAAAACGATCGGTGATGAAGGCGAGTGGCAGCGCGATCAGAAAGGCCATCGTGGTGCTGGCGCAGGCGAGCAGGAACGAGTTGCCGATGCCGCCGAGGTAGATCGGATCGGAGAGGAGCGCGACGACGTATTCGAGCGTGGCGTTGCCGTCGGCGTCGATGAAGCCGCCCTTGAGAATCTGGAAAATAGGCCAGAGAAAAAACGCGGCGAAGAAAACCGCCGTGAGTCCAAACACAATACGGGCAAACGACTGCGACATCGGCGCGGAGTGTGTTCAGCCCGCGGGCGGGCTCGCAAGGGGGAAGTAATACCCCAACCGGTTTGTCACTTATTAAGTGACAAGCCGGTTTGGCGAAGGCCGCGGAAGCAGAGGGTGGCGACGAAGACCAGGGCCTGGACCAGGACGACACAGGCGGCCGGGGAGGCGCCGCGAAAAAAGCTGATGTAGATGCCCGTGGCCGATGAGCCGACGGCGATGGTGACCGCGGTCAGGAGCATGCGGTCGAAACGTTTGACCAGCAGCAGGGCGGTCGCTCCCGGAGTGATCAACATGGCGATCACCAGGATGAGCCCCACAGCTTTCATCGAGGCCACGATTGCGAGCGAAAGGAGAATGAGCAGAACGTAGGTGAGGACACGCACGGGGCGGCCCAGGACGTGGGCATGCGTCGGATCAAAACAGACCAGCAGGAGGTCGCGCCGCAACACGAGGATCGAGCCGAGGACCAGGGCCGACAAGATGCCGGTTTCCCAGAGCTGGCCGGGTTCGATGCCGAGGATGTTGCCAAAGAGAATATGGTCGAGGTGCAGGTCGCTCGGCGTCTTCGAAAAGAGCACGAGGCCGATGGCAAACATGCCGGTGAAGACCACGCCCATGACGGTGTCCTCCTTGATGCGGCTGTTGGTTTTGATCCATCCGGTGGCGACGGCGCAGAAAAGCCCGCTGCCAAACGCGCCGATCGAGAGCGGGATGCCGGCGATGTAGGCGAGGACGATACCGGGCAGCACGGCATGTGAAATGGCGTCACCCATCAGCGACCAGCCGCGCAGCACGAGGAAGCAGGACAACACCGCGGCGACCGTCGCCACGAGTGCGCCGACCGCGAAGGCTTGTCGCATGAAGTCGAACTGGAAGGGCTCGAGGAGCGTGTCGATCATGACGAAATATCCACCGGGCAGGCACGCGCACGGGCGCGGCGGGCGGCGAGCAAGCCATGCTTGGGTGCGAAAACCAGGGCGGTGAGAAAAACCAGCGTTTGCAGGGTCACGATGCAGCCACCGGTTTCTCCATTGAGGAAGAAGCTGGCGTAGGCGCCGATGAAGGAGGTGACCGCGCCAATGGCGGAGCCAAGGAGCAGCATCACACCAAAGCGGTCGGTCAGCAGGTAGGCGGTGGCGCCGGGTGTGACGAGCACGGCGATCACGAGGATCGCGCCAACCGCCTGTAATGCGGCAACCGCGGTCGCGGAGAGCAGCAGCAGCAGCAGAACGTGGAGAAAACCGGCGCGCAACCCGAGGGCACGGGCCTGGTTGGGATCAAAGCAGAAGAGGAGCAGGTCACGCCATTTCAGGACGATGACGAGCAGGCAAATGGCCGCGACAATCACGACTTGTCTTACATCGGCCTGATCGATGCCGAGGATGTTGCCGAAGATGATCGACTTGAGGTCGACACGACTGGGGTAGAGCGAAATGAGCAGGAGGCCGAGGGCGAAGAACGAGGTGAACACGATGCCGATCACGGCGTCTTCGCGGACCGGGGTCTTCATCTTGACGAAGGCCATGGCGCCGGCCGCGAGGATGCCGCTGGTGAAGGCCCCCAGGGCAAAGGGCACGCCGGCAAGATACGCAAGGGCGACACCGGGAACGATGGCGTGGGAGAGCGCATCACCCATGAGCGACCAGCCCTTGAGCGTGATGAAGCCGGAGAGCAGGCCGCAGACCCCGCCGATGAGCGTGCATGTCCACATCGCGGTGAACATGTAATCGTATTGGAAGGGGGTGAGCCAGGTGGTCATGGCTTGTCCTGTTCCTTTTCACGCTCGTCGATGAGTTCTTCGCGGCCGGTGCGGTCGCGGTATTCGAGGTGTCCTTTTTTGCCGAGCACGAGCGGGCGCTCGTCATCGGTGAGCACGATGACCTGGCGGCCGTCGTGGTCGTTGACGGTGGAGCGATCGAGGTCGAAATGCCGGAGCACGCCGCCGAAGGCCCGGGTGAGATTCTCGGCGGTGAAGACCGTGTCGGTCGGCCCGTAGGCGAGCACGGTGCGATTGATGAGCACGACCTGATCGCAGAATTCGGGGACGGAGCCGAGATTGTGGGTCGAGACGAGGATCAGGCGGCCTTCGGCTCGCAGTTCACGGAGCAGTGTGATGATCGCCTCCTCGGTTTTGACGTCCACGCCGGTGAAAGGTTCGTCCAGAAGGATGACGCGACCGTTCTGGGCGAGGGCGCGGGCGACGAAGATGCGTTTTTTTTGTCCGCCGGACAGCTCGCCAATCTGGCGGTCGCGGAAGTCCCACATGCCGACGCGCCGGAGGCTTTCCTCAACGGCGGTGCGATCGGCCGCCTTGGGGATCCGCAGGAAGTTCATGTAACCGTAGCGGCCCATCATGACCACGTCGTGCACGCTGACGGGGAACGTCCAGTCGACCTCCTCGGTCTGCGGAACGTAGGCGACCCAGCTCTGTTTCTGCGCCTCGCGAACGGGGCGCGCGTTGATGGCAACGCGGCCCCGGGACGGTGAGACGAAGCCCATCAGGGCCTTGAAGAGCGTGGACTTGCCGGAGCCATTGACGCCGACCAGGGCGCAGATGGTGCCGCCTTCGAGACGGAAGCTGGCGTCGCTGAGCGCGGTGTGACCGTTGGGATAGGTCACCGTCACACTGGAGGCTTCAAGCGTGAGAGGTTCGCGGGCGGCGGGCGTGGTCATGTGGTCTGCGATTAATAACGAAGCGTGAGGCCAATGAAAGGCTGCACGTCGGGAGCGTTATGAGTGACGCCGAAGTTGCAGCCGCCGTCGAGCTGGGTGTCGGCATTGATCGCATAGGTGAGGCCGACGTCGGCCTGGGCCGTCCAGTCGGCGCCGTCTTCATAGCTATGGGCGGAGACGAATTCGACGTATCCGCCGAGCCGTGACGTGATGTCGTGGCTGAAGGTGATCGTGTTGATCCATTCGAGGTGCCGGTCGTTGCCGGTGGCGTCGGCGAGCAGGTCGAACTCGGTCATCAGGCCCATGCCCCAGCCGCGGGGGAGGGCGACGGCCAGCGGGAGAATGAGTCCGCCCTCGACCAGGTCGTTGCCGGAGTCGCCCATCTTAAGGGGGATTTTGACGAAGGGCATGGCGGCGAAGGCGGTGTCGCCACCGTCGTTGCCCCAGAAGTTGTGCTTCACACGGATGGTCAGGTCGCCCCAGTCACGGGTCGTGGTGGTGGCGCCGGCGGCGCGGACGCGTTCGCGGGAGTAGCTGTCGAAGACGAACTGGACATCGGTGCTGTTCGTCAGACCGAGCTTCACGTTGACGGGGGCGACGTTCCAGGTCTCGGAGCGCACGCCGGCTTCGCGATCGTAGGTGTAGTTGGCGAAGTCGAACTCGATCTGCCAGTGCCCGGCGTCGACGCTGTAGGGGCTTTCGGTCTGGTCGGGGCGGTCGGTGCTGAGTTCACGCATCTGGTCGCGTGGCGTCGGATTGAAGAGCGTGTAGGCGGATTTGTCGGTCTGGGCCATGGCGACGGAGGCAGAGACGGACAGGAGGGCGGGAAGAAAGATGCGTTTCATTTGGCGGATTTACCGAGGAAGGCGTTGACGATGGTGCTGGCGTTGGTTTCGAGCAGGGCGAGGTAGGTGGGGGCGGGGCCTTTTGCATCGGTGAGGGAGTCGACATAGAGCACGCCGCCGTAGCGGGCGCCGGTCTCCTTGGCGACCTGACGGGCGGGTTTGTCGCTCACGGTGCTCTCACTGAAGACGACGGGAATTTTGTGGTTCCGGACCTGGTCGATGACGTGGCGGACCTGCTGGGGCGTGCCCTGGGCGTCGGCGTTGATCGGCCAGAGGTAGAGCGGGCGGAGTCCGTAGTCGCGGCACAAATACGAAAAGGCGCCTTCGCTGGTCACGAGCCAGCGCTGGTCCTCGGGAATGCGGGCGAGCTGGGCGCGGACGGGTGCGTCGAGGGCCCGGATTTTTTCGGAATAGGCGGTCGCGTTGGCGGCGTAAGCGGCGGCATTGGCGGGATCGACGCGGGCGAGGGCGGCGCGGATGTTTTCCACATAGATGAGCGCGTTGGCGGGCGACATCCAGGCGTGGGGGTTGGGCTTGCCGGTGTAGGGGCCCTCGGTGATGCCCATCGGTTCGATGCCTACGGTGAGCAGGGCCTGCGGGACGTCTTTGATGTTAGTGAAGAACTTTTCGAACCACAGCTCGAGGTTCATGCCGTTCCAGAGAACGAGGGTGGCGCGCTTGGTTTTTACGATGTCGCGCGGCGTGGGTTCGTAGCCGTGAATCTCGGCCCCCGGTTTGGTGAGGGACTCCACATCGGCATGCTCGCCGGCGACATTGCGCGCCATGTCGGCCAGAATGGTGAAGGTCGTCAGCACACGCGGACGCTCCGAGGCGGCTTGCAAGGTTTGAAAAAGGCCGGGGGCCAATGCTGCGGCGAGCAGTGAAACGAGATACCTTAGTTTGTTGTTCATAGAAATATTAGGCTCACCTAATCTATGGCGAAATAATTAGGGTCAACTAATATTTATTGCCGAGTATAGTTTTAAGGGCCTGCGCAAATCACTCTTTGGATTGTTCCGGAGGTGATCAGGAGCGGTGCCGGGGTTTTGAGGATTGAGCCCCGGGGGCGGCGGAGCGGGGCAGCAAAATCTTCGACATTTGATAGGACGTGCTTTCTGTTCGCCCTCCCGCCCATGAAGAACTTCTACATCACGACCGCCATCGACTACGTGAACGGTTCGCCACACCTAGGCCATGCCTACGAAAAGGTGCTGACGGACGTCATTGCCCGGTTCCGGCGGTTGATGGGGGACAATGTTTATTTCCTTACCGGCGTCGATGAGCACGGCCAGAAGGTGCAACAAAGCGCCAAAAAGCGCGGCATCCCCCCCCAGCAGTTTTGCGATGAGGTCTCCGAGGAGTTCCGCGCGCTCTGCAAAAAGCTCAACATCTCCAATAACGACTTCATTCGCACCACCGAGGAGCGACACAAGAAGGTTGTCCGCCAGCTGCTCCAGCAGCTCTTCGAAAAAGGCGAGATCTACAAGGCCGAATACAAAGGTTTCTACTCCACACGCCAGGAGCAGTTCCTTCAGGACAAGGACCGCAATCCCGACGGTTCCTGGCCGGAGCTTTTTGGCGAGGTCACCGAGATCACGGAGTCGAATTACTTTTTCAAGCTGCGCCAGTATCAGGAGTGGCTGGTTGATCATCTCAAAACCAACGAGAACTTCGTTTTCCCGCGGTATCGCCAGAAGCAGGTGCTCGAATTCCTTTCGGAGCCGCTCAATGACCTGTGCATTTCGCGTCCAAAGGACCGGCTCGAGTGGGGTATCACGCTTCCGTTCGACGAGGACTTTGTCACCTACGTCTGGTTCGACGCGCTGGTGAATTATTACACGGCGGTGGTGGACAAGCCCGAGTTCTGGCCCGCCGATTTTCATGTCATCGGCAAGGACATCCTGGTGCCTCCGCACGCCGTTTACTGGCCGATCATGCTCAAGGCCGCGGGCATCGAGCCGCCGAAGTCGATTCTCGCCCACGGCTGGTGGTCGATCAATGGCAGCAAAATGTCCAAGAGCACGGGCAACTTTGTCGATGCCGGCGAGTTTGCCGACAAATACGGGGTCGATGCGCTGCGCTACTTCATGATTCGCGAGATGAGCGTGGGGCAGGACAGCGACTTCTCGCTCGCGCAATTTCTTGCCCGCTACAACAGCGAACTCGCCAACAATCTGGGCAACCTCGTCAACCGCGTGCTCAACATGACCACCCGGTTTGCCGGTGGCGTGCTGCCAGCCGCCGAGATCTCCGAGCAGCCCGAGCAGGACTTGCAGGCGCTCTGGGCGAAAACCCGCGACGAGGTGATCGCCTTGCACGAAGGCTTCCAGTTCCACATCGCGCTGGAGCGCACGTTCGCGTTCATCACCGCGACCAACACCTACATTCAGCAACGCACGCCGTGGACGCTGGCCAAGTCGACCGAGGCGCGCGATCAGGCGTTGTTGCGCACGACACTCGCGACGATCGCCGAGGCATTGCGTCTCGGTGTGTCGCTGCTGCCCGCGGTGATGCCCGACACGACCGCTAAAATCCATGGCGTGCTCGGCTACACCGCCGGCGCGGCGTGGAAGGACGAACTCGTCTGGGGCGGCCGCCTCACCGGTTCGAAGGTCGCCGAGACGGCGATCCTCTTTCCGCGTCCGCAGGTGGAGGGGCCGAAGAGCTGAGAGTTGAGGGATGAGAGTTGAGAGCTTCGAACCGGAGGACTCCGTTTTCGGTCTCTCAGCGCTCAACTCTCAACTGGGGTTGTCGCATGACCATCCTTCCCATCAACCCGGCGGAGAACGCCTCGCCCGAGGCGCTGGTTGCTTTTTTGCGCCAGTGCCGAGAGGCGGCGCGCAGTGATGGACAGGCACGACTGGTAAGCATTTCGCTGACCGTCGGCGCGCTCGATCCGCTCGCGGTGCTGGAGGCGATTTTCGAGCCGGGCGAACTGCATTTTTATGCGGAGCGTCCCAATATCCAGACGACGATCGCGGGGGCCGAGGCGGTGCTCACGCACGAGGCTTCGGGGCCGGAGCGGTTCGATTCCGTGCGACGGTTTGTGGATGACGTGCTCGCCCGCACCATTGCGGTCGGCGACGTGGATGCGCCGTTCGGCGGGCCGCATTTTTTTGGTGCGTTCACCTTTCTCGACGACGTGGAGCCGGGCGAGGCGTTTCCCTCGGCGCGGGTGTTCGTGCCTCGCTGGCAGGTGGCAAGGGCGGGGGATGTGACCACGGCGGTGGCCAATCTGCTGGTTGCGCCCGATGCCGACCTTGCGACGCTTGCCGAGCGCATCTGGCGCGCGCATGGAAAGTTCAAGCATTTCGACTATGGGGCGAAACCCGCCGCCAGCGAAAGGCCGCACGGCTCCTTCAAGACGGTCGAGGTCGGAGATTTTAAAAAGGCGGTCGAGGGCGGACTGGACGCGATTGCCGGCGGCCTGGTCAAAAAAATCGTGCTCGCCCGGGCGCAGGACATGCAGGCCGACGTGGCGCTTCATCCGTTGCGCCTGTTGAACGGCCTGCGCGAGCGTTTTCCCGGCTGCTACAGTTTCTCGGTCGCGAACGGCCGGGGGCAGAGCTTCATCGGTGCAAGCCCCGAGCGCCTCGTGCGCGTGAGCAAGGGCGTGCTCGAAACGGAGGCCCTGGCGGGGTCCACCCGGCGCGGAGCCAGTGCAAGCGAGGACGCCGCGCTCGGAGCCGCCCTGCTCGAAAGCGAAAAAGACCTGCGCGAGCACCGGCATGTGCTCGATTCAATCCTGCGCCGGCTGGAACCGTTGGGCCTCGCCCCCCGGTTTCCGGCCGCGCCCGGTTTGCGCAAACTGGCCAACGTGCAACATCTCCACACGCCGGTCACGGCCGTGATGCCGCCGGGTATTCACTTGCTGGATGCGCTGGCGCGTCTTCATCCGACACCGGCGGTGGGCGGTTCGCCGCGGACCGCCGCGGTTTCCCGCATCCCCGCGCTCGAGGGTTTTTCACGCGGACTTTACGCGGGGGCGATCGGCTGGCTGAACGCGCGGGGCGGCGGCGAGTTTCTGGTGGGCATCCGCTCGGCGCTGGTCGATGGAAACACCGCGCGCGTCTACGCCGGCGCCGGCATTGTGGACGGTTCCGATCCCGGGCGGGAATACGCCGAGACCGAACTCAAGTTCCATGCGATGCGCGATGCATTGCTGGGCTGATCACGGTTTCTCCACGAGTTCGCGGACGGCGTCCTCGCTCGCGGCCACCATGCGACGGGTGCCGTGGGTGGTTTCCACCTCGTAGAGATTGACCGCCCCCACGGGCTTGATGAGACGGATGCTTTTCACGACTTCCTTTCCGGGGCCGCCGGCGGGTTCCTTCGACACTTCGCCGATGGGCGAAAGGCTTTCCTCGATCACGAGGGCGCCGCCGCCGGCGGCCTCGGTGGTCAGGTCGAACTCCGGCAGCTCCGCCCAGGAATTAATGATCCGGAACGTGCCCTTGCGCGTCTCCTTGTTCCACGTGAAGCCGTTGATGACGATCTGGTGGCCGACGGTGCCGCCACTCCATGAATGCGCGGCGATGAAACCGGGCGGCAGCGCCTGCCAGATTTCACGGGGGAAGGCCGCGAGCAAGGGGCGGCCCTTGCGAAGCTGGCTGCGCGCCCACTCGAACGGTTCCTCCTGCGGGGGCAGCCGGTGGCGCGCCGGAGACGGTTTATGGCTCGTGAAGACACTGAACAGACCTTCGACATAGCGCGGCTCGCTCCAGGGCGAGTCGGGCGGGGTGCCGTTGATGATCTTGTAGATTTCCGGAGTCTGGGTGTAGTAGCCGGCTATATCCAGCCAGTGAATACGGGCATAGAGCATGCAGGTGCCTCCAATCTGGTCCCGCATCACGTTCGGCGGGCAGAGCTGGATCGTTTCCAGGGGGCCCTCGACGGAGGACACGGTGATGGTGTTCTTGGTCTTCGCCACCGGTGATTCCGCGGCGACGATGGTGACGGTTGATTTGCCCCCGGCCATCGGTTTTTGCCGGCTCAGGGCGACAAGCCATTCGTGGTCCTCGGGCTTGAGCGAGGCGATGGGCACCATGGCCTTGGATCCGTTTGCAAACACCACCATGACGTAGGTTCCGCTGATCCGGGCCTGGGTGGCGGTTTGGTATTCACTGGAAACCGCCGCGACGGTTTCCCCGGCGAGGATGAGCGCGAGGAGAGGAAGAATCGCCCTGAGATACATGTTTGAGGCAGAGGTTAACCGCGATTCGAGGTCCGAAAGCAACGACACAGCGGGCGGGCTTGACGAATGCGTGCATTGAGGAAACCCCTTGTGACATGAGCGACACCGCGCCCGACCAGAATTTCCAGAATTACAAGAAGGCCGAAAAGAAGGCCCTCGAAATCGTGGCGGCGATGAAGACGGCCGGGACCAACAAGGTGGACATCGAGCTGGCGCTGCTGGTTGCGGTGTTCGAGTTGCACAAGGACACGGTGCCGGCCGCGACGATCGCCTCGGTGGTGCAGGGGCACTTGAAACAACTCGTGCCGCACTACGCGCCGAAGGCGCCTGGCGCCAGGTAACGTGTTAGCGGCGGCAGCCGGGCCATGTCGTGGGCCGGGTCCAGAAGGCGTCGTCGCGACCTCCGTAATAACCGGCCAGGACCGCATCCATGACGGCCGAGGTGCGACGGGCGCTGTCGCCGCTGCTCGGGCATTCACCCCGGCCGAGGAGGGTGTCGACGACGGTCTGGATGAGCGGTTGTTGCACGTGTGGCGGGTGAGGGCGGTCGAATGACTGCACGCCGTCGCGAGTTTCGAGGCGGACCGGTTCGTTGCCGAAGATCGAGAACATCAGCCGGCCGGCGGTGCCTTCGATGACGGTTTCGTCGATCGGGAATGCGCTGGTGAAGTTCCAGGTGCCCGTGCCGGAAATGCCAGCCGCGGTCAGAAAACTCATGGCAACGGTGTCTTCGACGGGCAGGGGCGTGGCGCGATTGGCGGCATGTCCGTGGACGTGTTGAAGCGGTCCGAGCAGGTGATCGAGCAGATCGAGCGCGTGGGAGCCGAGGTCGAGGAAGAGGCCGCCGCCCGCGTTGATGGCATCGAGCCGCCAGGGCGGATTGTTGACGTCGGTTATTTTCGGCGGAGGGCAGGCGAAGTGCAGGCGCACACCGGTCAACGTGCCGAGCGCGCCGGCGGCGAGGAGTGTCCGCACTTGTTCAAAGCGGGGAAGGCAGCGGCGGTAATACGCGACGAACACGGGAACACCCGCAGCGCGGAACGCGGCGAGGATCGCGTCGCATTCCCTCGTGTTGCGGGCGAAGGGTTTTTCGACGTAGCAAGGTTTGCCCGCGGCGGCGGCGAGCAACGCGCCGTCGAGGTGGGCGCCGGGAGGCGTGGCGACATAGATGGCGTCGACCCCGGGATCGGCGACCAGCGCGCGGGCGTCGTCATACCAGCGGGGCACGTTGTGGCGGCGTGCGTAATCGGCGGCTTTGGTGGCATCGCGGCGCATCACGGCGACCAGCTCGGAATTGGCGACCTTGGAGAAAGCGGGTCCGCTTTTCACTTCGGTGACATCACCGCAGCCGATGATGCCCCAGCGAATGCGGGATTTGGGCGAGGGGTGGGCGGACAACATGAGGGCGTGACGCTTGGGTGACAGACGGTAGGGTGCAAGCCATGCAAGCTATTGAAGAGAGTTCGAGCGCGCCGAAGCGCGAGGTGCACTGTGCCGATGCGATTCCGTGGATGAAGGAGCGCGGCCGGATCGCCGGGGCGTGCGCGGTGACCTCGTTGCCTGATGTTTCGGAAGTCGGCATGGCGCTGCCGGTGTGGCGCACGTGGTTTCTCCATGCCGTGGCCTTGGTGGTGGACTCCGTGCCTGACGAAAGCGCGGCGTTGTTTTTTCAATCAGACATCAAACGTGACGGCATCTGGGTGGACAAAGGCGCGCTCGTGATTCGTGCGGCGGAGGATGCCGGCGCGCAGGTGTTGTTTCACAAGATCGTCTGCCGTCGTCCGCCGGGCATGCTGACGTATGGACGCCCCGGTTACACGCACCTGATCGCGGTGTCGCGGGCGATGCGGTGTCCGGACGTGCTGCCGGTTCCCGACGTGATCACGGACATGGGACGGCAGCCGTGGGTGCGCGCGATGGGCGTGCGGGCGGCCGGGCACGCCGTGCGATTTGCCAGGGAACAAGTGGGCGCGGCCACGGTGTTCGATCCGTTCTGCGGCGTGGGCACCGTGCTGGCCGTGGCGAACGCCCTCGGCCTCGACGCGCTCGGCGTCGAGAAATCGAGAAAACGTTGCGAGCAGTCGCGGCTGCTCGCGGTGAACGCGGACGAAGTGTGAGCGGATACGGCGGTGAGGGGAACGCTTGCCAAACGACGACGGAGGCTTACGGATGCCGTGAATGCGAATTACCCTCTCGCTCCTGTGTGCCCTCGTGTTGACCTCCTGGTCTCCGGCCGTTTTTGCCCAGTCAGCGCCGGCGCCTTCCGCAGCGGTGGCGGATGCCGGTGCGAATCCGCCCGCCTCCCCCGAGCCTGCGGCGGAGGCCGCCGTTCCCGAGCATGCCTCGGGCGGGAATATCTGGCTGGATCGCTTCCATCAGTCGGGCACCACCGGCATCGTCCAGCTTCTCCTGTCGGTTTTTGGCACCGGATTTATTTTTGAGCGGTTCGTCCGCCTGCGCCGGTCCAAGATTGCCCCTCGCGGCCTGGCGGAACGCGCCAAACGCCTGTGGCGCGAAGGAAAATTCGAAGAACTGGAGCGTCTGGCCGACGAGGATCCGAGCACGCTGGCGCGGGTCATTTCTTTTCTGGCCAAGCGTCGCAGCCGCTCGGCGGGCGACATCTCGTCCATCGCCAGCGACATGGTCGGCCGCGACATCGACGCCCATTTGCAGCGCTCTTATCCCGTCGGAGTGGTGGCGACGCTGGAACCGTTGCTCGGCCTGATGGGCATGGTGCTGGGCATGATCACCAGCTTCGAAAAAGTCGCGCTCGCCGGCGCCCTCGGCAACCCCGCCCAGCTTGCCGCGGGTATTTCCGAGGCGCTCACCACGACGGCGCTCGGCATCGGACTGGCGATCCCTTTCCTGGCCTGTTTCCACTACTTCCGCAACAAGACGCGCAACTTTGAAATTCTCCTCGAGGATGAAGTCGCCGATCTGATCGTGGCATGGTTCGTCGACCGGGAGGGTGATCATGGCGCGTCGTAAACGGCACGATGATGAGATGGAGATCAATTTGATCCCGATGATCGACATCATGTTGATCCTCCTGATCTTTTTCATGGTCGCGACCACGATCAAGAATACGGAAAAGGCGCTCCCCATCGAGCTGCCGCAATCCACCGCCTCGACCAATCTCGCCTCGCAGGAGAAATTGCTGGTCATCGGGATCGATGCGACCGGCACCAAATACATCGATTCCGCCAAGGTCACGACCGACGTTCTGCACGAACGGATCCGCCAGGCCGCCTCCGCGAACGCCGAGCAACCCATTCGCGTCGATGCCGACCGCCAGACTCCGTATGAGCACCTGGTCGAGGTGGTCGAACTCTGTCAATTCGAAGGCCTGCGCAACATCAGCCTGCGCACGCGGGACGTTGGCAAGTGAGTGAGCCGCTTCCAGTTTCCAGACGACGGCGCGCGTCCCGCTGGGTGCTCGCCCTTTCCGCGCTCGGTTTTGGCGCCTGGTGGGGGCTGTCGATTTTATTGCACGGCGCATTCTTCGGGCTGGTTTACGTCGCCACGCCACCCGCCGATAAATCGGCCGGGGACGCGTCCGAGTTTACGATGCGGATCAGTCCCGATCGTGTGCGCGAGGTCGTGGAGGAAATTCGCCAGGACGAGAGCCCGCGCTTCAAGGAGCGGGTGGAGGAACTCCTCAAGATCAAACAGGAACTCGACCGGCTCAACGCGGAGAAAATCGCGCAGTATAATGAGATCATCAAAGACGAAGGAGTGCGCGTCCGGGAGGACCTTCCCGCGGTTTTTGACCAGGTGATCGTCGCGCAAAAAGAGGCTCTGTCCGCCCAGGAGTCCGCCCAGAAAGCGCTGGCCGCATTCACCGAGGCGCATACCCGGGGCTCCGCCGCCACGACTCCGTGGGGCGCGCAGTCGGCGCACGCGCAGGCCGACGCGGCTTTGCAAACCGCGTTGACCGCCCAGCAGAACGCTGGAAACGCCCAGCAGCAGGCGGTGGTTATCCAGGCGGAGATTGGCGAACAACTGCGGCTGGCGAGCGACTCCACCGCCGCGCTGACCGCGCAGCAGTCGGCCGCCACCGCGCAAGGTGAGGCCGGGTCGACCCAGGCTGCGGTGACGGGAATCATCCGCCAGCTCGCCGCCGCCAACCAGGCGCTCGCGACCGCCGAGTATGCCGCGGCGCGCCAACAAACCACCCTGACGCAGCTCCAGTCCCAGGCCGCCGCCGCCCAGTCCACCCTGGAGGCGAGGCAGGGCACTTTGACGACCGCAAGGCAGGGCGTTGAAGCCGCCCGCGCGGAGGCCGCTGCGAGCACCGAGGCCGCGAAATCCGCCGCCGCCGAGGAAAAGAAGCGCTTGGCGGAGTTGGCGAAACAGGCCGCCGCCGCGGTAAAGAAGGAGCAGGCAGTTCTGGCCAAGGCCGAACAGGAGGTGCGGCAGAGCCAGGCTGCGGCGAAACGCCTCCAGGATTCCGCGGCCCGCCAGCAGCAGAAGACCGACGAGGCGCTCGCGGTTGTTCAGAAGCGGCGCGAGGTCCTCAATGAGACCGTTGCGGTTGCGGTGACGCAGTCGGCCGACCTGCAACGCAGTTCGATCGCGGTGCAGCAAACGTCGCTGGCCCTCCAGCAGGCCGCCAATGCGGCCATCACCAAGGCGATCACGGAGTCGCACAAGGACAGTTCAGCCGTGGCCGCCGAGCCCTCGGTGCTGCCGACGGCGGACATTAACAATGCGCGGACGCTTGCGGATTATTTCAAGCAGGCGCAGGACGCGGAAATCGCGGTCGCGGAAACCTTCAAAAATGTGCGTGCGGCGGAACTGGCGGCCATTCGCAAGATCCCGCTCGCCGAGGCGCTCGCGATGACGAAGGTCGCCACGCCCGACCGCCCGGACTTGAACACGGCGATCCTGAAGCAGGACATCGCCAGCGTGGCCGGGGTGCGCGAGCAGGAGAAAGCCATCGGTGCCGCGGCGGAGCAGATGGCCTCGATGGTCGCGCTGGCCCAGCGCATGCGCGAACTCGCCGCGGAGGCCGGGGCGAACCTGTCGGTCGCCGAGATTCAGGCGCAAAGCCTGCGCAACGAACGCATGGAGCAACTCGCGAGCGAGGATGCCGGAGCCAAGGCCAAGGACCTGAGCGCCGAGATGGCCGCAGCGCACCAGGCGGGCGGGGTGCACGGGGTCGGGGGCGGCGACGGGATGGGGGCCGCACCGGCCGGGACCGGCCGGTCGGCTGGCGACGGCTCAGGCGCGCCCGGCGCGGTGCCCGGTATCACGGGTATTCCCGTCAAAAACTACAGACCGCTTCACGGGCGCACCGTGCGTTCGGGCCAGGTTGCCATCGAGCCGGGGCGCAGCGCCGAGTGGCTGTATGTCGACACCTGGCACCTCATCGGCCCGTGGCCGAACCCCGGTCGCAAGAATCTGAATACGAAATTTCCGCCGGAGACGGTGGTGAACCTCGATGCGGTTTATCAGGGTGGCCGCAAGGACGGGGAGCCGGAGCCGGTGCGCTGGGAGTTTTTCCAGATGCCGTCGCAGGTGACGGGCAAGGAACGCACGCCGGTGGTTCCGATGATCAGGCCGCCGGGGATCGGCGATTACGAAATTTATTACGGTTATACCGAACTCTGGTTCGACGAGCCGGCGGACCTGTGGGTGGCGATCGGCAGCGACGACCAGTCGAAGGTGTGGATCAACGACCTGTTGATCTGGAAGAGCGGCGACGCCCACAAGTCCTGGGTGGCCAACGAAGGCTTGCGCAAGGTGCATTTCCGGAAAGGCATCAACCGCGTGCTCTACCGTCTGGAAAACGGCCAGAACAGCGGCGGTTTTTCATTCATCGTGTGCCTGGCCGCGGACAAGACGACGGGGATGTGATGGATGGTAGGGACGGACCGCTGGGCCGTCCGCCTAGGCGCACGCATGCCGGATGACTTCGCGGCGGGGCCGTCGGGTTTTCGTGCAGCCACGCCCGTGCCGGGCGTGTTCGGTGATGCATCCGTGATTTCGAACCACGCGGCCGGCACGGCCGCGGCTACAACTGAAATGTTCCAGAGCGGTGGACTATTTTTTCGGAAGGTCTTCCGCGGTGACTGATATCTCGTCGATTTTGACGCCGTCCGAGCCGGAATACCGGTAAGTAATCGTGCTGCCCGTGCGCAGGCTCTTTGCGAGGGGTGACGCCACGATTCCCGCCTTGAGATTGGGGCGAACCTGGGCAGCCCAGATTTCGCGGTCGATCTCGTCCGCCTTGAGCGAGGTGATGGTGACATCCACGGTGAGCAAGTTACCCGGGCCGGCCGTGGCCTTTTCAAGGCGGGTGATTTCATCGATCATTTTGGGAGATTCTTTGTTGAGGTCGGCGGCGACCTTTCGAAGGAACATTTCCGACGCGGTATTGCGCACTTTGAAAAACGCAGGAATTGCCATCCCGAGGAGCAACACGGGAACCAAAATCCCAACCAGGCCCCGCCAAAGCAGCTGGCGGGGACCATGTTTTTTAATGCCGCACAGGGCGATAACCCCCGCGGGGATCGCAAGCAGGAACAAGCTTCCTCCGAGCATTGAAATAATTCGCGATTCGGGTGTCATGCCAGCTGTCCCGGGCGGTCTCACGAGTTGCGTCGACAGATTGATCAAGAATGCGACGACCAAAACCGTGACGGCGAATTTGGCGGCCTTGTGATAAATCGAAGGAGTTGAAACTGCGGGCAATGCGGGCGGAGCAGGAGGCAGGGAGGGAGGAGTGGAGTCGCTCATGTTTTTTGCGCTCCCGAGTGACCGGAGACCGCTTGCTCCGAGATGGGTGACTCGGTCGGACAAGTGCAACAAAAAGCCCGGGCGCTTTCGGCCCGGGCTTCGGAGCGCGAACGAGTTCGCGGCCTACGGTAAAACACGGAAACGCGGCGGGACGCCGCGTCTACTTGATCAGCGCACGACGCGGGCGCCGCCGCCTTTCATGAGTTTTTCGACTTCCTTCTGGGTGGCCATCGAGGTGTCGCCGGGCGTGGTGCTGGCGAAGGCGCCGTGGGCGGCACCGTAGTCAACGGCGAGCTGCGGGTCGTTCTTGGAGAGGAAGCCGAACTGAAGGCCGGAAGCGAAGCTGTCGCCGCCGCCGACGCGGTCGAGAATCTCCAGGCCCGGGTATTTGCGGCTCTCGAAGAACTTGCCGTCGTGCCAGAGGATCGCGCTCCAATCGTTGACCGTGGCGGTGATCACGTGGCGGAGCGTGGTCGCGGCGACCTTGAAGTTGGGGAACTCCTTCACGGCAGTTTCGATCATCGCCTTGAAGGCGTCCGTCTCGATGTGCGTGAGGTTTTCGGCGCCTTTGACCGCAAAGCCGAGAGAAGCGGTGAAGTCCTCCTCGTTGCCGATCATCACGTCGACGTATTTGGCGATCTCGCGGTTGACCTCCTGGGCCTTCTTGAGGCCGCCGATGGTCTTCCAGAGGGACGGGCGGTAGTTGAGGTCGTAGCTGACGATGGTGCCGTATTTGTTGGCGGCCTTGACGGCTTCAATCGTGAGGGCGGCGGTGGATTCGGAGAGGGCGGCGAAGATGCCGCCGGTGTGGAACCAGCGGACGCCGAGCTTGCCGAAAATGTGGTCCCAGTCGAAGTCGCCGGGTTTGAGTTGCGAGGCGGCGGTGTTGCCGCGGTCGGGCACGCCGACGGCGCCGCGGATGCCGAAGCCGCGCTCGGTGAAGTTGAGGCCGTTGCGCACGGTGCGACCGATGCCGTCGTCCTCGCGCCACTTGATGAAGTCGGTGGCGACGCCGCCCTGCATGATGAAGTCCTCGACCAGATGGCCGACCTCGTTGTCAACGAAGGCGGTGCAGACGGCGGTCTTCAGGTTGAAACATTTGCGGAGGCCGCGGGAGGTGTTGTATTCGCCGCCGCCTTCCCAGGCGGTGAACTGGCGGGCGGTGCGCACGCGGCCCTCGCCCGGATCGAGGCGGAGCATGACTTCGCCCAGCGAGAGCTGGTCGTAGTGACATTCGGAGGCGGGACGGAGTTTGAGGCTCATGGGTGTTTGAGGGTGTGAAGAGAGGGAGAAGCGGATGACGAGGCTAGCGGTGGGGGGAGGGACGGGAAAAGGGCTAAGTTTTTCCATCTCTGGACTGGGCCGACCCTCGCTAGCACGAAACCGACGACAACAAAGCTTCACCGCGAACGCACGCTGCGGCGTCGGCAAACAGATGCAGACGCCATCGCGTGCGCTGGTCGGGGTGGGCGCACGGGGGCTCCGGCCGGAGATGCGGCTCAGCTCGTCTTGAGCGACGCCATGTCGATCACGAAGCGGTATTTCACGTCGCTCTTCAGCATGCGTTCGTAAGCCTCGTTGATCTGGTCCATGCGGATCATCTCAATGTCGGCGGTGATGTTGTGCTTGCCGCAGAAATCGAGCATCTCCTGCGTCTCGGGCAGGCCGCCGATGGGGGAACCGGACAGGCTCTTGCGTCCGAAGATCAAGCCGAAGGCCGCGACCGGCAGCGGCTTTTCGGGCGCACCGACGAGCGTGAGGTTTCCATCGGGCGCAAGCATGCCGAGGTAGGCGTTGATGTCGTGATCGGCGGACACGCAATCGAGGATGAAATCGAACGTGCCGGCGTGCTTCGCCATCTCGTCGGCATTTTTCGAGACGATGACCCCGTGCGCGCCGAGGCGGAGGGCGTCGGCTTTTTTATTGGGCGAGGTCGTGAAGACAAAGACCTCGGCGCCGAAGGCGCGGGCGAACTTGGTGCCCATGTGGCCGAGTCCGCCGAGGCCGACGATGCCGACCTTCTTGCCGGGCCCGACTTTCCAATGGCGCATCGGCGAGTAGGTGGTGATGCCGGCGCAGAGGAGCGGCGCGGCCGCGGCGGGGTTCAGGTTGGCGGGGATGTGAAGGACGAAATGTTCGTCGACGACGATGCCTTCGGAGTAGCCGCCGTAGGTGGGCAGGTTGAGGTGTTTGTCCATCGAGCCGTAGGTCATGACCATGGTGGGCGAGAACTGCTCGAGGCCCTTGCGGCAGTAGGGACAGGACGCCAGGTCGGCATCAACGAGACAGCCGACGCCGGCGAGATCGCCGGGTTTGAACTTGGTGACCTTGGAGCCGACCTGGGTGACGCGACCGACGATCTCGTGGCCGGGAACGGCGGGGTATTGGGTGAAGTGCCACTCATTGCGGGCAAAGTGGAGGTCGGAGTGGCAGACGCCGCAGAAGAGGATTTCGATCTGCACGTCGCGATCGGTGGGTTCGCGACGCGGGATGGTGGCGGGCGCGAGCGGCGCGTTGGCGGCGGGGGTGGAGTAGGCTTTGACGGAATAGGCGCGTGGTTTGTTCATGGGAGAAGTGCCTTGATTATGGCACTAAACGGCGCCGACACAAGAGGCGGAGGCGCATCCCCGGCCCGGCAAGGGCGGATCGTCAGCGCGAGTATGCCTGACGATATTCAGAGGCGGACCGGCCGAAGAACTTTTTGAACGCCCGGCAAAAGTTTTCAGCGTTCGGGTAACCGACTTCGGCGGCCAGCGCCTTGATCGACTGGTTGCCCGTGGCCAAGGCGTGCCCGGCGATGCGCAGCCGCTTCTGGATCAGGTATTGGTGCGGACTCTCGCCGAGCTGCTCGCGAAACAGCATGTGAAGGTGCGAGACGCTCACATCCGCCGCCTTCGCCACGTCGTCCAGCGACAGCGGCTTCGCGTAGTTCCGGTTGATGAAATCGGTCGCGAGACTCAGCTGCGACGGGATGGCTTGCGTCCGTGCCAGCGATCGCGAGCGCTCCAGCTCAAACTCGAAACGGGAGAGGATGAGGTTGCCAATCACATCGAGAGGCATCGCGACGTAGTGAAACGCATGGAGGATCTCATCCATGAAGGCGTGCATCGACTTGCGATCCTTCCACTGAAACACCCTCGGCCAATCCGGAGCGAAGCCGTCCTGCCCGCACTCAAACCAGACGACGTAGCAGTGATAGTAGCTCTCCGACGGCGAATCCGAGACCGACACCTGTCCGGCCTGATGGCAAAACACCGCGCCTTCCCCGTGCAACACCGGCTGCTCTTCGAGTCCATAGACGGAACCCTCCTGGATGACCTCGAACAGCACTTCATTTTGATCCGCCGAGGTCGGTTTGCGCGACCCGCCCAACGGGCTCTTGTAGGTGCCGACGCGGGTCAGGCGAGGGGGTAGGTTTCGCCAGTTGTTCATAGTTTTAGTCAATTCGCATCCGGAATATCTTCTGGTAAGGTCGGGTCGGTCAACTCCTCGCGTAGCTTTTGACAAGCTGCGCGGACAATACCACCTCCCATGATCCCTCAAATCACCGTTCAGCTCTACAGCGTCCGCGAACTCGCCAAAAACGACTACGCCGGCACGATCCGCGCCATCGCCGAGACCGGCTTTGGCTGTGTCGAACCCGCGGGTTACCCCGGCTCAACCGCGAAGGAAGCGGCGAAGCTCTTCAAGGAACTGGGACTGAAAGCGCCCACCGCCCACATCGGCCTCCCGATCGGCGACAACAAGAACGCGATCATCGATGAAGCCCTGCTCATGGGGCACAAGTATCTGATCACCGGCTGCCCGCCCAAGTTTCAGGAGCACTTCACTTCGCTGGACAAGGTGAAGGCGATGGCCGACCTCTACTGCGAAGCCGCCGCCAACCTCGCGCCCCATGGTCTGCAGGTCGGCTACCACAATCACGATTGGGATCTCGCCGTCGTCGAAGGTCGTCGCGCCTACCAGCTCTTCATTGAGAACACTCCCGACACCGTGCTCTACGAAGCCGACGTGTTCTGGGTTGCCCGTGCCGGCCTCGATCCGGCCGCGTTCATCCAGGAGATTGGTGCGCGTGGCAAAGTTCTCCATTTCAAGGACGGCATCGTGTCCGAGAAAGCCGCCTTCAAAACGGCGGAGACCGAGAGCGGTAAAATCATGGTCAGCGACTCCATCCCGTTCCGCGCGGCCGGCACCGGCCAGGTGGACCTGATCGCCGCTGGAAAGGCCGTTCGCCACGCCGAGTATATCGCGGTCGAGCTCGACAAGTTTGAAGGTGACATGATGCAGGCCATCAAGGACAGCTATCGCTACCTCACCTCCAGCAAGATCGCCCAGGGCACCAAGTAATTTTCCCCACCATGCCTAACCAAATCGGAATCGGAATCATCGGCTGCGGCAACATCTCGCAGGCCTACTTTAACGGAGCGAAACTCTTTGAGGTGCTCAAAGTGGTGTCCTGCGCGGATATCAACACCGCGCTCGCCGAGGCCAAGGCCACCGAGAACGGCTGCAAGGCCCAGACGGTCGACGAACTCCTCGCCAACCCCGAGGTGCAGCTCGTCATCAACCTCACCATTCCGGCGGTGCACGCCCAGGTGAGCCTCGCTGCGCTCGCCGCCGGCAAGCACGTCCACAGCGAAAAGCCGCTCTCGGTGAGCCTGGAGGACGGAAAAAAGGTCATCGATACCGCCGCGTCCAAGGGACTGCTCGTCGGCTGCGCGCCCGACACGTTTATGGGCGGCGGTTTTCAAACCTGCCGCAAGCTCGTGGACGACGGCTGGCTCGGCAAGATCGTCGGCGGCTCGGCCTTCATGATGAGCCGCGGACCCGAAAGCTGGCACCCGAATCCCTCGTTCTTCTACGAGACCGGCGCCGGTCCGATGTTCGACATGGGCCCTTACTACGTCACCGCGCTGGTGCACCTGCTCGGCCCGGTGAAGCGCGTGAGTGCGATCACGAGCAAGGCCTTCGAGCAGCGTATCGCCACCTGCAAGGAACAGTTCGGCAAACTCCTGCCGGTGCAGATTCCCACGCACTACTCGGGCTCGCTCGAGTTCCACTCCGGCGCGGTGATCACCACGACGATCTCCTTCGACGTGTATGCGCACGGCCACAGCAACATTGAACTCTACGGCACCGAAGGTTCGATGAAGGCTCCCGATCCCAACACCTTCGGCGGGCCGATCCAGCTCTGGACGCCCGCGACCAAGGAATGGCAGACGCAGGCCTTCAGCCACCGCTACCTGATGAACTCGCGCAGCATCGGCGCGGCGGATCTCGCGTATGCGATCTTGAGCGGCGGCAAGCGCAAGCACCGCGCGAGCGGCGCGCTGGCCTACCACGCGCTCGAAGTCATGCACTCGTTCGAGAAGTCGTCGAAGACCGGCACGAGCATTGAGATCGTCTCCCGCCCCGAACAGCCCGAGGCGCTCCCGCTCGGCCTGATCGAAGGCCGCCTGTAAGCGCGAGACTCCGGCAGAGCCGGATGATCCTCTAACGCTCGCACGACCCGGCGTTCCGCAACTCAAGCGGACCTTCCCTCAGGGGGAGGTCCGCTTTTTCATGCCGCTTCATCGAAGACGTTCGCGGTGCGAGGCATGGTTTCCCTCGCGCGCAGCCTCGGTTTATGTTGAAGACAGACCTTGGTGAATATGTTGAAAAATGATGAGGAACTGGAGATCGCCACGGGCGGCGGGCACTGGTTGACGTCGTGGCATCAAGGACCGAATGCGCCCTCCGGACGTCCGCATGGGTCGGCGGGTATCTGTAGTGGCGATGATGATGGGGTGATTCTCATTTCAGCAAACGGCCGCACTTGGGACTTTCCCGCCGGAAGGCCGGAGAAAAACGAGTCCTGGCTCGACACGTTGCATCGTGAAATGAAGGAGGAGGCGTGTGCGGTCGTGGACCACGCGCATCTCCTCGGGTATTGTCGGGGCCGGTGCATTCTAGGACCCGAGCAAGGGCTCGTGCTTGTTCGCGCGATATGGCTGGCGAAAGTCCGCCTGCTGGACTGGGAGCCGCAGTTTGAAATTCATCACCGAAGGATCGTTCCCATCAGTGGCGCGATCCAGGAAACGCCGTCTGCTTACCATGCGGTGTGGCGGAGAGCGTTCTTTGAGGCGAAGCTCGGCTGACCTGCGAAGCGTGGGTAGGGCGCGCCCGGCGGTCGCGCCGAGCAGTCTTTAAAGTTGTAGCCGCGGCCGTGTCGGCCGCGTGGTTCGAAATCGGGGATGCATCACGGAACACGCCCGGCACGGGCGTGGCTCACGACACCCCGACGACCACGACTTTATATGAAATGCTCTCTGGTTTAACTGGCGATGAAGGCATAAAAAAGCCGGGCGGTGGTTGAAGCCGTCCGGCGGAGAGGTCCGACCTGTTTTTGATGTCACACCGCGGCCGGCGCGGGGGTGGAGCGGCGAGGGGACTTGCGCTCGTCGGGGCGGGTGCCGCCGGCCTTTTCGTATTCGTCGCTGTTCTTGCCATACTTTACGCCGACACCGGCGAGCATGCGGGACGACAGGTCATCGAGGGTTTTCTCGGCGGACTCCAGATCGTTAAACGGGCCGTTACTTACTCGTTTAGTTTGGGCAAGGAGTTCCAAGATACACGGGCAGCTTTGCCTCCATTACTTTTCCCGAGTGCAGATCTCGGTAGGATGCGCGCATCGAACATGAGGTTTTCGTCGATCTTAACGATGACGAGTTTGTTGAAATGACCGCTGCGGCGGACGGTGACGTGCGGTTTACCTTTCCACGGAGTGATGGTCTTTACCTCAATGAAATCATTGCCCCGCCGACCATCGGACCCTTCGGCACAGGGGCGGTGTCGTTTTATTCCATACCGGATTTCGGCGTAAAACTCACCCAGCTCGCCGAAATCGATTTCGTCACGGTGGCCTTGATCGATCAATTCGCGTGCTTCGTCGATGAGCAGCTCAAGCTTTGCCAACTTCTCAATGACAGTGGTCGGTTGGACTGCGTCTACATCTTCGTAATTAGACTCCTGTTCGGGATCGGATGTTTCTAGATGTCGGTTTATTTCACCCCAGCTAATCCACTCACCGTCGTCCCATATGGCGTTAGATGCATTTAGCGGATCTGGATGCATAAGGATCTTCGTTGATTTGAGATTATTAACTTACATCGAACCAATAACCCCAACCTTTCCACTCGGTCACGTAGGCTTTGTCGGGATTGGTGGGGATGTTGGTTGGCTTGGGACTCAGGTGCGCAAGCTTACCGTTACAGTAATCGCGCCACTCTTTCAGATTTTTTAGACCCAGCATGCTGACAAAGTCGTGGGCGGCGGCAAAAGAAAGGAACGGACTTTGGTGGTAGGCTTTCAGTCCGGTTCCGAGCCAGTCGCCGTAATCAAGCCAACCATGTCCCCTATAGGCTGAGTGTGGGATTGCCGGTATGTCGGCAGGTTTGATCGAACTGCGGACAAACTCACGCCACTCAAGCCAACCCGACAGGTTCAGTGATCGGGCAAAGTCACGTGCCTCTTCAAATGGTCGAAATTTGGAAACTTGCGGTTGGGTCGGTTCGCCATAACCAAGCCAATCAGCACCACCCGCCCAGCCGGTCTTCTTGTAAGTGAAGTTGGGATTGCTGGGGATGTTGTCGGGACGTGGTGACATGCCATGGACATAAAGGCGCCCGCAGGCGTATTCATCCCAGTCGGCGCCTGAATCGAGACAAAGCGCACGGGCAAACTCACGCGCTTCCTCAAACGGCAGAAATTTCCGTCTAAAGGTGGCGGTTCGTTTCGTGCCCAAATAATCCGAGAAGCTTACCCACTCGTCTTTGTAGACCTGA